>CAIVSK010000226.1 GCA_903908495.1 Akkermansiaceae bacterium
CAAAGCTTACGACGTGTCCGGGATCGTAACCTGTTATTGGGCTATCATACGGCTGCGATGAAATTCTAACCTTAAGATACATTTCATATTGTCCCAAACCAGAATAGTCGCTATTAACATTAAATGTAGAAAGCAATCGCTCTCTCGTAGGTCCACCAACCGCATGATCAACGGCTTTCGCGAAGTCTTCCAGCGCTGCGGCTCCGAGTTCTGGAAATGGTGCAATTACATAATTAGAACCATTCTTCTCCCCGGTTGGGCTTGATGGGTCAGGCCTGAGATTCTCCAGAAGATGATTTTTCAGGGTTTCCCGAAATGAGTCATAAAGCTTTTGAATTTCTTCGGTATTATCGGCAGAGACACCCGCATACCTCAACGCTTGCGGGGATAATTTCCCGTTGTCGTCAACAAGACTAAAATCCTTTTTTGTTCCAATATCTCTGAAATATACTGACTTAGGAAGCATATCAGAAACACGTCTGCGGTTCCTCAACGCCGCAGGAATCTCATTTCTATTTCTCGTCTTTTCCCTATCAGACTGAGGCAATCCGGGATGCCCCTCAGGTATTGGATGGTGCGAAAGGCCTGGTTCGTCATTCTCAGCGCGCTTTGACTTAGCATTCCACGTTGCGTTCCACCAAATCAAGGCAAGGCAAAAAACAAGACCCGTTCCGATTCCAATCCATCTACGTACTGACATAAGCATAATATTGTTAAAACAACCAGCTATTTTCAAACCACCGAATGTAACGGTGTCTCGAGAACATCGTCTGGAATTTCCCCTCCTATCCATCGCGTCCCACCTCAAAGCCTCAAGGTGGCGGGGAGTCAATGTTAAAGAGAACGCCTGTCTGTTTTTCGAATGTCTTCAAACTCATCTGCCCTCCACCTGCTGATTTGCCAGAGGAGGGATCTCTACGCTCAAAGGTTACGACGTGTCCGGGATCGTAACCTGTTATTGGGCTATCATACGGCTGCGATGAAATTCTAACCTTAAGATACATTTCATATTGTCCCAAACCAGAATAGTCGCTATTAACATTAAACGTAGAAAGCAATCGCTCTCTCGTAGGTCCACCAACCGCATGATCAACGGCTTTCGCGAAGTCTTCCAGCGCTGCGGCTCCGAGTTCTGGAAACGGTGTAATTACATAATTAGAAACATTCTCCTCCCCGGTTGGGCTTGATGGGTCAGGCTTGAGATTCTCCAGAAGATGATTTTTCAGGGTTTCCCGCAAAGAATCATAAAGTTTTTGAATTTCTTCGGTTTTATCGGCGGAGACACCTGCAAACTTCAATGCTTGCGGGAATAATTTGCCGTTGGTGCCAACTAGACTCAGATCCCCTTTTGATCCGATATTTCTGAAATACGCCGACTTCGGAAGCATTTCAGAGACACGTCTGGCGGGCCTCAACTCGGCAGGAATCTCATTTCTATTTTCTGTCTTTTCCCTATCAGATTTAGACTTTTCGGGATGCCCATAAGGTATTGGATGGTGCGAAAGGCCTGGTTCGTCAATTCCAGCGCGCTTTGACTTACCTTTCCACGTTGCGTTCCACCAAATTAACGCAAGGCAAATAACAAGGCCCGTTCCGATTCCAATCCATCTACGTACTGACATAAGCATAACATTGTTAAAACAACCAGCTATTTCCAAACCGACAACTGTACCGGTATCTGGTAAACCTCGTCTGGACTCTGAACTCCCAATGGAACAAAATCCCTTTCGAAGAATACATAGTCTATTTTGTTGCTGCGTGCGATAATTGAGCCTTCTAGCACCGCCGTATCCTCATCTGGGGTCTTGCGATATACCAATAAGGCCCTAACTGTGACGACATAGTCTGTGCGATAGAACGTTTGCGTAAATACGTTCAGAGTTTTTATGCTAAACTCATGTTTCAAAAAAGGGTACGACGTGCCGTCATAGGAGGTGACCGCCTCGAAATACCCATCCTCTATAAGGCCATCCAGCTCTACGCGATCTGATGTCATGAATCCACAGGGAAGTCCAGGATGGTCTCCAAGATCGGCTGGTAATGGTACCAAGTTTGAGTCAAATAGTTCAATTGCGAATTGAAGTGCCACGGGATTGCCTCTCCCAGTGTTGGGGGTACACCAATATTTGCCCTTAAACATGAGATAGTCGTCAGCAATACGCGTTGTTGGAGTTTCAGTATAGCCATCACCTGAGCTGGCATTGGCCGGGGCACCGTGCACGATAGACGAACTGCTATCCCCTCCCCCATCTGCCAGCGCCCGTCCTTGTGAGAGCAAGGCGACCGCACCGATGGTCAGCGCGGTGGTTTTCATGAACGTGCGGCGGGTGAAGGTGGTCACGGACGGGCTGGGGGATGGCGTGGTCATAGGGTGGGCATGGATTGATTTTTGCGCAAGTGCATTTGGTTATTGCCGAAAATTGGGCGGGCCCACAAGATTTTTCTACCGGATAGACTAACTTTTACCGGTGCCCAGATTCTCAACCCAATCCCAACTGCCAAAGCCATGAGCTGGACCGACGTATTTCCCGTGCTGACTGACGATCAAGTCGCTGATTATCAATTGAATGCAACTTTCGAGGATGCGGAATTGCTGGACGGGTGGTGCGATGTGGCGCGGGTGGTGAACCCGCAGGCGGGAAAGCATCTGGTGGTGGCCAGCCTGTTCTGGAAGAACTCCCGCAAGGAGGAGGGCGAGCTGCCGCCGGTTACCCGGCAACTGATGATGGATGCCGCCAAGCTCGGCCTGGTCTCCCGCTTCGCGCCGTGGGACCACTATGTGTTGCCCTTGCTGGACGGGGCGCGGACGCTCAAGGAAGCCCGGCCGGATCTTGCTTTCCGCGTCTATCTGGCGGCGGATCTGGAGTTTCTGGTGGAGGATTTGGTGGCGGCGGGCTGCGAGGTGATGGTGATGAAATGTTCGTCGCTGCGGCACAATCCGGGGGCGCTGTGGCGGTTTCTGGCGTTTGAGGAAGAGGGCCGCTGGATCACCATCACGGACTCCGACCACGCACCGGAAGTCCTCCACAACGTCGAGCGCACCGAGCACGCGCTGGGAGCCGGCCACGGGCTGTGGCGGGTGCCCTACATTCTGGACGGCGGCAGGCCGGACAATGACCCTGGCTTCTATCGCCCGATCAACGCCTGCCAATTCGGCGCGGTCGGCGGGTATCCGGTAGCTCTGTTGATGAAGGCGCTGCTGTGGCACACGCTGCGCGGCAGCATGCCCGGCCAATGTGTGATCGGCAGTGGCGAAGAACCCAGCAGCAGCGTGCCGGTGTTCGGAACTGACTGGCCGAGCTACGGCTTTGACGAGTGGTTTTTGCTGGCGGTTCTGTATCCGCGCATGGCGTGCAACAGCGTGTTGACTTTTGTCGGATGGAATGACCGGACGGTGAACCATTGGTTCGCGCTGGATGTCGAATACGCCACCTGGGCCAATCCCAAGAGCGAAATGCTTTACTTCGGCGCCCCCGCCTTGGACGCCAAACTGGCCTTGGTCAAAGTCACCGTCCCGGCCCGGAGTCCCATTCTGGATTACATGCTCTCTGCGAAACTTCAGGAACAGGCGGCCAAAGACCCCTTGCCGGTACCACCGCCCGCCGCGCCGCTGACCCTGGTTGTGGCGAGGTATAACGAAGACCTCCGCTGGCTGTTGCAAGTGCCGGAAGAGGTGACGGTAGTGCTCTACAACAAGGGACCGGAGATCCTTGACCCGCTGTTGCGCCAGCGGGTGGACCACCTCGTGGCGCTGCCCAACCTCGGCCGCGAGGCCGACACCTATCTGCATCATCTGCAAGAATATCCGCAACCGGCACCGGAAGGCTGGACGGTATTCTGCCAGGGCGATCCGTTTCCCCACAGCCCGGATTTTCTGGCGTTGCTGCAACACCCAGACCGCTGGGCGGAGGTGCAGCCGCTCACGGCGGGCTATGTCACCACTTCTGACATTCCGCCAGCCAATCTCCGCGTGCTGGATGACGGGGAGTGGCTGGGCCGCCACGCCATCCGCACCGAGCTGTCCAGCACCGCCACACTCGATATGCACGGCTGGCAGGACGAGGGCGGACGCAAGATCATGCGGGACTATTGCCAGCATCACTGTCTGCCGCGCGGCTGGAGCATCACCGGCCACTTTCTGGAAACCTGCGGTCTAACCGACCTGGCGGAGCAAGCCTGGGACGCTGCCCTGGTTCAATTCGCGTATGGGGCGATGTTCGGCGTGAGAAACGCGCGACTCGGGATGATCCCGCAAGAGTGCATCCCCGCCATGCGCAGGTTGGCGCAAGGTCACTACGCCCACGGTTATGTGTTCGAGAAGATGTGGCTGCATCTCTTCGGACTGCCCTTCATTCGAGCCGTGCGGGGTGATTTGCCGCGCGGTAGGCACACGTTGCTCTCATGAGATTCCACGTCATCGGTTCCGGCATCTCGGGCAGCACGGCAGCGCGCTTGCTTGCCGACGCCGGCCATCATGTGGAGGTCTGGGAAACCCGCGGACACGCCGGTGGCAACTGCCACGACGAGTGCGTCAATGGCGTGACCATTCACCGTTACGGCCCTCACCTGTTTCATACCAATGATAGGCAGGTGTGGGAGTTTCTCTCCCGCTTCACGGCATGGCATGACTATCGGCACACTGTCGTTGCGGACACGGCCCTGGGCCGTATTTCCATCCCCTTCTCGATGAAGACCGAGCAGCAACTCGGGCGCAGACTCAGCGATGAGGAAATCCGTGAACTCATCTTCGTGGATTATTCGGTTAAACAATGGGGAGTGCCTTGGGATCAACTGCCCGCATCCATTAAAGACCGCGTGCCGATCCGCCGCGAGAACGCGGATGACCGCTATTTCAACGATACCTATCAAGGCCAGCCCGCCGCCGGCTACGCCGCCCTGTTCCGCCTTATGCTGGATGGAATCCCGATTCATCTTGGCGCGGCCAAGGACGCCTGGCGGCGGAACCGCAGGCCCACCGATCACGTGATCTACACCGGCAAGATTGATGAGTTCTATCACTGCGTCCATGGTCCGCTGCCGTACCGGTCGCTACGGTTTGAGCATGAATGGAGTGGCACCCGGCTGCCGCACTCGATCATTAACCAGTGCAACCGGCTGCCATACACGCGGTTTTACGACCACGCCTATTTCTCCAATGAACACCCGGTTCAAACTCTCGTCACCCGCGAATTTCCCGAAGCCCACCACGACGGCAATGAGCCGTATTATCCCATGCCCTTCGGTACCGGAATGGAGACCTATCTGAAATATCAGCGCCTGGCGGCTGCGGAGCCAAACATGATCTTCCTTGGTCGCTTGGCCACCTACAGTTACCTCGATATGTGGATGGCTGTGGCACAAACCATGACCAAAATCCGCCCGTTCATTCATTCATTCATTCAACAAACCCGAACTAACGACAATCAATGATCCCGCGAATCGTCCATCAAATTTGGCTTGGCAGCAATTGTTTTCCGGAGCGCGCCGAACCCTGGCGGGCGAGCATCAAAAAGCATCTGCCGGACTGGGAATATCGCCTGTGGACGGATGCCGAGCTGGCAGACTTGGCCAGTAACTCGTTGTGTCCACACCTGATGTTGGATGAACGGATCGGGATGGGCATCCGACCAGATGTGATTAGGTATGAGATTCTGCGGCAGCACGGCGGGCTCTATCTGGATCATGATATGGAGTTGCTAGGGCCGCTGGATGAGATCATGGCGACGGATTGCGTAAACTTTGGCTTTGAACTCTCCGGGCCGCGTTCGATCGGAACGGCTATCCTGGCCAGCCCGCTTGGCCATCCGTTCTGGGAGCTCCATTTGCGGCGCATCCGGGCCAGCGTGCAACCGGTGCGGCCGGACAATCCGTGGGATGTCGTGGGACTCACCGGGCCGCACGCGCTGGATCGCTCTGTTTCGGCGTGGCTTCATGGCAACTGTCACGGCCGCCCCATTGAAACCGCCGACGGATTCACCGCCGGGTGGATCTTCGAGCATGGTGACCTGGTCGGCTGGTCGCGGGAAGCAGTGTATCCTTACTACTACACCGAGCTGATTCCGCTGGATTTCCAGCAGGCGGACTTCCCGCAGGCCTACGCCGCCCACCACTGGCAGGGTGAATGGTTCCGAGAGGACGCAGAATTCAAAATCCGGGGACTTTGATGATTGTTGGAGCCGCCTTTCCTCAGCCGCATCAGGTCATCTAGCGCCGTGAGCGTACCGTGAGCGGCTCCGACTGCTGTGATGGTGCGCTCGACTTCCTTCTCGTTGTGCGCCTGGACCGCTCCCCCGGCGTAGTTGCCCAGTTTGTGGATGTTGGCCTGCGCCTTGTGGCTTTGGCAGGACAAGGCGGTGGGCAGGATGCCGCCGCCACTGGAATGACTTGCCGCGAGACGTGGCAGTCACGGCCTGCCGCGAGACGTGGCAGCCACGCGCGGCAGGCCTCCGCTTCACTTGCTGCACGCCGCCCGGCGCGTCAATTTGGGCGGCCGACCTGGCCGGGCTTTGGCAGCACGTTGCCGAGCCGGTGGAGGGTTTCGCTGATGGATTGCTCGCGCAGCAGCGCTAACAACTCAATCCGGCCGTTGAGCACCACCGGCGCATCCACCAGGCGGGCACCACACTCGATCACCGCACGGCGCAGCACGCCGCCCGCGCCCGGCGCGCGCACCACCACCTCCCAGGCCTGAGACATGGCGGCCAGGCGGCCGGCCAGCGTGGCCTCATCCTCGACGACCACGGCCAGGCCCAACCCCCGGTCCAGCCATGCGCGGGGCTTGGCCACCGACACTTCCAACTTCACATGCAGCGCCGCCGCCGCCAGCACGACGCGGGCCAACTCGCCATCACGCATATCCTCCGCGGCACGCAGCACCACGCGCCGCATCGCACGGTAACGAAACTCATTGCTCTCACAAAACAGGCCGGTCGGATCCTGGGCGCGGCTGAATTCCTCCTGACACCACCAGGTGTCGCTGCCCGCCGCCACCCGCAAGGCCTCGGCATCGTCCGGCAACACCCGCAGCAGCGAGTCTAACATGTGCGCGGCGGCCCCGCCCGGCTTGAGCCGGTGCTGCGGCAGCCCGGCATCCTGCCAGACGCTGAACTGGGCCACATAGTTCGGCCCGCCGGCCTTGGCACCCGGGCCGAAGCACGAGCGCTTCCAACCGCCAAACGGCTGCCGGCGCACGATCGCCCCGGTGATGGATCGGCAAACATAGGCATTGCCCGCCTCCACCCGCTGGCGCCACTCGGCGACTTCCCGCTCGTCGAGTGAATGCAGCCCCGCTGTTAGTGCAAACTCCGAATCGTTCTGGATGCGGATCGCGTGATCGAGCGAGTCGGCGCGAATCAAGCCGAGCACCGGCCCGAAGCACTCGGTGCGGCGGAACCACCCGTCCGGCTGCACTCCGAGCTTGATGCCCGGCGACCACAGGCACGGGTTGGCGGCGTCCTGGCGTGGTTCTAACAACCACTCCTCACCCGCCTCCAGGGTGGTCAGGGCGCGCAGCAAGTCGGCACCCGGCTCGCGGATCAGCGGTGTGATGACGCTGTCGAATTGCCAGGCGGAGCCGACCTTGAGGGAGGCCGCGGCATCGCGCAATTGGCGGCGGAAGGTGGCCGAATCATAGCGCTCGGCCTCGATGATGGCGAGCGAGGCGGCGGAGCACTTTTGGCCGGCATGGCCGAAGGCGGCGCGCACCAGGTCCTTGATGGCGGCACTCGGGTCCGCCGCCGCGGTGATGATCATCGCGTTCTTGCCGCTGGTCTCCGCATACAGCCGCAGCTCCGGCTTCCACCCCACGAAGGCCCGCGCGGTGTCGTAAGAACCAGTTAGAACGACGGCGTCGACCCGCGCGTCGGCCACCAGGCTGCGGCCGATATCGCTGCCGCGGCACGGCACGAATTGCAGCACGTCCTTGGGCACCCCGGCGTCCCACAGCATTTGCGCCAGCGTCCAGCCGGTTAGTACGGTTTCCGTCGCCGGCTTGAAAATGACCGTGTTGCCGGCCGCAAGCGCCGCCACGATGCCGCCACACGGGATGGCAAACGGGAAATTCCACGGCGAGGTGACCACCACCGTGCCGCGCGGGCTGGCCGCACTGCCATCGCCCCACGCCGGGTCCAACACGCAGGCCGCAGCGTAATTGGCAAAGTCGATCGCCTCGCTGACCTCGCCGTCGGCCTCGCCGACCGCCTTGCCGCCGTCCAGCACCATGGTGGCGATCGCCTCGCCGCGCTGGCTGGCGATGACGGCGGCCGCCTGGCGCAGGATGGCTGCGCGTTGCCCGGGGCTGCGCGCCGCCCACTCGGCGCGGGCGGCCACGGCCACCTGCAAGGCGCGTTCGACTTGCTCGGGGCCGGCCAGCGCGTGGCGGTAGGCGGTGACGCCGGGGCGTGACGGGTCCCGCCCGCTCGCCTCGCTGGCGCCGGCGAGCGATTCGCCGCCGATTTGCAGCGGCACGAGCGCTTGCTGGCGCCCGAGCATGGCGGTGACGAGCTCGCGGATCCAGCGGACGTTGTGGAGCAATGCCCAATCGGTGTCCGGCGCGTTGTGGAAGCCGGCATGAATGTCTGCGGCGACGGGGGATTCATGGCGCCGGTCCTGGCTGCGCCACGGCCCGGCATGCACCTCGTCCTTGCGCTCGCACGCCTGCAGGAAGCGCTCTGCCTGTTGCGTCCACTGCGCGTCGCCCGGCACCATCCCGAACAAGTCGTGGAGGAAATTTTCCTCGGCGGTGTTTTCATCGAGCCGTCTAACCAAGTAGGCGATGGCGCTGTGGAAATCCAGCCGTTTGACCACCGGGGCATACAGCAGCAGGCCTCCGGCCGTGGCATGCACCACCCGCGCCTGCTGGTTGGCCATGCCTTCCAACATTTCGAAATCGACCCGTCCGGCCACGCCCTCGCGTTCGCACAGCAGTTTGGCATATGCCAGGTCGAACAGGTTGTGGCTGGCCACGCCGAGGCGCACCACCCGGGCGTTGTCCGGCCTGCAGCCTTCGTGGAGCATGCGCTTGAAGTTGGCGTCCACTTCCTGCTTGCTCGCGTACGCCGCCATCGGCCAATCGTGGAGGGCCGCATCGACTTTTTCCATCGCCAGATTGGCCCCCTTGACGATGCGGATCTTGATGCCAGCGCCGCCCCGCGCCACCCGTTGCCGCGCCCACCCGGTGAGTTGCTGCTGGACCGGCCACGCGTCCGGCAGATAGGCCTGCAGCACAATCCCCGCCTCCAGCCCGAGAAACTCCGCCTCGTCGAGCACCTGGCGGAAGGCGTCGCAGGTCATCGGCAGATCGCGGTATTCCTCCATGTCGAGGTTCACAAACTTCGCCTTGCCGTCGCGGCCAGATTCCATCGCCACCCGGTACAACTGGCGCAGCCGGTCTTTGACGAGCTCCACAGTTTCATCGTAACCGACCAGGTGGATCTGACTGCACACCGCGGAAATTTTGATAGACATGTAATCGCAGTCCGGGCTGGCCAAGCGCCCGAGGATCGAGGTCAGCCGCTTGGCCGCCTCGCCCTCGCCGAGGATCGCCTCGCCTAACTGGTTGAGGTTCATCCGCATGCCGGCGGCGCGGCGGGCCCGCAAGTGCGGCACCAGACGCGCGTCCTCGCCCGGCAGAATCACCGCCGCGCTTTGCCGCCGCATTGTTGCGGTGATCACCGGCATCACCAGCCACGGCATCCACCTCGAGGCCAGCACGCCGGCGGCCATGCCCAAGCGCTCGTACCACGGCAAATATGCCGGCACACCGTAGGCTTTGACCAAATCGCGGAAGCGCCGCGCCGAGCGTGCCGCGCCCGGCGGACAGAACACCTGGTCGGCCAGGGCAAAAGTCAGTGCCTTGCCCGCCGCGTCGTTCATCATGCGCGCCAGGGACTGCCCCTGCCGCCGCTCCGCCGCGGTTTCCTGCGCCTTCGCCGCCCGCAACCAACTCGCCGCCAGCGCCACCGCTTGCTGTGCCAGTTCCGCGTCCGTCGCCGTCTCCGCTGTCGTCGTGCTTGTCATCCTTCTACCATCGCACGCCTGTCTTGACCGAAGTGAACGCGGGCGCGGTGGATTTGCGCACAAAAACGCCGCAACTGCGCGGCCAATGGGTGCTCACGCCTTGCGCGAGCCAATGTGTGCTCACGCCTGCGCGACCTCGACAAACCGCATGGGCAGGCAGATGCTGGGGCCTCCACCCGACCTCGCAAATTGAACGACCATCAAACATTTCTGCGCCGCATTGCCGCGCCGCATCTCTGCGAGCGGCTGTTCGCCGCGCTGCCGGACGTGGTGTTTTGCATCAAGGACCGCCAGCGCCGGTACCGCGCCGCCAACCCGGCCTTCGCCGAACGCCGCGGCATCACCAGCCCCGCCGCCATCCTCGGCCGCACCGCCGACGACTTGTTCCCTCCCCACCTGGCCGCCGCCTATCGCGAGCAGGATGATCAGGTCCTCCTCACAGGCAAGGCACTCGTCGACCGCCTCGAACTCGTCACCAACCGCGATGGCTCGCTCGGCTGGTACCTCGCCACCAAGCTGCCCCTCCACGACGCCGCCGGCAACATCATCGGCTTGGCATCGATCTCCCGCGACCTGCGCAGCCCGCGCGACGAAGACCTCGAATTCGCCGGCCTGGCGAAAATCGTCAGCCACATCCAGCAGCACCTCGACGCCCGTTTGGAGCCCGCCGCGCTGGCCCGCCTGGCCGGCCTCTCGGCTCCCCAACTCGACCGCCGGATGCGCCGCACGTTCCGCCTCAGCACCGCCCAATTCATCCGCAAGGCGCGCATCGGCCACGCCGCCGAGCTGCTCACCCACAGCGATACCGCGGTCGCTGAAATCGCCCTCTGCTGCGGCTATGCCGAGCAATCGTCCTTCACCCGCCAATTCCGCAACGCGGTGGGCATGCCGCCCGCCGCCTACCGCGCCGCGAGCACCCGCCAGCCCTGATCCCGCGCCCCGGCCATCCCGCCCAGGGGCAGCAACATCAAGTTGCTGCCTCAAAACCCCCAGCCTGCCGAGCTGGTTCAATTTCCGCTTTGCTTAATGAAGCATTCTCTTTGCCAATACTTCTAACGATTGTCACCATCTGCACCAATTACTTATCGTGATAATCATTAACGACAAAAAGTACTTATTCTATTTCGTGAATTAAACTTAATACAGCGCTCTGACTCTTGGTTATAACAACTGTATTTAGGCCGGTAAAACTATCCGGCAGGCGTAATACGCGGAAATAAAACCCTTAATTGCTGTTTAGTTATTTACCTTGTGCGCGCCAACCCTAATGAGTCGCGCCTCCCACACCTATATATTTGTCGAAACATAATCGAAACCTCCATGAATCGCATCCGCAAGCATCGCAAATCGAGTCTTCTCACCCTGGCCGGAGCCACAGTGGCACTGCCGGCCTCAGCCACAATGGTCAGCCACCCCCTCGCCACGCCCCTGACGGTCGGCGGCCCGGAACTGATCGCGGCCTCACCCGTCACCGAGGGCATCTATTTCAATCCGAAAACCGGTGCCATCGGGACTTGGCGTGACAGCGGCAGCAGCAGTATTCCGGCCTTCGCCAGTGACCTCATCATTCTGCAGACGCAAACCAGCACTGCATCGAACAGCAAACCCGCGGTGATCGCGGCAGGCGACAATACCCAGATGCTGACGCTCGGGACCTATTCCCCCAGCCAGACAGCGAAGCCGGACCTTCCGCCGACCTTCCTCCCGGAACGCCTGGACGCCGGTCGCAGCATCGGTGCGGATTCCAAGTGGGGCTATTACAAGCCGGCGATTATTGATTCCACTTCGGTGGCGGTCGGCCTCGGAGTGCTCGCCGATCTTACCGGCAACTCTCTCGACATCACCCCGGCACAGAGCTGGGGCAACGGGGCGCGGGGATCGCTCGGCTTCGTCATGGATGCTTTGATTTCCACTGGCAACACGATCCAAACGGAGCCTTCAACCTGGAACGACCCATTGGTTCCCGAATCTGTGCCGGAATTTATCCCCTCCCCGACCCCGCTTTACGGTTGGGCGGAGATCGGGGTGAGCAGCGCCGGCCTCACACTCTACGGTTATGCTTACGAAGACTCGGGAGCATCGATCACGACGACTGCCGTCGCGCGGATCATGGAAATCAGCGCGGTGCCAGAACCGGCCAATGTGCTGACGCTGGCCTCCTTGTTAGGGGGCTCGCTGTTACTGCGCTCCCGCCGCCGCGCCCCGGCATCCACCGCCGATGCATGACCGGCGCGTGCTGCTGGTGGCGAGGGAAGGCATGGACTGGCAAGTGGCCGGGCCCTTGGCTGATGCAGGGCTGCTGCCGGCGCTGTCCAGTCAGTTAGACAGGGGCACCCACGGCGCGCTGGCGGGAATTGCGCCGCAGTTGGCAGCCATGCACGCCACCAGCATGGCGACCGGCTGCTGGCCGCATGAGCACGGCATCATCAGTCAGACACTCAATGATCCGGCTACGGGCCTGCCGTTGGATTTTCCCAACGGCGGGCGGCGGGTGCCGGCATTTTGGAACATCCTCAGCGCCTGCGGGCTCCGCCATCACGTGATCGGCTGGCCCGCATCGCATCCTGCGGAGCCGGTCGAAGGCGTGCATGTGTCCGAGCGCTGGATGCAGGTGCCACTGCAAGCGGGTGCCGAGTGGCCGTTGCCGGATGGAGCGGTCCAACCGGCAAGTCTGGCCGGGCGGCTCGCCGGCTGCCGGGCGCGACTGGAGGAAATCGACCTCCGGTTGCTGGGATTGTTTTTCCCGCACGCGGCGGAAATGGACTTGGCGCGCGATCCGCTGGCGCTGCGCCTCGTCCACCATCTGGCGCGGCTCTACACCACGCACAACACGGCCATGGCGCTGCTGGAAGACGAGCAGGAAGCCGGCCGGCCGTGGCGCGCCTTTACGGTGTTTGATTCCTTTCTCGAATCCGTCGGCCAGGATTTTTTTAAATTCCGCGGTGCCGCAGCAGACACCACGGCACGCGACCAGCGGTGGTACGGCGCGGTGGTGGATGGAGCCTACCGGCTGCACGATGCACTGCTCGGTGAAATGATGGCCATGGCGGGAAATGACGTGACCTTGATGCTGGTGGCGGACCGGGGATTCAAACTCCGCCAGCCCGCGGGCTCCGCGCACTCGCTCATTGGCGGCCCGCCCCATCCGCCCGGCATGGCGGTGGTGGCCGGCCCCGGAATCCTTCCAGCTGGCTCGCTGCACCCGGCCTCCGTCCTCGACGTGACCCCGACCCTGCTGCATTTGCTGGACTTGCCCGTCGGTCGCGACATGGCCGGCAGACCGTGGATCGAACTGGAAAGCACCCCGCGCCCGAGCGAAAAAATCGATAGTTGGGGGCCGCAATGCCCGGGATTTGAGGCGGCCAGGACTGCGCCCGCGGAAAGCGCAGCGGACCGCTGGGGCAGCGAAGGCGCGCGCGAGCATCACCTGAACCTCGGCCTCTGCCTGGTGGCCGCGGGCCGGCCGGCCAAGGCCGTGGGCCCGCTCTACCAAGCGATGGCGGCCCGCCCGGAAGACCCGCTCGCCGGCCATCATCTGGCGCTGGCACTCATCACTTGCGGCTTGAAGCGGGAGGCGATGAATGCGCTGGCCCCGCTGTTTGACCTGGGCGAGGACGATCTCCACCTCCGCCAGCATTTGGCCTCGCTGGCCATCCAGTGCGACGACGGCGCCACCGCGTCCCGGCTGCTGGAACACCCGGCCAACATCGACCCCGACAGCGGCGAATTGCGCCCCGCTTTCACGTTGCTTCGCGGCTTGGCGGCCCTCCACCAGGGCAATCCCGGGTTGGCCGAAAGTTGTTGCCGGAGCGCCTTGGAAAGCGATCCCGAGCGGCCGGAAGCCTGGTTGGGACTGGCCCGCTGCCTGCTCGCCCGCGACGAGTTTGGCGAAGCCGAAACCGCCGCCCGACGTGCCTTCGCCATCTCCGGCAGCGATCCGCTGGCCTGCCTCATCCTCGCCCAGTGTGCCGCCCAGCGCGGCGATTCCGCCGCCGCCGCCACCTTTGCCGCCGAGGCGCTGCGCCAGCAACCCGA
Organism: Akkermansiaceae bacterium; assembly: GCA_903908495.1. Classification (GTDB taxonomy): domain Bacteria; phylum Verrucomicrobiota; class Verrucomicrobiia; order Verrucomicrobiales; family Akkermansiaceae; genus Luteolibacter. The sequence continues at coordinate 14,053 of CAIVSK010000226.1, forward strand.
CCTCCAGCACCCCCGCGATATCCTGCGGAAATTTTTCCCGGCGGCGTCTCCCGCGGTCCGCGAGCAAGTCACCGGATTGTTGCAACAGGCGCGCCCATCCAGCCCGCTCCACGGCAAGCACCGGGCCGAAGCCCGTGCCGAACTGGAACGTGCCCGCAAGGCCACCGCCACCGCGCGCGCCACCTTGCGCAAAGACGCGCAGCCCCTGCACCTCTACCACATCCCGACATGACCCGCGACCTCACCGTGCCGGTCATCCGCCCGCCCTGGCCCGACGAAGGCCTGCGGACCCTGGCGTTTCTCGGAAGCCGCACCGCTCTGGAGGGCACCTTGCATCCGCTCGTCGCCGTCTGCGGCGATCCCGAACGCCTGGTCGCCGCCATCTGCCTCGCCGTGGGCCACAGCAAAGTGGGCAATCTTCACCTGCAAATCCGCCCGCGCTTCCTAGCCGGCCCGCTGCTGCCGGACTTGCTGCAACGGGTGGAATCCTTGGCGCGCGACCACGACCTGCACCTGCTGTCGCTGCTGTTGCCGGCTGCCAGCCCGATGTGCCCGCTACTCGCGGCCGCCGGCTTCGATGCCCGCCGCACCGACACTTGGTGGAGCGCCACCCGCGATGCGGCCATGGACCAGCGCTTCGCCCGCGCCCGCCGAACCCTCGCCAAATCCTCCCATAAGCATCCGGGCATGACGATTTCTCCCCTGCAGACGGCCGATCTGCCCGCCGTCAACGCGATCGTAAAAGCCCACCAACTCACCGACCTCGAGGCGGCCGGGACCGGCGAGATGACTGCGGAATTGGCAATGTCCCACGATCCCCTGCTCTCCACCGTGATCCGGCTCGACGGCACCATCGCGGCGGTCCAGTTGGTCCGCCGGACCGGCCCTGACGGCATTTTTGTCCACGCCCGCGCCGTTCATCCCGATTTCCTCGCCCAGTCGGGCCGGCTGAATCTGGGGTTTTTCGCCCGCTTCCTCGACCCCGAATTCCAAGCCATCCAGCGCTGGATTTTCAGCGCCCGGCCCGAGGTGGAAAAGGAAACCAAGGCGATGGCGGCGCGCTTCGGGGCGCGGCCCACCAACAGTCTCACCCTGTTCGGCAAACCCTTGCTCTGAGCAGAGCGGGATGCCCAATCCTGTCGACTCAGCCCTGAGGGAGATTTCATTTGGCAGGTCGAATCAGCAGGCAGGCACGGAGGGGGAACACGGGTACCCCCGTGGATGAATAGAGCGGAGGGCTCTGCGGCGTACTCATTCTTCACCCGGGGACAGCATCCCCGTTCCGGAGTGGTGAGCGCTGCCACTGGGAGATGGACAGAGTCTGGAGGACGGGATAGGTTCGGCAAGACCCGCAGGCAGCACCATGCAAAACCCCGTCTCCACCGAGAAACTCACCGATCTTGAGCAACGCATGCTGGCGTTGGGCATCACTGCGGAGACCCTGATCGAGAAATTTGTCAGAGGGTCGGGCTCGGGCGGTCAGAAAATCAACAAGACATCGAGTTGTGTGTTTCTCAAGCACCTGCCCAGCGGATTGACCATCAAGTGCCAGGCCGAGCGCTCGCGCGAGATGAACCGGTTTCTGGCGCGCCGCGAGCTGTGCGAGGAGATGGAAGCCATCCGCGACGGCAAGGAATCGGAGCGGGTCCAGGAAATGGAGAAAATCCGGCGTCAGAAGCGTCGCCGCTCGCGCCGTTCCAAGCAGCGCTCGGTGGCCGACAAGCGGATATTATCCAGTAAAAAATCCCTGCGCCGCCCGCCTGCAGCGGATTGAACGCATGCCCGTTGAAGGGCGGCGAGCACAGCAGGGTGCCAGAGTCTGAGGCTTGAAAAGCCAAAGATGCTGACGTCAGGTCAAAGCCTTCCTCTTGGGTCTTGAAGTCTGAGGCGAAGCCTCGCTAATCCAACAAATACCCGTAGCTGCGGCGGGCGATCTCGAGCGAGATGTTGAGGATGTCATAGCTGCGCGTTTGGCGCAAGACGTCGGCGGCCATGGCGGAGCATTCGGCCAGATTGAGGGAGCGGATCGCCTGGCCGACGCGTGCGACGCGCTGGGGTCCGACCGATAATTCCTTGGCACCGAGGCCGATGAGCAAGGGGGTGAGGCGGATGTCGCCGGCCATTTCGCCGCAGATGCCCGTCCAGATGCCGTGGGCGATGCCGGCATCGATGGTGTGCTTGATCAGGCGGATGACGGCGGGATGGGTGGGCCGGTAGAGCTCGGCGACGTGGGGGTTGACCCGGTCCACCGCGACGGTGTACTGGATGAGGTCATTGGTGCCGATGGAAAAGAAATCCACGTGCGGGGCGAGCAGATCGGCGCAGACCGCAGCGGATGGCACTTCGACCATGACCCCGACGGGGAGTTGATGATCGAAGGGAACGCCCTCGTGATCCAGTTCGTCCATGCAGCGGCGGATGAGATCACGGGCGCGCTCGACTTCCGAGAGGCCGGAGACGAGCGGAAACATCACCGCAACCTTGCCCACCGCGCTGGCGCGCAGGATGGCGCGGAGTTGCTCGCGAAACATGGCGGGGCGGGCCAACGACACGCGGATGCCGCGCCAGCCGAGGAACGGGTTGGGTTCCGGCTCGGTAAGCGGCTCGACGGGCAGCTTGTCGCCGCCCGCATCCAAGGTGCGGATGATCACGGCATGCGGTGCCAGCGCGAGGGCCACGCGGGAGTATGCTTCGGCTTGGACGGCCTCGCTCGGAATATCGCTGCCGTTGAGGAGCAGAAACTCGGTGCGGTAGAGGCCGATGCCTTTGGCACCGCTGTGGGTGACGAGTTCAAGCTCCTCGAGCAACTCGATGTTCGCCGAAACCGTGAGGTGATGGCCGTCGAGCGTCTCGGTGGCCGCATCGCGGGTAGCTTCCAGCCCGCTGCGGATTTTTTCCTTTTGAGCGTGAAGTTGCCGGTAATGCTCGAGGGTGGCAGGTGCCGGGTGGAGGATGAGCAGCCCCGCGTAGCCGTCAAGAATGGCCGATGACAGGGCGGTCACGTCGATGACCGAGCGGCTCAGCCCGACCACGGCGGGAATGCCAAAAGCGCGGGCGAGGATGGCGGTGTGGGAGTTGACGCTGCCCAGCTCGGTGGCGAATCCCAGCAAATGGCGGCGGTCCATGCCGGCGGTGTCCGACGGGGTGAGGTCGTAGGCGATGAGAATATGCGACTCATCGGGCCCGAGCGGGCGCGGATCGCTATCGGCCTGGAAATTGCGCAGGACGCGCTGGGAGACATCCTCGATATCAGTGGTGCGCTCACGAAAGTAGGGGTCCGGAATGCGCCGCATGCCTTCGAGAAATGTCTGCATCACCGCGTAAAATGCATACTCTGCGTTTTGACAACGGCTGGCGATGGCAGTGGCAACCCGGTCGAGCACCGCGGGGTCTTCCAGCATCATGATGTGGGCCTCGAAAATGTCGCCATGGTTGTCGCCGGCGATGTTTTCAAGCCGGGTCTGCAATTCGGCGAGCTGCTTTTTCGTAACATCGACCGCCAGGCGGAATCGTTCCTGCTCGTGAGGGACCTCGCTGACGTCGATTTCAAAAACCTCGGGGGCGGAGAAGCCGCGTGCGATGACGTGGACGGGGCCCATGGCGATGCCCGGCGATGCCGGGATGCCCTCGTGGACGACTTCAGTGGGGTGCGAGCTGGTGGCCATGGGTCGTGGCCAGCTTGACTGTGCCAAAACCGGCTAGCAAGACGCAATTGCTCGAAAACGGGCTCAGGACTCCTCGAATTTGCGCTGGATCAAGTCACCGATGGCGGCCATGGCCGCCGATTCGTCGCTGCCTTCGGCGGTGACGGTGATGACCGAGCCGTGGCCTGCGGCGAGCATCATGACGCCCATGATGCTCTTGCCATCGATTTCCTCGCCATCACGTTCGACAAAGATATCGGCCTGGTAGCGATTCGCGATTTTCACGAATTGAGCGGCCGGGCGGGCATGAATACCTAGTTTGTTGAGGATGGTGAAATCTTGCTTGACCATGAGATGTGGGCTATCGCCGGGCAAACTCTAGGAGGGGGAACGCGCCGATCCAAGTGAAAAGTCCGGGCAAAGCAAAGTATCCCCGCTCAAGCGCCCCGACCGTGCTGATATTGGATCACCTGCAGCGGCTGGAGCGTGACGAGTCCGCCATCCAGCATCGCCTCAAGGGTAGGCAGAAATGCGTGGATTTTCTCCGCTGCATCGACGATTTCAACGACCATCGGCAAATCATCGGAGAGTCGGAGGATTTTGGCGGTGTGAAGGCGGCTGGTGGCACCATAGCCCAGCGACGCTCGGAGGACGGTGGCGCCGGCCAAGCCATGGGCGCGGGCATGCAGGACGAGCGCCTCGTACAGCGGTTTGCCATCATGGCGGTCGGATTCGCCGATATAAATACGCAGCAGCAGGGATTCGGGTGGCAGGTGCATGACAATGGCAGGGTGGGAAGTCAGCGGGGGGACGTGAGTGCGGCCGCCAGCACATGGCCGAGCCACACGGCGATGAGGCAGAGAATGAGGCTGATCACGGCGTTGGCACCCGCCTGCAGCCATTCGCCGTCGCGGGCGAGCGAGAGGGTTTGCAAACTGAACGAGGAAAACGTGGTGTAGCCGCCGAGCACGCCGGACATCACAAATTGCCGCCCGCTGCCGCCGACAAACACCCGCCCTCCAGGCTCGGTGAGCGTCGCAAAAAAGCCGATCAAAAACGACCCGGTCACGTTGACCAGCAAGGTGCCCCAGGGAAAGGTCTCGCCCCAATGCTGCGCCGCATAGCCGGAAAGCGCGAAACGCAACAATCCGCCCAAGCCGCTGCCGAGCGCCACCAGAAAGTAGATGAACATGAGAAATGCCGTTAGCAGGCCCAAAAATGGCAGACGCGCAGCAGATGGCAACCCTTTCCGGCGGGATTTGCCGCCAGACGGACGGGAGGGGCGGTTACGGAGGGGGCCTCACCACCGACGGGCACTCTCAGTCCGCGAGGTAGCTGCTGAGGGAGTCGCGGAGCGTGGTGCGGGCGCGGAATAGCAGGCTCTTGACTGCGGAGACCGACAGGCCGAGCACCGTCGCGATTTCCTCGTAGGGCATTTGCTCGTAGCGGCGCAGCACCACGGCCAAGCGTTGGGCTTCCGGCAGCGCCGCGATGGCGGCATCCACGGCGGTCTGCAGTTCGGCCTGCAGCAATTCGGAGTCGGGTTGACGCTCCGGATCGGCCTCGATCTGGAGGTTGGAGAATTCCCCCCGTTCGTCGGACGAGACTTCCTTGCGGCGACTGCGGCGGCGACTTTCATTGAACACCAAATTGCGCGTGATGGTGAACAAGTAGGTGGTGAATTTCGCGTCCGGGCGGTAGTTCTTGGCGTGGTGCCAGAGGCGCAGGAAAACCTGCTGTGAGATGTCTTCGGCCTCCGACGGGTTGCCGAGCATTTTGGCAACGGTGCCGACCACGGCGTCCTGATGGCGCTCGACCAGGGACCGGAACGCCGCGTGATCGCCCGCACCGATGCGGACCATCAGGGCCACATCGATTGCATTTTCATCAGGCTGAGCTGGCGCAGGATTAGCCTCCATCGTAAGGATTGGGGGTCGGGGTAATCCGCAGTTCCTCAGAGCTTGCGCATCTCATCTTCCAGCCGCTCGGCCAGCCATTGTTTGATCATCGACTGATAGTTGAGGAACCGCGAACGGGCGATGCGCTTGATGCGCGAGAGCATCCGCGGATCAAAACGCAGCGTGATGGTGGTCGATTCGCGCGCATTGGCCTCGTGCACCGAGGTGGCCATCAACCGGCTGTCCATCTCGTGGGTTTCCCAAAAGCGGGCTTCTTCGGCTTCATCGGCGAAATCAGGAATGTCTGACCAGCGGGTGAGGACTTGCATGGGGTGGGTGGATTCAGCGGAATTCTGCATATTTGCGGTCGTAAAAACGTTGTTCACTCTCCGTCATTTCACGCGCGGCCACGACCCGGATGATTTTGCCATCGGTCCAGAAGGCGACCAAGAGGTAGCGGTCGGCCACGGTGCGACCCAGCGCGTAATAGCGCGCGGCCCCGTCGGAGCGTTCATTATCGGGCAAGAAGCGGACGCCAAACGGATCCTCGAGCGCTTCCTCAAGCTCGCGGGGCTTGATGTTGCGGAGGTCGATTTGAACGTCGATGAGGTCGAGTTCCATGCGCGAAGGGTGAGCGAGGATGGCAGAAAGCGCAATCATTAGTTGCCAAGACGACAAGACCCAAGACTGCAAGAGACGGAAGACGGAAGGTTAAAGAAGAAGAGTGCTAAACGCAGAGGCGCGGAGGCGCAGAGCTGGATTGCGGCGGTCTTCTTCAGAGCAAGTGCCCCATGCGCAAACGCTTGGTTTCCAGGTACTTGGCGTTGTGAGGATTGGCGGGGATGCTGATGGGAAGTTGCTCGACGATTTCCAGGCCGTAGCCTTCGAGGCCGATGACTTTTTTGGGATTGTTGGTCAGCAGGCGGATGCGGCGCACGCCGAGGTCGCAGAGGATTTGAGCGCCCATGCCGTAATCGCGCAAGTCCGAGCCGAAGCCGAGTTTTTCGTTGGCTTCGATCGTGTCCAAGCCCTGCTCCTGCAGCTTGTAGGCGTGCATTTTTGCGGGTAGTCCGATGCCGCGGCCCTCCTGGCGCAGGTAGAGCAGGACGCCGCCCTCGGCCGCGATGTGCTCCAACGCGGCGGCGAGCTGGTCGCCGCAATCGCAGCGTTTGGAGTGGAAAACATCGCCGGTGAGGCACTCAGAATGGACCCGCACCAAGGTCGCATTATCGGGATCGATCTCGCCGCGGGTGAGCGCCAAATGGTGGCTGGAGTCGGTATCGATGCGGTAGAGGTGACAAGCGAAATCGCCGAAGGCGGTGGGCATGGCGACGGTTTGCTCACGCTGCACGAGCTTTTCAGAGCGGCGGCGGTATTGGATGAGCTGGGCGATGGTGCAGGCCTTGAGGCCATGGCGTTGCTGGTAGCCGCCGAGTTGGCCGACGCGGGCCATGGTGCCATCGTCATTCATGATTTCGCAAATGACGCCGGCGGGGACCAGACCGGCGAGGCCGGCGAGGTCGAGGGCGGCCTCGGTGTGTCCGGCGCGGCGCAGCACTCCGCCGGGGCGCGCTTGCAAGGGAAACACATGACCGGGTTTGACGAACGCCTCGGGTCCCACCGCCGGGTCTGCCAGCAAACGGATGGTCAAGGCACGGTCAGCGGCCGAAATTCCGGTGCTGATGCCGGCGGCCGCATCCACACTGATGGTGAAGGCGGTGGTCTGGCCTTCGCGGTTGCGTTGCTCCATTTGTGGCAAGTCGAGCTTGGCGGCGCGCTCGGCACTCAGCGGAGCACACACCAGGCCGCGGCCATGCACCGCCATGAAATTGACCATTTGCGCCGTGCACAAGGCGGCGGCACCCACCAGGTCCGCTTCGTTTTCACGCGACGGATCATCGGCCACGATCACCAGGCGACCAGCGGCAAGTTCGGCGGAAATTTCATCTATCGGGCTGAAGCGGAGCGGAAGATCGGGCACGGGGCGTTGTTGTTAGATCGGGTGTTGGCACCCTCAGTTGAGCAATGGATTGGCAGGCGCTTCGGCGAGGACCCGGTGGAAGGGGGAGAGGTGGCGCAGGATGCCGTACCACAGGCTGCGGTCGTGATCCGCGCCCAGCAGCTCGGGTGCCGGCCGGGTGGTGATCCAGGATGCCCGCCGCAATTCGCCTTCGAGCTGGCCCGGGCTCCAACCGGAGTGGCCGACGAAGGCGCGCACGATGCGGCCGGGGCGATTGGCGTGCTTGATGGCGTCCTCGGCTGAGATGCGAATCGCCCACCGCAGGCCGCTTTTTTTGTTCCACCAGAAGGCGGAAAACGTCAGGTGCTCGCGACCGACCGGGCCGCCATCGTGCACCGTGATGCGGCGCAGCGGGCCGAAATCCGTGTCGGTGAGAAAATCGCCCACCACTTGATCGGTGGGATGGTTGAGAATCAGGCCGAACGCGCCGTCAGCCGGAGAATGATCAGCCAGCAGGATCACCGACTGATCGAAGGTGCCATCACGCAACGACGGGTCGGCCAACAGCAGGTAGCCTTGCAATTGGATCGGCGAATCGGGGGTAGAAGGACCGGCAGCCACGCCGGAAAAATAGCGCAGAACCCCCGCTCCGCCAACAACAGAATCATCACAATCCTCGAAATGTGGCCGTGTCCGGCATGGCGAATCGGAGCCGCTCAAGCGGGCTGCTGTTGGGAAATGCAGTGCAAGGTGCCCCCCTCCTCGACGAGGTCCAGGCAATCGATGCCGAGCACCTCGCGCCCGCTGAACACATCGCGGAGCAGACCGAGGGCACGAGCGTCGTTTTGCGCTTGGCGGAAGGTCGGCACCAGCACGCCACCATTGACGATGAGAAAATTGACGTACGAGGCAGGCAGCACCGGCAGTCGCCAACCGGCCACCTCGCAGGCCTGCGGCAGCGGAATATCCAGCACCTCGAACGGGCGCCCCTGCGGGCCTAGGAACGATTTGAGGCGCGCGCGGTTGTCGGCCAGGATCGGCTGGTTGGGCGAGTTACGGTCGGGTTCGACGCAGGCCAGCAGCGTCTGAGCATCCACGAACCTGGCCAAATCATCGATGTGCCCGTCGGTATCGTCGCCCTCGATGCCCTGCGGCAGCCACAGGATCTCGGCAACCCCGAGTCCGTCCCGCAGCCGCTGTTCGATGTCGGCCCGCGTGAGATCGGGGTTGCGGTTTGGATTGAGCAACACCGCCTCGGTGGTCAGCAACTGGCCCGCGCCGTTGATCTCGATCGCGCCGCCTTCCAAAATCATGCCGCCATCGAACCGCGCCATGCCCAACGCCGCAGCCATCCGGCCGGGGATGGCATCATCCTGGTCCCACGGCGGAAATTTTCCGCCCCAGGCATTGAATCCCCAATCGGTCACCGCCACCTCGCCGGTCCCGGCTTGTTTCACAAAAATCGGCCCGTGATCGCGGCACCACACGTCGTTGTGCGGGTGATCAAACAATTCGATGTGCTCGGGCAGCGCCCGTGCCCGGTTGCACGCCTCGGCGATCGCCCGGTGGTCGGCCCCGGGCGCATTGATCCGCACCGGCTCAAACCGGCTGATGGCGGCCGCAATTTCCGCAAACTTGGCCCACATCAACCCCCGCTTCGCCCCACCCCAATGCCGCGGGTCGTCCACCGGCCACGACAGCCACACCGCCGCTTGCGGCGACCATTCGGGCGGCATGACAAATCCAGCGGCGGCGGCACTCATGGGCCGAGCTTGCACCAGTCCCCCGCCCCGCGCCAGCCCACATTCTCACAGGCCGGTCGGGCGATCCACAAAATCCCACGGCAAGCTGTAGCGGCGCGCCAGTTCGGCCGCCAGCGCCTTGACCCCGAATGTCTCGGTCGCGTAATGCCCGGCCAAGAAGACGTTGAGGCCCAATTCCTCCGCCAGCGGAAAACTCCAATGCGGCCCCTCTCCCGAAATAAATGCATCCACCCCCGCCGCCGCCGCCCGCACCACCTCACTGCCGGCCCCGCCCGTCACCAAGCCCACCGAGGCAATCCGCTCCGGCCCGCCGGCACACACGGTCACCGGGCCGCCGACGGCTAACATGAGGCGTTGTTTAAGTTCCTCGCGCGTCCCCTGCCAGGCCCCGCGCACGCCGACGGCCAAGCCTTTATAATCCAAAAACGGCGACCACTCGTGGATGCCGATGGCCCGCGCCAGGCAGGCGTTGTTGCCCCACTCCGGATGCACGTCGAGCGGCAGATGGGCGGAGTAAATCGCCAACCCCGCGTCCATCGCGGTCTTGAGCTTCCGGTAAAACGCGCCGCGCACCGGTTGCGCGCCTTGCCAGAACATCCCGTGATGCACCACCAACAAGCCCGGCCCTCCCGCCGCCGCCGCCGCCTCCACCACCGCCAGCGAGCCATCCACGGCCGCCACGATTCGCCCGATTTCGCCCTCGTTGGCCAATTGCAGGCCGTTGAGGGCTCCCGGGTAGTCGGGGATCGCCGCTATATCCAACTGCTCGTCCAGATACGCCACCACTTCACTCAATAAGGCCATGCGCCAGCTTAGTCATGCCTGCTCCAAATGACAACGTCCGCATTCGGCAACACCTCTTTGCCCTCGACAAAGTCGCGCAAATCCGCGGCCAACTCGGCCCGCCACTCGATGATGCGGCCTGCCCAGGGCAGCGCCAGCACTTCGGCATGCAGGGCATGGCGCGGCAGGAACAAGCGCCGCGCCAACTCCGGCGTCCAGCCCGCGGCCATCCATTCGGTGTATTCCAAGCCTTGCGCCGAATACAGTTTATCGCCCGCAATCGGATGCCCGCTGTGCGCCAGATGCACGCGGATTTGGTGCATCCGCCCGGTTTCCGGAAAACACCGCAACAGGCAGAAGCGACCTTCCTTGCGCTCGAAGCGCTCCACCACTTCGAAGCGAGTCCGGCACTCCTTGCCCGCCGGATGCACCGTTTGGCGCACCCAGATCGCCGATTCCCCGATATCCCCCGCCCGCAGAATCGGCTCGTCGCATTCCCACGCCGCCGCCTGCGGCCAGCCCAGCACCACCGCCAGATACTCCTTGCGCGCCTCCCGCCGCATGAAAATGCCGCCCAGTTCCCGCGCTGCCGCCGCATGCTTCGCCACCACCACCACCCCGCTCGTCTCGCGGTCAAGCCGGTTCACAACCCCGGGGCTCGCCCCGTTCTCGATCTCGTACGCCAACAGCATTGCAATCCCGCCCAACAAGGTTGGCTCCGGCTTGCGGTTCGCCGGATGCACAATCAACGGCGCCGGCTTGTCCACCACGATCCACTCGTCGCATTCATCGAGCACCTTGAAATTTATAACCACCTGCAAACTCACCGCCGCGAGTGTCCACCTCCCGCCACCCGTTGCCAAGCCACAAAAATCCCCCAAGCCGCCGCCGCTAACGTCAACCACTTTCCCCATCATCGGAGTCTCCTGCTATTGAGATTTTACCGGCAGCGGGAAAAAATCCGTCAACCGGCGGGATTTGCTTGCGGGGTCGGCGCTTTGCATGGCAAAGCAAGGCATGACGACGCGCGACGAGGCGGTGGAGCAACTGCGGGTAATCCGTTCGATGATGGAACGGGCGACGATTTTCAGGGCTCTATCCGGAGAGACCGCCTTGATGGGAGGGGCCGCGGCGCTGGCGGCGGCTTGGCTGTCGGATGGCAAGGTCGGTTGGCCGTGGGCGTATTTCTGGCTCACCGGCCTCGGCTTGGTGCTCATTTTCAACGTCATCCAAATCCTCCGCGCCAGCTCCGCCCACAACCGGGTGTTTTGGAGCACCGGGCTGCGCACGGCCCTGCGGGGGGCCCTCCCCTCGCTGGTGGCCGGCGGCTTTCTTGGCTTGCTCTATGTGCGCTCCTGCACTCCCGACCAGACCAAGGTGGCGGCCAGCATTTGGATTCTCAACTACGGCATTGCGCTACTGGCCATCCGTGAGTTCGCGCCGCGATCGATGATTTGGCTCGGCTGGGCCTTCGTGACCTTCGGCTTGCTGTGCCTCGGTGGACTGACCCACCTCAACGAGTTCCTCTCCCACACGGTCGGCAATCTCAGCAGCTCGCACCTGATGGCCATTGCCTTCGGTGGCTTCCACCTGGTCTATGGTGGCATCATCGTCACCACCGGCGGCCGCGACGAAACCGCAGTATGATCGATTTTTCCCAACTCGATAAGCTCATCCACGAGAAGGGCCGCCTCTCGATCATGACGCTGCTGGCCTCGCGCATCGAGCCGTGGGCATTCCAAGACCTCAAGAGCCAGTTGGACATGTCCGACGGCAACCTCATCACCCACCTCCGCACCTTGGAAAAGGTCGATTTTATCGGCGGCGAAAAGCTCACCGGCGATGGCCGCCCCCAAACGCTCTACACCCTCACCCCCACCGGCCGCCGCGCGTTCATCGCCTACCTCGGGATCCTCGAAAAAATCCTCGACGTCGGAAAATAACCCCCCCGCAATAAATTTTCACAGATTTTGCTTGTGCCAATTTAACTTTGCGGTACAAAGCCAATCGCAACCCCGCATTCCGTGTCGGGGATTTTTTACAACCTCAAACTTTGCCGTACAAAGCCATGAATGTAACCCTTGAACGCCAGCCAGCCAGCCCACCCAGCAGGACGATCGAACTGAGGGTGGCCACGAGCTACGGCATGGATGCGGATGCGCGCAACGCGCTGGCAGCCATCACCCGACTCGCCGCGAGCGGGCGGGTGGCGGTGGCGGGCCGCTTCATGCCGGACCCGGGTGTGCAAGCGCAGTTGGCCAGGTTGGGTGTGGCCGAGCAGGTCGAGGAGGTGGATTTCTTCAAATTCCGGCACATCGTCGTTCCGTTCAGCGGTGTCTCACCGCGCGAGCGGAAGCACTGGGAGGAAGCGGAACACGCTCTAACCGACCTGACATCGCCGCAGGTCCGCCGCGCCCAAGTCGCGCTGGGTTTGCTGCGGATGGAGGGGGCGCAACCGCTGGTCATCGGCCGCCACGACGACCCGGAAAGCCTGGCGCTGGCGGGCGTGACCCATGGCACCAAAATCATCCAAGACACCACCGACACCGCACGCCTGCACTTCGCGCCGGCCTTTGGCGCCGTGTGCCAAACGACGCTGTCGCCGCGGCGGGTGTCGTGGCTGCTGCAACAACTGCGGATGCGCTACCGCGATGCGAGCGTCACGTTCCTCGATACCGCCGCGCCATCCATGGCGGCCCGCGAGTTGGCATTGGAGAACTTGCTAGCCTGGTGCGACGCCGTGGTGGTGGTCGGCCAAGCGGGCGAAACCTCCTGCGACGCCCTGCTCGAGGCCGCGCTGCGCAAAAGCAAACCCGCGTGCATCGTCAGCACGCCCGCCACCTTCGACCCTGCCACGCTGGCGGGAGCGCGGCGCATCGCCCTCACCGCCGGGGCGTTTGCACTCGACGAAAGCGTGCGCGCCGTCGCCGCGCTGCTGAAAGGTCACGGGTCATGACCCGCAGGGCGCTAGCATTCCAGAATTTCCACCTCGTAGCCGTCCGGATCGGTGACAAAAGCCATCTTACGGGCGCCGGCGGTGAATTTTTCGCGCCATCCGGCGGGCCAAATTTCGATACCGGCGGTTTCAACCTGCCCGCAGTAGGCGATGATGTCCGGCACGCCGAGGCAGGTGTGCATCAGATCCTCGGGACAGGTGGCGGTGTAGTCCGGCGAGAAGCACAGCTCTAACATCACCTCGGCACCGGGCAAGTGGAGAAACGCGAGGCGGTTGCCTTGCGGCGAGTCTTTCCGCTCGCCCTCCAGATAGCCGAGGTTTTTGTAAAACGCGATCGAACGGTCGAGGTCGCGGACGCGGATGCGGGTGTGAAGAAAACGAATCATGGTGGCGGCAATCTGTCGCAATTCCGGCAAATCGCCAAGCGAAAACCCAGTCAGCACAGGCTGCGGCGGCGACACTTGCCAAGCACGACGCTTCCGATCATGTTCCTTGGGCCACCCATCACCTGCATTTGAATCCCATTGCCACGCCTCCGCCGTCTTGCTCCTGGCTGATCCGCATCGCGGAAGTCTTCGAGGACGCCGTGCCGGACCTCATCCGCCAACTCGACTCGCCCGCCTGCACCAAGCTGGGCCACGAATATTATGTGGTCCGCCCTGCCGATCCCGCGGCGCTGCGCCGGATGCCGGTTGCCATTTTCATCCGATGGTGCTTGCCGCTGCACCACAGTTGGCCCTGCCGGCCGCGCAGCATGGATGGCTTTGTGGAAAAGGCAGCCCAAGCCCTGGCGCGCAAATTCGCTGCAGCGAAGCCTCAAACGTTGCTCGTCGGACTGCTGGACCCGAGCTCAACGGATTCCTACTACAAGAAACTCGCGTCCAATCTTCGCGGGCGGGCCTTGCAATTGTTTCCGGCAACCGCCGTGCCAGCCCGGGAGGTCGAAGCCCAGGACCCGGACGCACCCACTCTCTATTGCCTGCTCGGCAACGAGGGGCTGTTTTGCGGCTTGCACAGCCCCAAGTCGGCGAACGGGTTCTATCCGGGAGGCACCCGCTTCATCAGCCAGAACTCGACGGCAACCATCAGCCGCGCCGGGGCCAAAGTCGCCGAGGCCCTCCATTACCTGCGCCTCCACCGCCTGCCGCCGCCGCCGACCGCCCACTGGCTCGAACTCGGTGCCAGCCCGGGCGGCATGACCTCCGAATTGCTCGCCAGGGGCTACCGGGTGACCGCAGTGGACCGCGCCCCCTTGCACCCAAGCCTGGCCGCCGCCCCCGGCCTCCGCTATGTCGGTGGCGACGCCGCCAGCTTCCGCCCGCCGCAAGGAACCCAGTACGACGCGATCCTGTCCGATATGAACGGCGCGGCGCAAGACTCGATGGAGGCGGTGCTGCGCCTGTCAAAACACCTGCTGCCCGGCGGACTGGTGATCTTCACACTCAAGACCGCCGGTGTCAGCAGCGTCGACGACACCCAGCGCTTGTTCGCCGCGGTGACGACCCAAGCCGCGCGCGGCGGGCTGCGGCTGCTAACCCAAACCCACCTGACCTACAACCGTCATGAGTTCACGCTGTTTTTCGTGGCACCGGTAGCGGATCACTCCAAACCGCGCTCCGACACCTCGTCCTCATCCCAGCCCAAATAGTGGCCGAGCTCGTGCAGCAGGGTGGTTCCCACTTCGTCGCGATAGTCTTGTTCGTCCTGCTCCACCCATTCCCATAAATTTTCCACAAACAAGCGGATCCGGGGAACTTCCTCCGGCGCCGGCTCGTCGAGCAAACAAGTGCCCTCGAACAGCCCGAGCTCGTCGCCCTCAAGATCGGCGTCGGCCGGACTCAGCCCCGGACGCGGTTCAAACGAAATCACACAACGCCCGGCCGCGGCCTGCACGTCGTTCGGCAGGATCTTGACCAGTGCCTTGACCTCCTCATCCGCCCAGCGGCTCAGTGTCTCGAAATTCATCCAGGGTAGTTACCCCCGATCCCCGCGCGGAGCAAGCCCCAAATCCAGCTCAAATATCAGTGCCCTTGAGTCCAGGGAGGATCTGGCTTGACGCCAAACTGCGGGCCGCCAGACTCTGTGGCCGATGATAGCACGATTGCGCGGCAAAATCTTGGAAGCGTATCCCAACCGCTTGGTGGTGGACGTTCATGGCGTGGGCTATGAGGTATTTGTGCCGCTCTCCACCTTTGACCGCTTGCACGCGAGCGCCGGGTTGGAGGTGGACTTGCGGACGCACCTGCACATCCGCGAGACGGCCCACACTCTCTACGGGTTTGCCACCGAAGAGGAACGCGACGTGTTCCTGATGCTCATCGACCGGGTCAGCGGCATCGGCCCGGCCATCGCCATGGCGGTGCTCAGCGGCATGCCGGTGGCACGCTTCAAAACCTGCGTGGTGGCCGGCGAGGTGGCCGAACTGGCCCGCATCAAGGGGCTTGGCAAGAAAACCGCCGAACGCATCGTGCTCGAACTCAAGGACAAGGTGGGGGTGGCCGACACTTGGCAGGATGCCGCCGCAGGCACCATGAGCGCCTCGGCCGCCGATGCCGAACTGGCTCTCATCGCCCTCGGGTACAAGCAGGTGGACTCGCGCAAGGCGGTGCGGCGGGTGCTGGATGCCGACCCGGCGGCAACCACCGAAGGCTTGATTCGCGGCGCATTGCGCACTCTCCAAGCTTGAAATACCGTTGGCTTAGCCCCTGCCAAATGAAATGACCTTGGGGCGAAATCAGCAGTATTGGCCGCCCGCCGCCCCGCCGCCCGCCGAGTTGCCCGTGAGCTCGTGTCATTTCCTCCGAAGTCAAGATGCCTGAGGCTTGCTCTCGAACTGCAAATGTGCATACTGCGCCGCGATCCCATGTGAGGACTTGCCATGGCCCTACACCTTCACGACCCCAACAATCACGCCCCGCCGGTTTCGGCGATGGATGTGTGGGATGATGGCGGCGAGCAGGCCCACCCGGCGCGAGCAACGGGCGGAGTGATGCTGCCAACCAAGCGAGCGCGGATCGCCCGCGCTGCCGCCGCCTCCCCGCGCCATGATCCGGAGCCGCATGACCCGGCAGCGCAAGGCTTGCGGATCGATGTTCGTCGGCCGGCGCGGAACCTGTCGACGGCTGCCGAACAGGTCCCGGTCAAGGAATACGGTGGCGCGGTGGTCAAATTGGAACAAGTGCTTGCCGAGGCACCGTTTCAAGCCGCCAAGGTGATTCCGGCGCTGGAGATGGCCGTGCCTGAGGAATCGCGCGAGACACAGGGGGAAGGTCAGGATTGGGGGAAATCGCGCCACCTGCCGTTGCTGCGCTGGTTGATGATTGCCGGAACCTCCGTCGGTGGCGTGATCGTGGCGGCCATGGCAACCCAAGAATTGATGCTCGCTCCCAAACCAAAACCCCCGGCAAGCCACCTCGAAGTGGTCGAGGAATCCAAGGTTGTGGAAATCCTGGGATTTGAACTCGATGGCCCCAGCGAAGCCACCGCCCGCAGCCTGCTCGCAGCTTATGCCAAGGCCACCACTCCTGAGGAGGTCGCACCGCTGATTCGCGATGCCGCCCGCCTGACTCCCCGGCTCAGCCAAGACTGGCAGCCATGGCATGCACCGGCCGACTGGCTGCCAGCTCGCAGCGCCGAATGGCAGATCAGTGCCGACGGCGGCAAACCTCACGGCCGCTTGAGCGGACGCAGGCCCGACTTCACACCGTACCGGGTGTATTTCGTCCGCGAAGGGGAGGCCCTGCGGGTCGACTGGGAGGCCTCCGAGGGCTTGAGCTCCGTCGCATTTGCCACCTTGGAGCGAGGAGTTGGCACCGGTGGCATCATCCGTGCCTATGTTGCGGCGGAAAATTTCTATTCGCAGGCGTTTCCCGAATCCGAGTACCACTCGTACAAGCTGCTTGCACCCGACCGTGAGCTGGTCATTTGGGGCTACCTCAAATTGGACAGTCCGGCGGCGCCAGCCCTGCTCAAGGTGTTCGAATCCGCCGCGCGCGACGAGACAGCCCCTGCCGACTTGCCCATCACCCTGCGGCTGATCCCGCCGCCGAAGGGCGCGCAAAAAAACCAGTGGCTCATCGGAGAGATGCTTCACATTGACTGGGTTTCCCCCTAGACTCCCTGCGTGAGCGAAGAAAACATGGCATGGTTTCACTGCGGTCGCTGCGGTTTGCTCTTCAAATCGCAGGCGAGTGACGCGCACGACCGCCGCTGCACCAAATGCGGACGCAACCCGTCACTCGGCGCCGAGGTGCTGCCGGATCGCGCGCCACGGCCACCAACCGCCGCCGCACCTACTGCCGCCGAAACCGCCCACCCACGGGCAATAAATCAAACCAAGCGAGCAAAACCGAATTTCCTGACGGCAAAAATTTTCTGCGGATGGGTGCTCGCGATGGGTCTCATTGTGCTCGCCGTGCGCTACATCTGGCCGGACGAGAAAGCCCGCAGCTCCACCAATTCGGCGGTTGCCAGCATGAAAGGCACCAGTGGCGATGAGGCTGTCGTCCGCCTCAGCACCGCCCTGCCGGCCTGTTTTGCGTCGTTTGGCGGCTTTCTCGGTGCCGGCACGCCTGAGGAACGCAACCAGTTCGTACTCAGTCCGGTGGCCACCGCGGGCCGCATGGCTCGCTTCTATGATCTCAATCCGTTGACCCGGATCGATCCCAAAACCGTCAAAAACACCGCCAACTCGCTCCTTGAGTTACCGGCGGGGCGGGCCGTGGAAAGCCGCTGGAGCGCAACGGACGGACGCACCCTTGACTGCGTGTTTGTGCAACAAAATGGCGAATGGTGCCTCGATTGGGACCACTTTGCCCGTTACAGCGACTACCCGTGGTCGCTCTTTCTCACCGGAGACGGGGAAGACGAGCTTGAATTCCGCCTGCTGGTCCGCGAGCGGCTGTTCAAGGAACGCAGTGAGACCAGCCACATGAGCTTGGTGTTTTACGCGCCCCGCTTCGGCTATCCGGACCAAGCCGGCACCGCCTCACCCGAATTTCTCGTCAAACGCGACAGCCCCGACGGCCGGCTCCTCGCCGCCGCGTTTAAAAAACATGCCAAGGGTGAGCCGCTGTACGGCTCCAAACTCCCCTACCTGGAACCGCCGGACATGCTCCGCGTCCGCGTGCGGCTGCGGCGCCTGCCCGCCGATGCTGAAAGCACTTTCAAATTCGAGTTGGTCAAAGTCATCGCCTGCCACTGGATGGCCATCGACGACCCCGGCGTGCAAGTGCCGGCAGAACCACCGCCGCCGCCTACCGCCCACTAACTCAAGAGTCAGCCACCGGACGCGCCAGCGCCGCCCGCATCACAGCCAGCGGTTCGCTGCCCGGGAACCACTGCTGAAACGCCAGCGCGCCTTGATGGATCAACATCAAACGCCCGTTGGCCGTGCGGCAACCCAGCGCCGCCGCCCGATCCAACAAGACCGTCGGCGTCGGCCGATAAATGCAGTCGTACACCAGATGCCCGGCCCTCAGGCACCCATCCGGCACCAGCGACGCCTCGCCGGATTGCAGGCCCAGCGACGATGCATTGACAATCAAATCAGCCGCGCGGCAGGTCTCCGGCAGCGTCGGATCATCCAATGGCAACGCGTTGATCTCGCAGCCCGCGGCCAACCCCTGCAACCGCGCCGCCAGCGGCCACAGCTTCTCAAGCGTCCGATTCACCAGCGTCAGCCGGGCCACGCCCTGCATCGCGCATTGCGCCGCCAGTGCTTGGCCGGCCCCGCCGCCTGCCCCGAAGATGACCACGCTGAGAGCGCCCAGCGCGACGCCGAATTCATCGGCCACGGCGTTGACAAATCCCGGGCCGTCGGTGTTAAGGCCGCGCGTTTGCGTTGCCGCAAAAATCACGGTGTTGACCGCTCCCAAGGCCTGCGCCGCAGAGTCCACCACGTCACACTCCGCCATCACCTCCAGCTTGTGCGGCACCGTCACGTTGCAACCCACAAACCCCAGCTCCCGCATCCGCGCCAACGCCTCCCCCACCCGGCCCGCCGCCACCTCCAGCCGCACATACCGGGCGTCGATCCCAGCAGCATCCAACGCCGCCTGCTGCATGCGCGGCGAGGCGGAATGCGCAATCGGCCAGCCAATCACCGCCAAACGCGCCGGTTTCACCTCCCCCGCATCCAACCGCTCCCGCGAGACAAGATCATTCAATGTGTATACTTCGGCCATCGCTGTGCTTGAGTTTTCGGTTGTCCATTATCCCTGCGCCAGCGTCGCGGCAAACTCGCGGACCCGC
>CAIVSK010000227.1 GCA_903908495.1 Akkermansiaceae bacterium
GCGCCGGAGGCAGATTCTGTTGCTCTTTGAGTTTCTTGTGGCGGTCGATGACGGAGTTGCGGAGTTGGGCGAGTTTGGCATCCAACTCCATGCGGCGGTTGAGCAGGAGGCGAATGCCGGCGAGGTCGGCGGCATCCGGCAGGGTGGTGCCGTCGAGTTGGTTGGAGAACTCCGAGCGGTCTTCCGGCGGGAGTTCGGCCCACTCGGGCAGGCTCATGATCGACTCGCGCTGGGCCTCGAGGTGGGCGGTGATTTCCTGGCCCAAGCCGGTGGCGGCGGCTTTCACCTGCTCGCGAAGGGCGGTGAGGCGGGTCCGAATGTCCGAGGCGACGGTGTAGAAATCCTCACGGGCGAGGCATTCCAGCAACTCATCGCGCAGGACGGCCGTGGAGGTGGCGAGTGAATCCAGCACGCCAACCTTCGGCAGGCCGGCGATGGCGGCGGCCAACGAGGCGGCTTCGCCGGCGTCTTTGCCGAGGTCATTGTCGAGGGCCTTGCGGACTTCGCGGGCCCAAGCGAGGTCATCGACCAGCAGGGCTTCTTCCGCGCCAAGGGTAATGGGAGCATCGGACGCATCGCGATCGAGGACTTGCGACAGGCGTTTTGACAGGGACTGGGCGCGCAATGCGCCGGGCAGACTCGAAGAGGTCAACTCGAGAGCCAGTGAGGCGTATTCATTGCGGAAGGCCGGGAAGTACTTGAGCACCGCCTGGCTGATCCGCGGGGCCATCGGCAGGACTTTCTCGCCGGTCAGGTCGAGCAGGCGCTTGGCGGCACGATTGAGCGTTTCCTGGGGAATCTGCTTATCGTTGGTAGCGACATCGATCTTGGCGAAGGTGTTGTTATTTTTGAGGGCCTCGGTGGCTTTGGGACCGACGGCTTCGAGCCACTGGCCGCCGACCTTGATGCGGATCGCCTGGGAGATGAGCAGACCGGCTGCGAGGTAACGGGTGGTGTCCTTGAACCAACCGTATGGGGCGCGGTTGAAATCATCGAGCAGCTTGCGGCCATCCACTTCACCGCGGCTGCGGAGGTAATCGAGGAGTGAAACCAAAGCCGGATGGTCGCTGCGGATCCGGGTGGCCGCGCCGGCCTTGTCCACGAGTCCCAGCGGATCGGTGGCGGACGGGACGACGGAGAGGTCGGGAGCTAACAAAAGCTTCTCGGCGATGTTGGAGTCGAGGTTCTGCGGCGCCTGTTTGTAGGACGGGAAGACCTCCACCGCGACGTGGGTGAGCTGGCTGTTGCAGGCCTGGCGCAACTCGGTGCCACGGATGGACACCGCGGTTTGGGCACCCCGGAAGACGAAGGAACCTTTCAGGAACGCATTCTGCAGGATGGTGTCGAGATCGCGCTTCAATTGGTCGGCACGGGTCTTCTGGGCGATGATGAACTGGGAGACCTCCTTTTCGGCGGCCTCGGTGCGGTGGCGGCGGTGGATTTCCTCGCAGCGATAGATGCGGGTGATGGTGTCGCGGATCTCGCGGGAATCCTCGCCGAGCAGATAGAGGACATTTTTGTTGGCCGGGACCCGCGAATCGTTGAGACGGTCCTTGATTTTGTTGGAAATTTCGGCGGCGGACGCCAGCTCCAGATGGAGCTCCACGTCTTCCTTCGAGTGGGTGACGGCCACCGGCATGGTGCCGTGGAGCAACTTGACCTGGGCCTTGACGTTCTTGGTGTTCTCCAAGCGCGCCATGGGCTCGGGTGAGAAAATCTGGTCCCGGAGGATCTCATTGAGGATCGTCAATTCGTCATTGGAGGACGGTCTGAGCGATCCCTGGTCGATGAGGATCTGGGAAACGGCCTCGCTCATGAAGCGCAGCGATCCGTCCAACAGCTCGAGCGGGAGCTCCTTGTCGTCGCACATCTCGGTGGCAGCCTTGTCCACGACCTCGAACAGCGGGGTGGCGGCGGCGGACGGATGCAGCATGGCGGCGACATTCTGCGAACTGACCGGAAAGCCTTCGACGAGTTGCAGGACGGCCACCGTCTTGGCGATGCGGTGGTGGAGCGAGTCCGCACCGTAGGCATTGGCCACCTTGGCGACGGCTTCAACCAGCGGCCGGTTGGCCCGCTCGATGTCGGCGCGCAGGGTGTCAAAGAAGATGTCCGCGGTGGCGAGCGTGCCGACCGGCAAATCGGCGAGGTGGGTGCCGGTCTGCTGCCCTTTCAAATCGACCAGCACGTCCTGAATGACTTTCAGGGTCGAGCGCAGGCCGATGCCGCCGGTGGAGCGGGCCAGGCTGCGGAGCAATTCCATCAGAATGTTGAAATGCTGCGGCAGGAACGGATAGAGGCGGGCGAACTCATCGGCATCCAGATGGGTCTGGATGTGTTTGGTGTTCTTGAGTTGGGTGGCCGCGGTGATGGCGCCGGAGTGCTCGCTGAAGAGTTTTTT
This sequence comes from Akkermansiaceae bacterium, assembly GCA_903908495.1. Classification (GTDB taxonomy): domain Bacteria; phylum Verrucomicrobiota; class Verrucomicrobiia; order Verrucomicrobiales; family Akkermansiaceae; genus Luteolibacter. Next base: position 2,402 of record CAIVSK010000227.1, read on the forward strand.
CAGGAGATGAATGGCCTCCGGCGATTTCTTGAGCAGCCGCCGGTAGGTGATTTCCCGGATGTCGGTGGACTCGATGTCGATGCGGAGCGGGTCCGGATAGCGGTCCTTGAGCTTGAAGAGCGGACCGGCCATCGGCAGCGTCTGCTGGGCGGTGGCGATGATCCATGCCTGGCCTTGGCCGATGTTCTTGAGGTTTTCCGCGAAGCCCTGCAGGTTGAGGATCAAGCGATTGGTGCCCTCGATGAACTGGCCGACCTCGTCGAGGATGAAGAGGACGCGGCGGTTGCCGGTGCGGCGCTCGATGAGTGCGAGCATTTGTTTGAGCCGCTCGTCCTCGCCGTAGAAGGAATCCACCTTGGTGCGGGAGAACGCGACCTCATCCGGCCACAATTTGGGGTAAAGTTTGCTGGCCACCCGGCTCACGATGGCGTTGGCGGCCAGCAGGTCGTTCTGGAGTTCGTCCCAGGTGTAACCGGTCGCCTCGATGCCGGCGAGAAACTCGGCCTTGCGCCCGTCGCGCTCGACCATCAGTTCTAGCAGCGAGATTTTCTCGTCCTTCGAATAGCCGGCCCACTCCAGCACCTTGTGATAGACGATGCGCGAGATGCCTTGGTTGGATTCCTCCGCGGATGCGACCGAGGCCAGGTCGATCATGATGACCGTGGCGGGGAAATTTTTGGCGAGGGTGCCGAGTTGGGCCCGCAACGGCGCTCCCGGGATCTGGTTTTGAAAGCAGGTTAGGAAGGGTTCGCTGCCGACGCGCCGGCTGGGATCGAGGGCGAAGCCGAGGTACTTGGTGAACGAGCTTTTGCCCGACCCGTAGAAGCCGGAAACCCACACCCCGACCTCATGGCCACCGGTGCCCTTGAAGCCGGCGTCGAGGTTGATCATGAACCGCTCGTAATGGCGGGCCAGACTGTCGGTGATCTCGTATTCGGCGATTTCCTGGCGGATCAGGTTTTCGTCATCCGCCGCGTAATTGATGACGGCGACGATCTGCCGGTCAATCGGGCGGGTTTGGTCGAAGAGTTCGCGTATTTTCATGAAAGCGGTTTAGCCGATGTGGATCGAACGGTAATTGGCGTTTTCCTTGTTGAAACCAAGGAAGCGGAGGCTGTGCGAGCCGCCGCGGACGCCGGGATAGAGCACGACGGTGGGCACGCAGAATTTGCCGTTGAGCTGCTGCTCGATCCCGCTGATGTGGAGGAATGGATGCAGGGCCTCGAGGTCGGTGAGGACGAGCAGGCCGCCGGGTTCGTTGCGCAGGGAGTCCAGCTCCGCCAGAAGGGCATCGGCGATCACCCGTTCCTTTTCGAGTTTGGTGGAAAAAGTGCGCCGGAACTGCTGGCGCAGGTTGTCGGCGTTCTGCAGGCCGGCCTGCCATGCCGCCCGCAGCTTGTGGCTGCGGAACCACTGGTTGAGCATCGTGGTGAGCGACAGGACGCGCGGGCGAAAGCCGTCGAGTTTGAGCTGCGCCAGGATCTGGGGCAGCATGAGCTTGGCCTGGAGGATTTCCGCCGCCGGAAACACGAGGTAGTAGACGGGATCGAAGCCGGTCTGTTTCATCGAGCTGACGCCGCCTTTTAGGTGCTGGCGGAGTTCGTCGAGCTTTTCAGTGAGTGAGTGCATCGATGACGTGTTCCATGTCGGGGTGTTTCCATTCGATCCGCAGCAACTGGCCGGCGTTCTGGACTTGCAGATGGCCCTTGGCCGCCTCCCGCTCCAACTGCGAGATCACGTCGGCGGGCATCAGGCCGAAGAGCTTCCAATCGGGATGGGCCGGGATGTTGCGGTCCTCGACGCCGTGGAAGTGCAGGTCGTGGGCGAGAAAGAGCAGGGTTTCCGCTAGAACCACGGGAAGCTTGGCCTGTCGGCAGCCGTGGCGGTTTTCACCGATCATCCTGAAATCCTGCAAGGTGCCCAACAGATAGCGGGTGACCCGCTCCATCATGCTGTCGGCCCACCGCGGTGCGATCCGACCGCAGGCGGCGGCGCGTTCGAGGAAATCGCGGGTGTCTTCCTTGGTCACCTCCCCGGTACTGGAAAGGGCCTTGCGCCAGAAAACATCGGTCACGAAGTCGTGGAAGACCGGATTGTGGCGGGCGGTGTAAACGAAGAGGATCTGGTGCAGGGCGCTGCGGCTCACCCCGGAATCCACCAACTGCTTGAGCCAGGCGGCGGGCCGGCCGCCGTCGATGAGGTAGCGTTGGGCGAAGCCGCGGCTGACCACATCCGTGATGCGGGTATCGGTGGCTCGGCCCAGGGCGCCGGTTTGTTTCACCAGATCCTTGAGCTCGGTCGCCCTCATCCCCGGCTGCCAGATCGTCAGCAGTTCCAAGGTTTCCGGGACCAAGCCCTGTGCCTTGGACAGGTTGGTCGTGTAGGGTGGTGGCGGCGGTTCGGTCATGCCCGGCGGGAGGCGAAGTAGGGGTAGATGCGCAGCCCCAAGCGGAAGCCGGCATGATAGTGGCGGGCCAGTGCCGTGATGCCGCGCTGGGTGGACGCGTCTTCGAGGATGCCGATCTGGACCGGGCCTTCCGGGCTGTCGATTTCCTCGCCGGCCAGCCGCGCCAGCTCCGACAGGCTTGCCTCGCGGTCAAGGGACAGTCCGGCCAGCATTTTGCCCGCCTGTTTGGTGGCGCTGCGTTGGACCAACATTTCGAGGTCGGGTTCCAGCCGGAACAAATGGGTGACGCCGGTGCGGCCGATCCGTTCGTCGTGCAAGCGCTTGGCGGCGAGGCAGGTGGCGGTGAAGCCGGCCGCCAGCGGGGCTTTGGGGAAATTGTAGTCGAGGGATTCGAGGCCTGCGGCGTCGAGAAACTGGCAATCCCACCAAGCAGCGTGGTCCCGCTGGCCGAGGACGGCCACGGCGAGGCGGAGCTGGATCAATGGGTCGATCAGGTCATTCATGGCTCAGGGGAGTGGCGGGAAGGGGTTGGAGGGGCGTGCCAAGGGCAGTGCGCTGGTGTCAATTCGACCGGCAAGTCTGAACCGCCGGCTCCGGGGTGCCCAGAAAACGACATCTCGTCTCATCTGCTTGCATTTCATGGCCGGTTCTATCGGTTTTTTTAATCGACCGGCAAGCATATATTCCCGATTGGTGAGCATTTCCGGTTTGACCACTTTCTCCTTGAGTCAGCGGGCGGAACAACGCCTTCCTGCCGAATCCTTGAATGCGCACGTCGCATCACGAACATCCACCCCGCCGTGATCGAAATTCCCCTACAACGGCCCATTGTGAGGAAACCCGGATGCGGCGGAACCATTGGATCACCGGGGCCGCGTCCCAAACCATAAATTCTTCCTGCAACACTTCCTGCAATAGAATGGGTTGAAACCTGCATTTCCGTGCATTTAGGCGGCATCCGGGGCGTTCCGATCCGGGCACAAAAAAACCCGCAAATCGTTGATTTGCAGGGGCTTGTAGAAGTACACCCGGAGGAACTCGAATCCCCAACCTTCTGATTCGTAGTCAGACGC
>CAIVSK010000228.1 GCA_903908495.1 Akkermansiaceae bacterium
CCGCGCCCGCCGCAAGCGCCGGCTCACCGTCGAGATGATGGCGGAGCGCGTTGGCGTGGCCAAAAGCACGTATGCGCGCATCGAGAAGGGCGATCCGGCGGTTGCCATGGGCGCCTACGCGATGGTGCTTTTCGTTTTGGGATTCGGCGAGGCTCTGGGCGATCTCGTAGACGCCCGGCGCGATGAGCATGGGCTCCTCTTGGACGATGAACGGTTGCCGCAGCGGGTGCGGGTCAGGAAATCCCCCACCTCCCTATGAAACGAACGATCCAGGTCTATTTGGGCGATGACGCCCGGCGGGTCGGAACGCTGCATTTTGACGCGGTCGGCGCCCGCCAGCATTCGGCGTTTGCCTACGAGAATTCCTGGCTGAAAGCTTCGAACCGCTTCGCCCTCGAAAATGCCCAGACGTTGCGGTCCGGCGGGTCGGTTTCATCGGATTTCCATCGGATCAGAAAACCGCAAACCCTTGTAGAATAAGGAAAAAAAGGGTGTGCGCTTCAGGCTTCCAGCCTGTCGTTTCATGCGCAGACAGGCGGGACGCGCTGTCTTCCGTCACAGGGCGGGAGGCCTGATTTCCGATCAGAGCACGCAAAGTCAGCAGTATTGGGGATCCTGCTCGGAGCCTCTGGCCAAAATGACCTGTTGCACTTATGACAGCAAGCGCGTCAACCAATCGGGATGCAGGCTCAGGCCGCACATGCCGGCGATGCCCAACACGGCACCAAACCCGGCGAAGCACCACGAGAAGTGAAGCAGCCAGGTTTTGTTGGTCAGGGCGGTGACGGCCATCAGCCCGAGCGCGATGGAGAGGGCGGCGTCGCTCATGTCGAATTGGTCATCGCGGAAATTCAGCGCATCATAGGACGCCTCAAACGCCTTGGCCTTGGCGGCAAGCTCGGGCTCCTCCGCCTCGTATTTCTTGATCTGCGCGGCGTATTTCACCCGTTGCTCGTCGAGCCGCGCGGCGGTGGCCGGGGCCGCGCTGAGTTGCAGGGCCTCGGCTTGGTTGATCGCCGTCTCGGTGAGATGATGCTTGATTCTCTTGGCTTGGTATTCGTTCCAAGTGTCCACCGCGTCGGCCTTCGCCTGCACCATGGCCTGGCAAATGTTGTCGTCCTTTACCTTGGTGACGGCCATGAACGACGCCAGCAGCGCGACGCTGACGGCGACGAGATTGTTGAGGCGGCTTTGTGCGTCGGCTTTGGACTCGGGTGTTTCCATGGCCGCAACTATAACAACAAAGCCGTGCTTGGCAACTCTGCAGGACAGATTGTGCCGCCCCCCCACAAGGCCTCCGGCTGCCTACTCCACCTTGCCAGTGGCGGCCCACTCGGTACCGCGCTGGATGAGCGTGCCGACGTTAGGCGTCTTGACGGCCTTGCCATCGTGGCCGAAGGCCTCGTGGAAGACGCGGCCCTTGCCATAGTCCAAGGTGAACGCGAGCGGCTCGACGGTCTTGCTCCAGTCCGAGGCGGCGGTGACCAGCACATGGATCGGCGCGTCGCCCTGCAGTTTGGCGTAGAGTTCGTCGTCGGTTTCAAAATCCGTCAGTCCCTTGGTGATCGGGTTGTCCTTGTCGGCAATGGTGGCTTTGAACACGCCGCGCGGGCCGTGGCCGGATTGGCCCATGACCCAATAGCGGCCGCAGAGCTGGCGGAACTCGCCCCATTCCTTGAACGACGCGCTGGACAGGTGGGAAATGCACAGTCCCTTGCCGCCCTTGACATAATCCAACAGGTTCTGCTTGGCCGCGTCCGAGAGAGTGGGCAGCGCGGCATTGTAGAATTGCAGGAACACCACATCGTAGGCCTTGAGCGCAACGGCCGAGTCGAAGATGTGCGGATCCTCGCAGACCCTGACGTCGAACTTGCCGGCCGCCAGCAAGGTGTCGCGGACCGCCTGCGAAACCTCATGCCACGGATGCACCGCAACATCATCGCCGGTGACGATGAGCACCTTGATTTTTTGCGGGGCATCGGCCGCCGGACTCACCGGTGCCATGGAAAAAGAGGCCAGCCCGATCAGGGCCACGAGTGACGAACGCATATTGGTTGTTGGTTGGTGTGTGTTTTGTTAGTAATTACTTGCAGGCGGTGAGGCCACGGGTGGCGGCGTCCTTGATCAGTTTGGAAGGCGCGCCTGCCAGGACCTTGTCGTAGGTGATTTTGGCGGCTCCCTTGTTGCCGGCGGCCAACAGGTGCTCCGCGCAGTTCATCGAGGCGTCGGCGATGGCGGCCTTACTGCCGGCGGCCGCTTTGGCGGTTAGCAGCACCTTGGCCGCTTCCAGCGATCCTATATCTCCCACCGCATGGGCGGCAGCCACCGCGACGGCAGCATCGCCGTCCGCCAGCAGGGCCGTCATCGGGGCGGTCAGAGCGGTGGCCTCGCCGCGCGCGCCCAACGACGAGAGCACACCGATTTTGAGCTTGGCGGCGACCTTCGGCAGGGATTCGCGCAGCGCTTGGCCGGCTTCGGGGCCCGGGATGCGCTCCAACGCGTAGCGGGCCATGTGGGAGAGCTTGTCATCGGCTAACAAGGCGGCGAGAGCCGGCACGGCGGCGGCGGTGCCGATGGTCTTGAGAGCGCGGCACACCGCGTCCTTGGCGGCGCGGGGAGCCTCGGTGGCGAGCGCCGCTATGAGGCGTGCCTCGAGTTCCTTGCGGGCCGCGGCATCGGTGTGGGTGGCGACGATGGCGTCATCGACGGCCTTGATGCTGTTAGGGTCCATTCCCCAGTCATAGGTTTTCAACGCGTCAAAGGCTTTGTCCAATTGTTCGTTCATAAAGATAAGTTTTGCTTGAGAGATAGTAGAGGGTTGAGAAAGGCGATGACGGGATTAGAGCTGCCAGGGTTCGCGCCGCGCACGGTCGATGAAGCGGTTGGCTTCTTCGTCGCCGACGAAGAGTTGTTTCGCAGCATCCCATTTGAGCGAGCGGCCCAAGGTGTAGGCGATGATGCCGAGATGGCAGATGGTCACAGTGTTGACGGCGAGTTCGATGTCGCGGAACGGCTTGCCGCGGGTCTTGATGCACTCGAGGAAATCGGCACCGATGCCACCCTTGGCGGCGTATTCCGGCACCTTCTTGGCTTCGCGCTTTTCACCCGGGGTGCCGTCCACTTGGTGCTGCGACTTGCCCGGCTTGTTGAGAGTCAGCTCGGTTCCGTTAGTATACTTGAAGGAAAGCCATCTCTTGTCGCCCTCCACGGTTAGGACCACGTCCGTCGGTTGCAGTTCGCGCACGTCCACGGCAAAGGTCGCTCCACCGATGTGGTGCGCACCCCAGTCGGTCATGTTGCCGCCGGAATAATCGGAATAGGACCGCCAACTTCCACCCTCGCAGGAGAAATTGCCGTCGCAGCGGCCGTGATTGTAGGGTGCCCAGGGTGCCGGCCCGAG
>CAIVSK010000229.1 GCA_903908495.1 Akkermansiaceae bacterium
CAGCCGAGCTCCTGGTTGGTCGCGATCCTCGGCACCTTTGGCGTCGGGTTTTTTGTGCTCACGCTTTACAAGCATCATCGCGAAATCTTCTCCCTCGAGCAGGCCACGGACGTCTTCTGCATCTTCCTGATCGGGCTGATCATTCACACCGGTCTTATGTTATGCTATTTCTGGGGCCACTGGGATGAACCGATCATCCGGCGTCTCAGCCTGCCGGCGCACGTGTTGCTGATTTTTGCCTTCATTTTTGTGCTGCCACGGCTGACCAGCCACCGCCTACGCTGGCCGGTGGTGATCGGCGCCGGGCTTGCCTACATTGCGGGGGTGACGGTGCCGGTTTCGGCCATGCACCGCTTCACGCAGGAGAACTTCGCCGCGCGCACGACCAACTGGATCGGTGGTTACATCCGCGCCTTGGGGGCAAAGTCTGTTCTGGCCATTGACAACAATGCCGGCCTGCAGTGGTTCCTTTACCACAAATCCAGCATCAACCCGATGCTGCTCTCCCAGCGGCCGGAGGCGTTTCTCTACCACTACCGGCGGCACAGCTTTGACGAGATCATTGTCGTTCAGCGGGTGGGACTCGAACTTGCGCCGAATCAGCGGTTCGTTTCGGCGGTGGACGATTTGGGGCCCGGCATCCAGCTCGAACTGATCGAGGAGAAGGCTTTTGCCCCGCCCTATCTCGTGCGCATCAGCCGGGTGGTTGGAGTCGATGAAGTGAAATTCCTGGCTTGGGCCAAGGAGCGCAAGAAACTCGCCGAGGCCAAGAAGATCACGTCCATCGCAGCGACGGTGGACGCCACCCAACTGGTGGAATGGATGCGCCAGTTGCCCTGAACCGTCAGCGCGCCTGTAGGGCGCGCTCCATCGCATCCGCCAGTTCGGCGGCGGTCCCACTCACGGCGGCATGTACTTCTTCGTCAGACAACCGATAGATCAGGATGCTGTAGCCGATCATCGCGTCCGGCCGGCGCAGACGCAGATACTGCGCGAGCCGAGCGAACCGCAGTCGATCGAGATCCCATAACGGCTTGGAGGATCCGTTTCCGAATTCGGCAATTAACGCGGCGCGTTTTCCCTCGGCGATCTCTATTCGCATCTGGCGGAGGAGATGACGATATACAGTTTCCTTCGCGGGGGTCCACGGACCGCGAAACGGACTGTAAACGTCCTGCAGCATGGTGGCACTCACACAATACAGTCCGGGTTTCAATTCCTGCCAGCGTCGCGGCCGGTAATGGTAGTAATAAGGGGCGAGCGGTTCGCCGGGGATGCCCTCATAAAGGAAGTCGCTCATGCCGGTGCAGGCCACATAAACCGGCTCACCCGATTGCCGGTGACTGCGCAACCACTGCGCCAAGCCCGGCAGATCCTGACCCCAATCGAGCGAGCTGTCGACCAAGTGCCGCCAGCCATTGGCCGGGCCGCCAGCGAGAACATTAAAATAGGCCAGATAGTGCGGCCGGATGGCCATACTCTCCATCGCGGCAAGCCCGGCCAGAGCCACGGCGGCGCCGGATAACCA
>CAIVSK010000230.1 GCA_903908495.1 Akkermansiaceae bacterium
ATCATGCCTTCACTCCGTCCCCTGCTCATTGCCGCCTGCCTTGGTGCCTCCTGCCCGTCGCAGGCGGCGACCAGCGCCACCCAACCTGACCCAGCAAATCAGGCACCCGACGTGCCTTTGGCCAGCACCGAGCCACCTCTGGCAAACCACCCGTCCGACGCACCCGCCGCACCGAAATCATCTAACGTCACGATCAATCTGATCAACCGCTTGGTCCAAAAAGGCTACCTCACCCAGCCCGAGGCCATCGAACTCATCAAACAGGCGGAAGCCGATGCCGCCACCGCCGCGCAGAATGCCGCTGCCGCCGAAACACCAGCACCGGCACCCGACGAATTGCGGGTCACCTATATCCCTGAAGTGGTGCGCAACCAGATGCGCGACCAAATCAAACAAGACCTCATGGCCCAAGCCCACGAGGAGAAATGGAGTGACAAGCCGGCGGCGCAGTGGACCTCGAAGTTCCGGCCATACGGCGACATCCGGGTGCGCTACGACGGCACCTTTTTTCCGTCCGGCAATGATAACACCGGGGCATTCCCTAACTTTAATGTCATCAACACCGGCTCACCCTTCGACACCTCCGGCAACCAGTTTTCCCCGCAATACAACGTCGATCAAAACCGCCAGCGAGCCCGCTTGTATGCCCGGGCCGGCACCGAAATGATGTTGGGCGATGGTTTCAACGCCGGCCTCTGCCTCGGCACCGGTGATAGCAGCACGCCAACCTCACTCAACCAAACCCTCGGCAGCTCCGGCGGCTCTTTCTCCAAATACGCCGTTTGGCTCGACAAAGCATTCGTCAGCTATGACGCCGGCCCAGGCGATGGCGAGGAACTCACATTTTTGCTAGGCAGATTCGTCAACCCATTCTTCTGCACCGGCGTCCAGTGGGATCCGGATATCGGCTTCGACGGCGCGGCACTGCGCGGCAAGGTGAAACTCACGGATCGCGTCTCCACGTTTTTCTCGGCAGGCTGCTTCCCGATTTACAACACCGATCTCAACTTTGCTTCTAACCAGCCAGCCAAGTTTGCCAGCACCGACAAGTGGCTCAGCGGTGCCCAGCTTGGCATCGATTGGAAGATCAACAAAGATCTGAACGCCAAGCTCGCAATCTCCTACTATGACTTCACGAACATCGCGGGCCGACTGTCCTCGCCGTTCACTCCCCTAACCGCCAGCGACGCCGGCAACACCGACACCACCCGCCCGAGCTTCGCCCAACGCGGCAACACCTACATGGCGCTGCGCGACATCGTGCCCACCGCCGCTAACAACTTCGGCACCATCAACCAATTCCAGTACTACGGCCTCGCCACTCCATTTCGCAACGTCACCGTCACCGGTAAGCTCGACTACGACTCCTTCGATCCGCTGCGGGTTTCTTTGCTAGGAGAAGCCACCAAAAACGTCGCCTTCAACAAATCCGCCATCAACCAGAAAGCCGTCAACAACCTCGGCTCCGGCGGCGGCTTCGGCGGTGGCGACCTCGCTTGGAACCTCACCCTCCAGGTCGGCAAGCCGGCCCTGGAAACGTTAGGGGATTGGCAGGCGGGCTTCGGCTACCGCTACGTTGAGAGCGATGCCGTGGTGGACGGGTTCACCGATTCGGACTTTGGCGGCGGCGGCACCAACCTCCAGGGCTTCACTCTCGGCGGCTCAATCGCCCTCTCACCGGCCGTGCGCGTCGGCCTGGGCTGGATGAGCTCTAGCGAAATTGCCGGGCCTCCACTCAAGTCGGACATCCTCCAAATCGACCTCCATGCCAAGTTCTAACATCATGAAATCACTTCTCAACCTGCTGCTGCTCGGAGCCGTCCTAACATCAGCTACAAAAGCCGCCGAGACTCCGGACCCCAGCCAGAAACTGCTCGCACAGCTGCGCGCCGTGACGCTGCAACTGCGCAGCGCACAAACCGAAGGCACCAACGCCCAAGCCGCTCAGGCCGCCGCCGAGCAGAAGAGCACCGAACTCGCCGCCAAAATCACCGAACTCGAAAAGCGCAACGC
>CAIVSK010000231.1 GCA_903908495.1 Akkermansiaceae bacterium
GCAGATAGCCGTTGACCTGCATGACCGCCTGCGTCAACGGCAGGTGGGACCGGGCGTTGGCGGCGTCCATCTCCGGTTGCGCCCTTTTCCACAGGGCATCGATGCCGGCCTCTGTGTAGAAGGGCGCCAGCAGCTTCTCGAGCCCCGCCAGAGCCACTACATCGGGAGGCAACTCGTTTTGCTTCAACCGATAACGAAAGCTCGGCGGGCCGTCCACGACCAGACCGAACGAAATGTACTGGGACAACTCAGCCGTGGAATCCGCCTGGTGGTGGTCGCGGACGAACCTCTTCAGTTCATCGAGGCAGGGGATGCTCTTAGATGCCAACTCCCTGCGTACGGCCTCTCTCAGCGGGCTATTCGATGTGGAATCGATGTCGGCGTCGTAGCCGGCGGCGTTGATGGCGGCCAGCACGGTGAACAGCGACAGGCTCCCGTCAAGCTGTCCCTGCTCGGCCGCCGACGGGGGGCCTAAGCACAACAACAGCACAACGATTCCCGCGAAAAGGCGCACGGCCAAAGTGTGTCCTGCGATCTCCCGCCTACAGTTTAGCTCAATAAGCGTTGTAGGGGCTTGCCGGCGGGGGTGCTTAACCGGTTTGGGGATCACGGCCTGGGACCATATTGTAGGCTTCTGCCGGTAGCAGGCTCTGGCGAACGGTGACTTCCAGTCGGGCCAAGCCGGGATGAGCACGTGGAGGAAGAGTCTTCCGGAATCGGGCGGCGGCTTCTGGCAACTGTTCCAGAGCAGCCAGCGTATCGCGGAGCATGGCCTTCACATCCAGGGTTCCCGGAGGTTGATCTAAGGCCCAAAGGGCCTCCGCATAGTCGGCATCCAGTTCGAAGAGCTGTCGAATCAATCGCTGCGGAATCTCAGACGGCGTCAGATCCATTCGATCCAGAGCGCGAAACAATGCCAACAAATCGAGCCGGGCTGCTTCCAGGCGGTGGCGGAGATCGACGGGGACTTCCACCGCGGAGCGACGCGCCATGGCCCGAGCATGGCGCATCGCGAGACAGAGGTCAACGGCTGATCTCTGGAAGGGGCAACTTTAGGCCAGCGAAACCATGCGCAGCCGGTCCAGCAGTGCCCAGTTATCGTTCAACAACAGCAGGCGTAGAGCTAACAGACGGCGGGCTCCCGCTTCACTCCAACGCATTCCGGCTTGGCGGAAGCGCGCATGGACGACCTGCTTATGGGCACTCTCCACGGCGCCGCTGCCGATCCCATAGCCCAGTCGCAGATATTCGTCATAGCGCATCCGGCTCGCATTCTCGCTGTAGTAGCGGATGAGAGCTTGCAAGCTCGCGCGTAACTCCGGCGTTTTCGGCCGCACGCGCTTCAAGCGGGCGATGACTTCTTGTACCTTGCCGGCCCGCAAATCCTCGGCGATCTCATGAACCCAACGGTCGGCTTGTGCCGAACCTTCCCCGTAGCGGAGTTGAGCAAACTCCCAGGCATGTTCCAAAGCGTGCCAGAAATCCAGAATTTCACAATGGCGCACGAACATGCTGGCGCGATTCCAGATCCATTCCGCTCCATCGCCGACAATGACCACCACGGTGTGGGCGCCCACCCAGCCCAACTCCCGCAGTTGCGCATACAGGCGAGCGAAAATGGCGTCGGCATCCCCCAGGCAAGTCACCAGAAAACGGCGCACTACAGAGCGCCGCCCAGGGGAGGTTTCCACCCGCTCGCTGGGCAGCAACAAAACGCCCGTCTTGACTTCACGGAAACGCCCTTCCTCGACGGGTGGTAACGGCGGTAGTGTTTCGCCGGCCTTGCGGTGACGCCGTTTGGAACGTACTTGCATTCCCAAGCTGCAGCCGTCCACGCTCAACACTACGACCGAGGGAGCAGCCTGCGTGGATGCGCCGACACTGCGGCTGTCGGCATGATACCGGCTCAAGGCATCCGTGTGATCGGCCGCCGCCTCACCCAACCGTTGCGCTACCCGCCAGATGCCCATGGGACTGATGGTGACCCCCAACAGCAACCAAGCCAAGCGTGCCGCCAACGGATAGGGCGCCACCGTGGCCAGCAGAGCCAGCAACCGGGCCAGCGCGCCGCTGATGCGGCCGGGTTCTACTCCCAGCAAATCCAGCAAAGGCCGGCACTCGTACCGGCAGGGCGGGCAACGGTAGCGCGATACGGGAGCGTGCAAGCATCCGCAGCGAGCCCACCAGGAGACGGGCCGCGTGTCTTGGCGCCGCATGGGCTGGCCGCAGTGCGGACACGCAGGCACAGTGCCACGCGCCGCAGCGGCGACCGCATCGACCTTGCTTTGCAGCGCTGCCAACATCTGCGGGCGATACTCGATCTCCACTTCTCGTTCCAGCAACAAGAAGCGTGGGAGATCATCCGCCAAGGCAGGCCGTGCAGGCGGCGTCTCGGGCTCCGGGGCGGACAGGCGCTGTTGGGGCATGGCTTGTCCCTCTACTGGGGTGGCGGAACGGGGCGGCGGCGCTGGTTGCGGGCGAGCACCAATAGTTCGGCGTTGATCCGTAGCAGTTCGGCGGTGGCTTCCTTGAAGTGTCGGCCCGCCTCGACCAGAGGCCGAACTGCATCGAGCCATTCGGCGGGAATGGTCTCCACGCGCTTCTTGCCGCCGGCCATGAACGTGAGGGTCCAAAACGGATGGCCCTCACCGTCGGCGCAATGACAGGAGGGCTTTCCGCAGCGGCGGTGGGAAAGAGCAAGCGAGCCCGGAAGGGCGTCTTCCGGAACACGGAAGCGGGCCAGGAGCAGGCGTAGGCGGCGGCGGAGCCGGGAGGCCTCCGCGCCGCGGGGAGAGAGACTGCCGGGCGCGTCACTCATCTGATAGTAATAATACCATCAGACTAGATTAAAAACAAGACCTGAGAAAAATGGTTCTGAAGCGATTCGATTCAGCTTTGCCACGTAGGGACCCGAGTGGCCCGCGATCGGGGATGGCCTGTCATCCTCTCCCCGATACTGGGTAAAGCGCGCCTCTCCCCAAAACGGTTAAGCACCCCTGGAAGGGCCGGCTCTATTTCGGTGACAATCTGAAAATTCTTCGGGAAGAAACTCCCGATGAACACGTTGATCTCATCTACCTGGACCCGCCCTTCAATTCCCGACAGGACTACAACATCCTGTTCAAAGAGAGCACTGGTGAAAAATCTGCGGCGAAGATCAAAGCGTTCGATGATACGTGGCATTGGAGCATTGATGAATCTGAAAGCGCATACCGTGACTTGGTGGATCGTTCAAATGAAAGGACGCCGGTAGCGCTGCAGGTATGTCAAAACGATGGATAGTCTTCAGCGGACAATTCGCTGCGTACAGAGCTTGAAATCGGACACATGGCTCCACCCTCGGGGGACACCCAAAAC
>CAIVSK010000232.1 GCA_903908495.1 Akkermansiaceae bacterium
GGCTTCGACCCCACCGACATCGGCTGGTCCAGCGATTTCCAGCGCTCCACCAGCCGCGATGCCTGGGCCGTCCAAGCCCGCGCCATCTTCCAGGACTACCCGGCCACCGACAATCTCGTCTATGACCTGTCCTTCGAGCTCAACCAAACCCTCTGGGATGCGTTCTTCGTCTCCACCGGCAGCACCTATGCCAAACACCAGCTCCTCACCGACCCCGCACACCCACCCCTGCCCAATGGCCGGATGCACTTGGCTCCGCTCACCGGCCCGGCCGCCACGCCCGACGCTCTGGCCGACTTCCACCGCTGCGCCTACGGCCTCAGCGTCGATGGCGCCTTCAACGTCAACTCCACCAGCGTGGAGGCCTGGAAAGCGGTCCTCGGCGCCACCCGCCGCCTCTCCGCCGATGGTAAATCCGCCGTCTTCGCCCGCATCCTCGCCCCGCCCGACGGCCAGTGGACGGCCACCGACTCCGCCGACGCCCAAGCCGCCTGGTCCGGCCAGCGCGCCCTCAATGCCGATGAGCTCGACCGCCTCGCCCGCGCCATCGTGGTGGAGGTGCGCAAACGCGGGCCGTTCCTCTCGCTGGCGGACTTCGTCAACCGCCGCCTCGCCAACGATGCCACCGGCCGCATGGGCGCGCTGCAGGCCGCCATCGAGGCCGCTGGTTTGAATGAGCGCTTCAAAGCCGCCTATCCGCTCGACAACACCCGCTCGCTGCCCGACTACACGCATCCCGACAACATCAAGGATGCCACCCGCATGGAGCAAACCCTCAAGCCCGATTGCAAGGTCTGGGGCATCCCCGGCTACCTAACACAAGGCGACCTGCTGCAAGTCCTCGGCCCCATGCTCAACGCCCGCTCCGACACCTTCGTCATCCGCGCCTATGGCGACGCCGCGGATGCCAGCGGCAAAATCCAAGCCCGCGCGTGGTGCGAGGCGCTCGTCCAACGTTGCCCCGAGCCGCTCGCGCCTGACGCCTCCGGCATCAACTCCGACAAGGCAGGCCAGCCGACCGACATGGGCCGGCGTTTTATGTTAAAAGCGTTCCGCTGGCTGCGCCCCGAGGAAGTGTGACCTGAACGCTTGCCAATGCCCTCCCAATTTGTCACACTCGGCCCATGCTTTGCCGAAAAGTCGTACCGAGAGGATTTCTTTTGACTGGCCACAAGGCCCGAATCACGCCGCAGCAGCGCGACGACATTCTGGCCCGCCTGGCCACAGGCGAAGCCCAAACATTGGTGGCCAAGGATTACGGCGTCACCCGCGCGGCCATTTCCCTCATTAAACAGCGCAACGCCGATCCTGAGCGCTACGCCAACAACTACGCACTCAAAAAACGCCTCTCCATCGAGGAAGCCGCCACCCTCAGGCACACCTTCGACACCACGCTGCCCAAGGACCACGGCTTGGATGTGCTCGGTCCGTCGCCGTCGCGCAGCTGGACGATGGACCGTGCTTATGCCCTTGCCGACAAACTCTTTAGCCGCCAGCCCGGTCAGCGCGTCATGAAGCAATGCCTCGGCAAGCATCTCGAGCGCCGCCCCGATGATTACCTAACCCCACCGGAGCCCCCGCCGCCGCGCGATATCCGCCGCCTGCCGCCGGAACTCGCCGCCGACGAGGAGTTCGTCACTTACTACTTTTCACCCATCGCCTTGCAGATCGAGCAACGCGAATACGAACTGGCACTCGCTCGATTCCACCAACTGCGTGCCGAGCACGCACAGCGCAAAGCCACCGACGTCCCCCTGCCACCGGAATAGAAAGACGACGAATGGGACGATGACGGGTCCCCTCCCCCCCGCCAAACCAGCTCAGGCGCGGCCCCTTGGCACCGCCCATCCGGGCGGACAAGTGGGTCGGCCGCGGCCGTCCGACCCTACCGCATTGCCCGGTAGGGCGTGGCGGCCTCGCCGCGCCCAGATTGCCCAGAGGAGGTGGAGGTGCTGCTGCCATGCTTTTCGCTTTGGTGCTTCCCGCGGTGGAAATTCCGCTCTAACCTGCCGGGCATGAGCAAGAACCTGCTGTGTTTGTGCCTTGTCTTCACCCATCTGCAAGCCGCCGACGACCTGTTCCGCGAGCGCTTCGCCGATCCGGCCACCCGCCCGCTCGCACTCCAGGAGCTGGTCCCCGGCACCCGCGACGCGTACTTTTTCACCGCGCTGCACCAGCAACTCGCCGGCGAGTCCGCCGGGTTTCAAACCTCCCTCGCCGCCTGGAAGGCCGCCGGAGAACGCAAATCCGACCCGGTTTCCACAACCGGCCTGGCCGACCTCGAGAGCCGCCAGTGGCTCCTCGACTATCAGGCGCATCCCAAGCAGTCGCTGGCGAAGCTCATCGAGCGGCTCGAGCTGAAATTCGACGATGCGCGGCCCGATGCCGCCGCCGCCGCCGAAAGCCTGCCCACCCGCCTCGATCCAGCCCTCATCTCGCAGGCCGCCTTCGAGGCCGCCGCCGCCAAGGAGTCGCCCGACGCGCCCTACCGCCAATTCCGCGGCGTGCGCCTGCTGCGCGAACTCGACCAGCTCAATTCCTTCGACAACGACAAGACCCGCTGGTTTCTCCAACACATCGAGCGCAGCGACCAGCCCGGCGTGGTCCCGCTCATCGCCCGCGTGCTCAGCCTCAAGCCCGCCGTGGCCTTCGGCAAACTCGGCATCGAGCGCGACCTCACCTCCGAGCAGCTCGCCGCCCTGCTCAAACTGGCCCCCGCGCTCCTCAACAACGACGACTTCACCGCCACCTACCTGGAAAAACTGCGGCCCGGCGTGGAGACCGACTTTGCCCGCGACCTTGAGGCGCACGCCGCGCACCTGCGCCGCTGCCGGGATTTTGTGCTAACCCTGCCACCCTCCCAAAACTCGCTCAAGGCCCACGTCCTGTTTCACCACCTCCGCCTCCAGGCCGAGCTGGGCAACTACCCGAAAGCCGATTTCCTCGCCTTCCTCGCTCTGCCGCGCAACTCGCATCGGCTCTGCATCACCCCGAACTACCTAACAAATAAATCATTCCTGGACCCGGCCAGCGATTTCACCTCCGCCACCGGCTGCCCGCCGATCCGCGAGGATGCGCCGCTCATCGAGGAGTGGCTCAACCATTTCCTAAGCCTAACTGATTCCGCGAAGGACTTTGCCCCCTTCATCCAGGAAAAAATCCTCACCGGAATGCAGGCCCGCGCCCGGCTTCTCGCCGGGGCCGAGCCCGCCCGCTGGGCCGCCGCCCTGGATCCGGCCGCCTTCAAGGACCTGCAACAGGAAACGCGCGTCACCTTCGCACCCGGCGCGCCGGTCCAACTGGCCGCCGCCGATGCCGTGAGCCTCACGCTCGACCTCAAAAACACCCCGGATTTGCTCGTCCGCATCTACGAGATCGACCAACCCACGCACCTCGCCCGCCACGACAAAGAACCGGATGCGGACATCGATCTGGACGGCCTGGTGCCCCACCACCAGCGCCACCTCACCTATCCGCAAGCACCGATCCTGCTCCACCGCGAAACCCTCGCGTTTCCCGAACTCAGCGGTGCAGGCGTGTGGCTCATCGATTTTGTCAGCGGCCGGGTGTCGGTGCGCGCCCTCGTCCGCAAGGGCCAGCTCATCTCCTATCTTGAAGCCACCGCCACCGGACAGACCCTCCGCGTGTTCGATGAATCCGCCCACCCGCTCGCCGCCGCCACCCTCAGCCTCGGCAGTGACGAATCGTACAGCGCCGACGCCACCGGCCGCATCACCATTCCCAACGCTCCTAACAAA
>CAIVSK010000233.1 GCA_903908495.1 Akkermansiaceae bacterium
ACCGAAACACCGGGCCGCACAGCGGCTACTGAAACACCGAGCCGCGCAGCGGCTTCCCCCCATGCCCTCTGACCTCACAATCGCCGTCGTTTTTGCGACCATGAACCGGGCCGCGACCGCGGTGGCCTGTGTGCGGGCGTTGGCGGCGCAGACGCGGCCGCCGGAGTGGGTGGTGGTGGCGGATAATGTTTCGCAGGACGGGACCGCCGAGCAACTTGAGGCGCTGCAAAGTTTGCCGTTTGTTCTGCTGGTGCATCGGATGCAGGACAATCGCGGCAATGCCGGCGGGGTGGAGGAAGCGATGGAGTTGGCATTTGGCCAGGGGGCTGATGGCGTGTGGATCCTCGACGATGATTCGTGGCCGCGGTCGGAGGCCTTGGCCGCGCTGCTGGAGAAACCGTGGGATCCGAGTGTCGTACGTCATGCATTGCAGATTGACCCGCGCACGGGGCGTTTCACCTGGCCGTTGCAGGTGGCCGACGGGGCGGGCGGTTGGTGCTTGATAAATTCGCTGGACGAGCTGCCGCCCGGGGCATGCGTGCGGAGCCGGATTGTGTGGACGGGTGCCTTGGTGCCGCGCGAGGTGCGAGCGAGCGTTGGGCCGGTCAACGGCGAACTGTTCATTCGCGGCGAGGACGAGGAGTATCCCTGGCGCATTGAGCGGGGCGGCTTTCGGCAGGAGGCCGTCAGGGGCGCGGTGCTGGATCACCCGGGGCCCGCTAACCTCTGCGAGTGGCGGATTTTCGGCAAGAGCTTGTTCTTTGAGCGCGGCCTTGCGGACTGGAAACTTTATTACAAGGTGCGCAACATGGTGTGGTTGAAACGACATCAAGCAGGCGATTGGCGCGCAGTCAGCATGGCCGCTGCATATGCAATCGCGGCGATCATCATCGATGGGCCGAAGCGGTTGCCGTTGCTGGTGCGGGCAATCACGGATGGTTGGAAGGGGCGCTTGGGCAAGATGGGAACCCGCCCCACTTGAAGATAAGTAAAAAATGATCAAGCAACTGAAATCCCTGATCCGGCAACTGTTCTATCGTTCGACAGTGGTTCAAAGCTTCGTCGGCCTATGCTCGGTGAGTTGCGGCAGGACCAAGCCGATTGGCATGGCGCACCTGCTGTCGTACCGGGAAAATGACGCGATCGGCCCTCTGCAGCGGGATGAGGCGATCGCCCTGTTTGGCATCATCCGGACCTTGCGGCCGAAAGTCGTCGTGGAGTTTGGATTTTTCCATGGCCACAGCGCGTTCAACTTTTTGCGGGCGATGCCGGAGGACGGGCAACTTTTCAGTTATGATATCGATGAAGAAGCCATGATGCGGGCGCGGCTGGAGTTCAGGTTTGACCGTCGCTTCACGTTTGTGGGCAAGAGCCAAACGGATTTTGAGCCGGGCGATATCGGCGGGCAGGCGATTGATTTCGTGTTTTTTGATGCCGCGCATGAATTGGCACTCAATATGGCGACTTTCACCCGCATCGTTGGGCATTTGGCAGCGGATGCGATGATTGCCATTCATGACACCGGATTGTGGCAACGTGAGCACTTTGCGGCGATTCACGAAACTTTCGTGCGGGAGTATCCGGGCGAGTGGATGAGCGAGGACTTGTATGCCCATCAACCGGGCGAGCGGGCCTTTGTGGATTGGATTGCCGCCGGAGCGCACGGGTTCTCGGCCATCCACCTGCATTCCACGCGCACGCTGCGGCATGGGTTTTCATTGCTGCAAAGGCAGCGCCCGCTGGCCGCGGCGGTGGATGCCGGCGCTGGCAACCGGTCTCAGGCCGCCCCGTCGGGTGTATCGGCGTAAATTCGGCTCAGCGCAGGGATCCATGCTTGCAGAAGGCGGATTTTAGGCAATCCTAGGCGTCGGACATTTCCTCATTTTCTTTCAATCGATTTTTTCATGACGCTTAGTCGCAAGCAATCCATTACCGCACAAGTGTTCCAGCTCGCTGATGCGGTGCTTGTATGGGTGGCGTTTTTGATAGGGGGACAATTGCGCGAGCCGGTTCGGTTCGTCCTGGGAATGGCCGGCGGCGGTGATGAGTTGCTGGCCTCGATGAGCTGGATTTTGTACGTTTGCGTGCCATTTACCCCGTTGTTGCTCGAGCGCTTTGGATTTTATGACCGCATGCGGCAGAAAACCCTGCGAACCTCGGTGGGGCAGTTGCTGCGGGTGTTGGTGGTCATCGTGTTGCTGATCGGGGTCATTGCGATGTTCGCCAAGTGGGCGGATGCTCGTCGGTTGATCCTTGGGATCGGCCTCATTTTTGTGTTCATGCTGTTGTTAGTCAGGGATCGGCTCACAACGCGGTGGCTGAAGAAGCGCGGAAGCAACTCGGCGGCGAGGGAACGGGTGGTGATCGCTGGATCGGGCCGGGAAATCGACGAGTTTTTGAGCCAATTGGATCCGGAAATCACGGCGGACTGGAATATTGTGGATCGTTTTGATCTGGGTCTGCGAGAGGTTGACGAGATGTTTGACCTGCTCAAGGACCAAGCGGTGGGGCGGGTGCTGTTTGCGGCAGGGCATACTGAGTTTGAGAAAGTGGCCAAGGCGGTGGAAGCCTGCGAGTTGCAAGGGGTGGAAGCCTGGATCGCGGCTTCGTTCATCCGCACGCAGATTGCGCGGCCTGACTTTGACATGGTGGGGACCAAGCCGATGCTGGTGCTGCGCTCGACGCCGGAGCTTTCGTGGGAACTGATGTCCAAGGCGGTGCTTGATCGGGTGGCAGCGGTGCTGGTGATATTGGCGACGTTGCCATTGTGGGTGATCGCCTACATTGGCGTACGCTTGACGAGTCCGGGCGCGCCGGTGTTTTTCTCCCAAATGCGAGCCGGGCGTTACGGTAAGCCGTTCCGGATGTGGAAGTTCCGCACGATGGTGGCCAACGCGGAAGATTTGCTGCAGCAAATCAAGGACGAGCATGGCAATGGGATGGACGGCCCGGTGTTCAAGCTGGACCACGACCCGCGGGTGTTTCGATTCGGGGCATTGTTGCGCGGTATGAGCATCGACGAATTGCCGCAGTTGATCAATGTGGTGTTCGGAGATATGAGTTTGGTAGGGCCGCGCCCGCTGCCGCTCTACGAGGTCGCGGCCTTCAGCAAGATGGCTCACCGCCGGCGCTTGAGCGTCAAACCCGGCATCACCTGCGAGTGGCAGGTGGGCGGGCGCAATCAGATCACCAGTTTCGAAGAGTGGGTGGAAATGGACCTGCACTACATCGACAATTGGTCGCTGTGGTTGGATTTGAGCATTCTGTTGAAGACCATTCCGGCCGTGTTGTTCGGCAAGGGGGCCAAGTAGTTCATGACCGTGGCGGCAGCAATATTGGTGGTGATATCCCTGTGGCTGGCCGTGCTGTTAGGCCCGGACTTGACCGCGTGGGTATGGGGCCCGGCGTTGTTGGCGTTGGGGTTGGCGGTGCTGGCGGTGCTGCGGGCCAATTGGCAGCGCAGTGCGCGGGCAGCGGGTGGCGGGATGCTGGCCTTGGCATGCGTCGTGGTGGTGTGGTTTGCGGGGCGGGCCTGGGCCTCGGCGGTGGCGGATTGCGCCATGGCGGACGGGCTGCTGTTAGCGGTGGTGGTGGGCGGCTTTGTTGTGATGGTTGCGATTCAAGATCAGCTCCGCGCGGAACGGGTGGTGGTGTGGGGCGTGGCTCTGCTGGTGCTGGCGAGCGCGGTGGTGGTGGCGCGGCAGGTGGTGGACGCGCGGTTCACGCCGGGTTTTGTCGGGCGCTTGGGCCTGCCTTCTGGGTTTTTCGGTCACTACAGCGATGGGTCCACTTTTCTAACAGGAGCAGCGTGTTTGGTCGGCGGGGCGGCGTTGGCGGGTTGGCGTTACCACAAGCTGGAGCGGTGGCTGTGGGGCTTGATCGCGGTGGCGGGGATGTTGGCGGTGTACTTTACCCGCTCGCGTGGCGGGATCTGTGGGGCGGCGGTCGCGCTGGGGGTGTTTGCAGTGATGGCATTGATCATTGGCAAGCACCGGGGAGCGCGGTGGTTTGCGCCCGGGATTGTGACGTTGCCGGTGATTGGGTTGGTGGTGGTGGGCTTCTTGATCAAAGGCTGGAGCGATGCCCAGGCGGTGCGCAACCAAGGGGCCGGAATCGAAGGCATGATGGATAATGGAATCAGGCTCAATCTGATCGGTATCGCGGTGTCATGTGTCGGGTTGCATCCCTGGCAGGGGGGGGGGAGTCGCAGCTTCAGTTGGGAATGTTATCGGTTTTGGGAATTGGATGCGCATGGCCCTGGTAGCAACCGGCCCGAGCAGGTACACAATGAGATTTTGCAAGCGGCGGCGGACTACGGGATCGCCGGCGCTGGGTTGTTAGGTCTGTTGGTCGGGGCGGTGGTGGTGGTGGCGGTGGTGCGTGCCGCGTTTCCAGATGCTGCAGGCAAGGGGTCAAATGGCGATTCGTGGCGGCTGGGCGGGGTGGCGGGCCTGGCCGGGATTTTGATCCAATCCAACTTTAGTTTTGTTTTTCACCTGGTGCCGGGGGCCTTGCTGCTAGGCATGTGCCTGGGCAGTGCGGCTCATCCGGGCGCTGCCGGGAAACCCGTGGTGGCAGTCGGCCGCGGGCGGGCCATTTTGGCTTCGGTCATGGCGCTGGGGTGCGCGGCGATGCTGCTCCCCTGGGGATGGTTAGGCACGCGGGTGACTTCGCTGCGGTGGGCCGACCAACATGGCAAGCGATCGGAAATCTCGCCGGAGGCCAGCTTGGCCGCCCTTAGCGCGGCGATTCGGATGTGGCCGTTGGGCGAGTTCTACGAGGAGAGAGCGGCGGTTTTCCAAAAACTATCGGCACAGCAGGCACCGGGATCGTTTGACAAGGCGGCCGTGGCCCGCGCCGTGGACGACTATGCCAAGGCGGCGGCATTGAACCCGTTCGTGCCGGGACCGGTGGTGAACCGGGCGAATTTGTTGGGTTTGTTAGGCAAGGACGCGGAGGCCATCGAGCAATTTGATCGGGCGATTGCTCTGGAGGGCGGCATGGAGGCCGGTTTCAAGGCCGCCTATTCCAAGGCGGAGTACTTGCGATTGAAGGCCGAGCGCTTGTTAGCTGCGAATCGCGTTGACGAGGCGTTGGTGGAATTTTCGGGTGCGCGCGAAACGCTGGTCAAGGCGTACCGTTTTCCCGGCGGCGATCCCTTGGGGCTGCCCGCGCGGGAATTGCGGGTGAAACTTGGCGAGCGTTTGTGCGTGTTGTTGAGTCTGGCGGGCCGCGACCGCGAGGCTGGGGAGGAGTTTGAAAGCAGCGCCTCGGTGTGGGGCGGTTCGGGCATTCGCTTCCTGCAGTCCTGGCATCTGCGCAGGCAGGCCAATCGGGTCATGTATGAGCGCAAGCCATCAGAAGCGCTGGCGCTGTTTTTGAAGGCCCGCACGGTGCTCGATCAGTCCGCCGGATTGCTGCCCACCGGTGTCACGCCAGACGACTGTGCCAAGCTGCGCGACGATTTGGACATGAGCATCGCATTTCTCAAGGGGGCGCATGTGGAAGCGGCCGAGACTCCGGCCAAATGAGGCATCACTTGGCGATCTGTTGCCAGTTGATTTGGGTTTCGGCGAACTTGGCGAGCAGGCTCAGGAGTTTGGCATCCGCTTCCTGTTCGGTGATGCGCTCGCCGATTTCCGGCACCTTGCCAAACCACATCGAAAGGGTGACATAGGCCCAGCGTTGGTCGATGCCACGCAAAATCCGGTCGCGCATGTCCGTTAGAGTCCGGTGCACATGATTGTGTTCCAGGCGATCGTGGCCGACAAAGAAGTAATAGGTGACGCAATCCAAATCGCGGTCCAGCTTGCGGTTGGCGGGATTGGGGAGGGTCTGGATCGAGCGGATACGGCGCACGGTGATGACTCTGCCGTTGGCCAGCTTGAGGGTCACGTCTTTGGAGGCGATGATGTTATGCCCTTGAGCGGGCATGCAGCGTTCCGGGCGGTGGATCGAGTTGTTCAGATCGTGTCCTGACAGCACCACCGACAGGTCGGCACGGTCGGCGTCGGCGGCGAACTCGCCGCGGGGGCAACGACAGATCGCCTTGGCGAACTTGGTGTCCTTGGCGAGGGTGCCAATTTCAGCCTCGCTGGGCGGGGTGAGTTGCAGTTGCCAGGCCCCGGCAGTGGCCGGCAGCGTCATCTTGATCGCTGACTGTGCCACCGCGCCGGTTTGAGGCAGGAAACAAATCGAGCCGAGGGTGGCCGCCAGCAGTGCTGGCAGCAGCATGGCCCGGAATTTCGAGCCGCGGGAGAACCGGGCGGGGGGCAGCGCGGCGTCGTTTGGAACGGCCGGGCTTGGGTGTTTGAGGTGGCGTTTCCACGGCACGCCGCCTTCCAATAGCGAGTGCAAGCCCAATAACAGCACCAGCGAAAATGGATAGAACAACAACAGGCCGGACCAATCGTGCCAGGTTTCGCGCGCCCACTTCGCGTTGCCATACTCGGCAATGACGAAAATCGAGGTCACCCGCAACGCATTGCCCAGGATCGCCAAGGGCACCGCCGCGCTGAACAGCAGGGCTTTTTTCCACACCGAGATTTTCGCGACGTAAGCCCACGCTGCCGAAATCATCAGCAAGGCCATGAGGGAATGGATGCCGCTGCAGCCCCCTGCGATGGTCAGCGGCGGCCAGTCACCCTTGACCGGAAAAATCTCCGTGCCTTTGGTATAGGTCGCCACTCCGCACCAACCGGCACCGTGGTGGGCCAACGAGGTCGCCACCAGCTGCAGCTGCATGGTGGCTTGCTGGAAACTGGGAATCGGAATCGACAACCAGAAGAAAAACAGCGGGAAACTCAGGATTCGGGCCACCCGCGAGCCCCACAAATACCATGCCGCGCCCCACAGCATGAGCGGCAGGCCACCCACGGCGATGCGGGGTTGCAGGGTCCGGAACGCCAGCACATAGGCCAACGCCCCAGCCGCCACGGCCAGCAAGCCCCAGCCACTGCCTTTTCCCACCGCCGCGCTTAGTTCCTTTTGGCGGTGGAAGATCAAACCTGCAATCAGGAATGGAAAGATCAGGCCGTGCTCAAAGTCGTTGTCACCGTTCCAAGCACTGCGGAGCCAACCCAAGGCGGATTGCGCCCGCTCGGATCCAAACAACGGCACCATCCCGTAAAACCCAATCAAGATCGCGGTTGAAAATGCCACCGCTGCCCAAATATCCCTGCGGATGCCAATTTTCCCCGCCGCAGGGTCTGGAATATCGGCAAATTCGGCTGGATTCATGGGGGCAGGCGGCAAGGGAGCAGGCTTATTGGTGTTTTTCGAGCAAAGTATTGCCGAGCGCCCATTGAATGTCAACAATCCCGCCGCCCCGACCTCCAGTCTATGAAACTTATCAGTGGAACCGCACATCGCGCCCTTGCCGAGCGTATCGCCGAAACCCTAGGACAACCGCTCGCCGACGTGAACGTCACTTCCTTTCCGGATGGCGAAACGTTTGTGAAAATCAATGAGAATATCCGCGGAGCCGATGTATTCATCATCCAGCCGTCCTGCCCGCCGACCAATCACAACCTGATGGAGTTGCTCATCATGGTGGATGCCGCCCGCCGCGCCAGCGCCGGACGCATCACCGCAGTGATGCCGTTTTATGGCTACGCGAGGCAGGACCGCAAGGACCAGCCGCGGGTGCCCATCACCGCCAAGCTGGTGGCCAATTTGCTGACCTCCGCCGGCGTCGGCCGGGTTCTGACCATGGACCTGCACGCCCCGCAGATTCAAGGGTTTTTCGACATTCCGGTGGACCACCTCTACGCTAAATCGGTGCTCATCAAGTACCTCCGCGAACAACACCCCGACGCCACCAACCTCACCGTCGTTTCGCCCGACGTCGGCGGGGTGAAAATGGCCCGCGCTTATGCCGATGCCCTCGGTGCCGAGTTGGCCATCGTCGCCAAGCACCGCGTCAGCGCCACCCGCGTGGAAGCCATGAACGTCATCGGCGAAGTCCAGGACCGCGATGTGCTGTTGGTGGACGATATGACCGAGACGGCCGGCACGCTCAAGGCCGCCGCCGAGATTTTGCGCAAAAATGGCGCGCTGAGGATTTTCGCCGGCGTTTCGCACGCGGTTTTGGGCGAAATGGGCCATCGGCGATTGGATGATTCCGAGATTGAGGAGATCATCACCACCGATTCCGTCCCCCAAGCCGCCGGCAAAAAAGTCCGCGTGGTGAGCATTGCCCCGTTGATGGGGGAAGCCATTCGGCGCATCAGCGACGGGCAGTCGGTGACCTCGCTGTTCGAGGTTTGAGAAGTCACTTGCATGTTTTGAGAACATTTTTTTGACAAGTGGGCTGTGGGCGGTTACACAGTGCCCCCCCGCGGATGCAGTCGGAACCCTCCGGCTTTTTCCCCACCCCACCAACCGTCCTCCCTGATATGGCCACCAAGCAATCCCTCAAAGCCGCCGTGCGAGCCCGCACCGGCTCCGGCAGACTCAATCAAATGCGCCGCGAAGGCTGGCTGCCGTCCGTCATGTACGGGCGTGGCACCGAAAACCAAAATCTCAAGGTGCATGCCAAGACCTTCTCCGAAATGCTCGCCAAGAGCAGTTCGGAAAACATCCTGGTCAATCTCGATATCGAGGATGGTGGCACCTGTCTGGCATTCCTGCAGGCCGTCCATCACGACGCGCTCTCGGGCAAGCCCTTGCATGCCGATTTCCTGGTCATCGACGAAAACACCCCGATCACCGCCCACATTCCGGCCCACCTCGTCGGTGAGGCAATCGGCGTCAAGGCTGGCGGTTTGCTCGAGCAATACATCCACGCCCTCGAAATCACTTGTCTGCCCAACGATCTGCCCGAAATCCTCGAGTTCGACGTCACGCACCTTGGCGAAGGCGATTCCCTGCACATTGCTGACGTTTCCTTCCCGGCCGGCATTCGCGCCACCCACGCCGGCAATGTGGTCATCGCCCACGTTGGCAAGCAAGGTGGAGCCGATGATGCGGAAGCCGCTGCAGCTACCGCTGCCGGTGTCGCTGCTTCGGCCGTCAAGGCTGCTCCCGCCGCCAAGGCCGCTCCGGCCGCCAAGGCCGCTCCTGCCAAGAAGTAAGGCCACAGCCCTGCCCAATCTCACGCCCGGCCAGCCCTCGCTGCCCGGGCGTTTTTTTGTGTCAGCGGTGGGTTATTCATCATTCTCGCCGTCCCGCAGTCGGCGCGTCTTCTCAGCAAACAGCGTGCGGACCACCAGCGTGAGCAGCAGGATGCAGATGATGGCCACGGCCGCTTCCAACCATGGTGCCGGGCCGTGCGGCTGTTTATCTAACAACACGCCCGGCAGTGCCGCCAGGTTTTCGATGCCGCGGGAGGCACCCAGCAGGGCAATGACTCCGGCGCCAACGATGCCATGCCAACGATTGCGGAGGGAAAACAGGCCGCAGATAATCAAAGCCCCACCGAGGGTCAGCGCACCGGTGAGAAAGCCATAGCAGGCCGGCTTGCCGAGAACGCTCATCGCCGCAAGGCCGAGGCTGAGGATCGCCAGGCCGGAAAGAAAAATCGGGATGCGCATGGGGGGGAGTGTCATGGGGGGTGGGGCGGCGTGCGGAAATTTAGTCCAGCCCCAGTAATTAGCCAAGCGGCGAAAATCGGCGGGGTGGGGATCGCCGGATCGCCCCCAAGGGGTGGCGATCTCCGAATCGCCGCTCCGGGGTTTACAAGTCCATCCAGACAAGTAGGCTCGCCGCTGATGAGCATGCTCTGGTGCAACGGTCAGTGGCTGGAGCCGCGGGATTTTCCGGCGGCCCCGCTGGACCGAGGCTCGATCCTGGGCCTGGCGCTGTTCGAGACGTTGTTAGGGCTGGATGGCGAGGTCGTGTTTTGCCAGCGCCATCTGGCGCGCCTCGCCGTCGCTTGCGCGAGGTTCGGATGGGTCGCGCCGCAGCATCAGTACGCTCAGTTGCCGGAGGCCATGGCGCGCTTGTTGCAGCTCGCCGGTCATGCGGTGGGGCGGGCGCGCATCCGCCTGACGGTGACCGCGGGCAGCGGACCGCTGGCCGATGTGGCCAGTGGCGCGGATCGCCTGGTGTGGATGGCGGCTGGGCCGTTAGCCGCGGTGCCCGCCACTCTGGCGCTGGCCGTGGCCCCGTGGCCGCGCAACGAACACTCCGCCGTGGCCGGCTTGAAGTGTGCTGCCTATGCCGAGAACCTCATCGCGCTCGATCAGGCGCGGCGTGCCGGGTTTGATGATACTCTTTTCCTCAACACCTGCGGCGACTTGTGCGAGACCGCCACCGCCAATGTGTTTCTTGTTAGTGATGGCGTGGTGCGGACGCCGCCGCTGGCCTCCGGTTGTCTGGCGGGCATCACCCGCGGGCTGCTGCTCGAACTTGCGGCGCGGGACGGCATCGCCTGCGAGGAGGTGGCGTTGCGACCCGCCGATCTTGCTAGTGCAGACGAGGTCTTGGTCACCTCGGCCACGCGCGGGCCGGTGGTGGTGGCGCGGGTTGGCTCCAGGCTGCTGGCGCAGCCACAGATGGGCTTGCTCCTGCGCGGCTTGTGGGAGGCTGAAGTGCGGCGCAAGATTCTTGTCTGAGCCGGAGTTTTTTCTTTAGTTCGGCCGGCCGATTTCATACAAGCTCGGCAACCCTAACCCCACCCCCTATCCGTTATGCCCCGTCCAGTCACACTCTTCACCGGCCAATGGGCCGACCTGCCACTCGAAAAACTCGCCCCGCTCGCCTGCGAGATGGGTTATGATGGTCTCGAACTTGCTTGTTGGGGCGACCACTTCGATGTGGACGCCGCACTCTCCAAAAAATCCTACGTCAAGGAAAAGTGGGAGTTGCTCGCCGATCACGGACTCACCTGTTTCGCCATCTCCAATCATCTGGTGGGCCAGGCGGTGTGCGATTTGATAGATGAGCGCCACCAGGCGATCCTGTCTCCCGAGATCTGGGGTGATGGCAGCCCTGAGGGGGTGCGCAAACGTGCCGCCAAGCAGATGATTGCCACCGGCAAGGCGGCGCGTGCGTTCTTCAATGCCAAGCCCGGCCGCAAGGGCAAGGATGACTTTCCGGCTGTGGTCAATGGCTTCACCGGTTCGTCCATCTGGCATTCGATCTATGCCTTTCCGCCCACCACGCAGGAGTATTATGACAAGGGCTTCGCCGACTTTGCCAAGCGCTGGTTGCCGATCCTTGACGCGTTCGACAAAGCCGATGTGAACTTCGCCCTGGAAGTGCATCCGACCGAAATCGCCTTCGACATCGCCTCTGCCAAGCGTGCGCTCGCCGCGGTGGGCAACCACAAACGGTTCGGCTTCAACTACGATCCGTCGCACCTTGGCTATCAAGGTGTGGACTATGTGAGATTCATCCGCGAGTTTGCCGCTCGCATCTTCCATGTGCACATGAAGGATGTGTGGTGGAGCCACGGTGACGGCACCGTCGGCGTGTTCGGGGGGCACACCAATTTCGGCGATGCCCGCCGGTTCTGGGATTTCCGCTCCTTGGGTCACGGCGATATCGAGTTTGAAGATATCATTGTCGCGCTCAATGACACCGGCTATTGCGGCCCGCTCTCGGTGGAGTGGGAAGACATCCGCATGGATCGCGTGCATGGCGCCGCGGAAGCGTCCTCGTTCGTGCGCAGCGTCGACTTCCCGTCGAGCAATATCGCCTTCGACGCCGCCTTCGACAAGGCCAAGCAGTAGTCCCGGCACCGCGCCATTGGCATCGCAAAATTCACCAGCGGCACTCGCGCGAGTGCCGCTTTTTTTTGTATCTGATAGTCAATCTCTGGTCAAACGCCGGGTTCTGGAGGTCATTTGGCCGGGGCTTCGCGCAGCAACGGTGCGCAGTCGCGCCGGAAGGCTGTGATCTGTGCCTCCTGTTCCGCGCTGTAGTGGCCGCTGCGCTGCGCATAGGTGTCCATCCAGGTCAGCAGCCGTTGGATGCTTTCAGCATCGAGGGTGACCCCGGCGTGGTGGTCTGGCCGGGCAAGCAATTGCCAGAGTTTGCTATTTGCAGCGGTGCCATCGCCGGGCAGAGAAACGTCGCGCTCAAAAGCGTGCTTTTTCAAATCACCGTCGGCAAAGCCCAGCAGCGAGTCATAGGCCCGCGACGGCGTCAGGTCGAGTTTGGCGGCCAGCGCGTCCTTGGCAGCGGGTTGATGGCACTCGACGCAGTAGCGGTCGAGCACCGGTTGGACGAGCCGGTCGAAGCGCAGCGGCCAGGATCCGTCGGGGCCCGGAGTGATGGGCGAGGGGGCGCGGGTGGCGGCGAGGGCCAGTTGGCCGGCGGGCGGCGAGGCCTCGCGGTTTTCATGGCAGCCGATGCACGCCAACGTCTGGCCCGGCATCACATAAGTCAGGGTGCGCATCGTCTGCACTGCCACGCCATTGCCATCCAGCGCTTGGAAAAACACCGGCACGCCCGAGGGCAGGCGGAAATTCACCGAGCCATCCGCTTCCACCGGCACCGTGCCCAGCACGAACTTGCCGGGATCCTCAGCCGACACCCCGAGACTGGGTTGGTTCATCTGCGGTTGCACCTTCGGCGGCACCGCCACCACCCGCAGCGCCTTGACCGTGCCCGCCGCGATGCCGGTTAGACCGCGGGCTACATTCTGCACCAGCACGCGGCCTTCTAGCGGCGCGCTGTGCTCGGCGAGGTTCGCCTGCACCGGCGGGCAGGGCCGCGCGGCGATGGGCGTCGGCGATGCCGACGAGATATCAGCATCCCGATAGAGCAATTCCAGATTGCCGAACGCATCCAACAGATAGATGCCGGTCGCGTTGCGCGGGTTTTGCTCGTCGGTGGCACGGCAATGCGGCGGCAGTTTCAGGTCCGACCAGCTGACGAGAAAAAACTCCTCGGACAGTGGCCACGGGTTGGCATAGTATTGGTCGACGTTGGCCTCGGTCTCCGGGAACGGCACGTCGGGAGTCAGGCGGGTGATGGGCGCATCGCCCTCGGTGCCGGCGCTCCGGTCCAGCAGGCAGAGCGTGCCGCCATAGATGGAATGGTGGGCGGCGGCGGTGAACACCAGTTTGGAAGAGCCGGGGATGGCGCGCGCCTCGATCTTGACCTGGGGTTTGGTGGTGTAGTTTCCATAGACAAGTTGCGGGTTGCCGCCGTCCTGGTTGGCCGACCACAGGCTGAAAAAATGCCCGTTGAAGCGGTCGATGTAATCCCAGCGGGTGTAAAGCAGGCGGCCGTCGTTGGCGACGCTCGGGGTCCACTCGAAGTTTTCGAAGGCGGAGAGCGGGCGCAGGTGGCTGCCATCCGCATCCATCCCGTGCAGGGTGAACACCGGCACCGGTCGGAAGTTGTCGCCGCCGCAGCGCACATAACTATCAGGATGGTCGGCGTCGCGGGTCGACTCGGAGAACCAGTCGCTGCACTGGATGGTGGTGCCCTTGCGGGTCGATACAAACGCCAGCGCGCCGCCCGGTAGATAGCGGGCATCGAAGTCGTCGTATTTGCCGTGGGTGAGCGGGTGGCGCCCGGAGCCGTCCACATTCATCTCGTAGATGTGATAGAATGCGTCGGCGGGCACGCGGGCCTTGTCGGCCTTGTTGGTTTCGGCGGCCAGCTCCGGATGGAATTGGCAATAGGCAAACAGCAGTTTCTTGCCATCGTACGCCAAGTCCGGCCCCATGAAACTGCCGGGCGGCATATCGTTGGTTAGGCAGCGCACGCGGGGGTTGCCGGACTTGAAGTCCTCGAGCACGCAAATGCCGCCGCCGGCGCGCGCCCACCAGCCGTAGTGTTGGTCGCTCATGTGCGGAAACATGCCGGGGGCGCGTTTGACAAACAAAATGGAGTCGAAGTTGAGCAGGGGATTGGTGAGCGCCATGGCGCGCAGCGTCCAGCGGGCGCGCAGGTACAGCGCGCGGCGGGCGTCGGCGTCGAGCCCGCCGGTGGCGTCGAGGCTGGCGATTTCGCGCAGCACGCGTTCGGGTTCATCGGTGTTTGCGCCGAGGCGGCGCAGACTCGCCGCCAGCTTGCGGCCGCGCTCCAGCAGGGTGGCCAGCGGTAGGGCGGGGGCGGCGCCGGGCGCGAGGTGTGCCACCGACCACGGGCTGACGCTGCTCTGGGTGGCGGGTTTGCCCAGCGCGAGGTTTAGCGTCGAGTCCGCCGCGAACACCTCCACTTCGTCGAGATGAAAGTAACTGGTGCCGGGCAGGGTCAGGCGCAGATAGCGCGCGGTGACCGCCGGCAGGGAAATGGTTAGGGGCAGCTGGTCCGGGAAGCCCAGGAACGGCGTGCCATCATGTTGATAGAGCAGCTTGAATGTCTTGCCGTCCTCCGATCCTAACACCTGGATGTGCTTGTTGCGGTCCGCCATGCCCGGATCGCAACGATTCCAGAGGATCAGCCGCCCGAGTTTGACAGGTTGTTGGAGATCCACCTGCCACCACGGGTTGTTTTCGCAATCCGTGTGAAACCCCCAGTGGCCGGTTTTCACCCCGTCCACGCCACCCGTCGCATCCGCCGCCGGGCTGACTGCCGCCCCTGGCGTGGTTACCCGGCGGGCGTCCTGCAGCAGCCAATCGGCCTCGACCCGGGCTTGCCACGCGGCGTCCGCCGGCGCGGCGCCCGCGGCATGGAGCGAGGCAAGCAGTACGGCTAACAAGGGGAGAATCCGCAGGGGCTTCATGGCATTATTGTTGTAGGGATGGGCGTTCATTCCACCAGTGTGGGCGCGGTGACCAGCAGGCGCGCAGGGAGTGCTTGTTTTGATAGGTTGTCTATCAGGACAGGCGCCTCCCACTGCAATGGATAGGCGAGTGCGGCATCGCCCTGCCCGCCCCAGTGCGCGGTGCCGCTGGCGAGGGGGAAGCTGACGTGATGCCAGCCGCGCCAGGTGACCGATCCGCCGTCGGGCTGCCAGGTGCGGCCATTGGCATCGCGCACCCGCAAGCGCAGGCCGACGCCGCTGGCATCACCGCAAACCCACATGCCGAAGGCCGACGGGCGGCCCGGGATGGAGCGGGCGGCTTGAGGCACGATGGTGGAAAACCGCCAACCCGGTTCGAAGCGGCAGGTGATTTCCCAAACCGGCGCATCGAAGCCGGGCAGCGGCGGGGCACCCTTGAACGCGGCGATGGTTTGGGTGGACGCCACCTTGGCATCGCCATCGCCGGTGGCCGCGCAGTGGGATAACAGGTCGGTGTCACCCAGCCCATAGCGGCGGGCCGGTTGTGACATGATGCGGTGCTTGCCAAGCCAGATCTCGAGCCCGGCTTCGGTGCTCAGGTTGTCGGGCGTGTGGGTCCCGAAGCGCACTTGCTTGGAGGTGCTTCCTGTTGTTAGTGATATCGGCAGCGGCGCGCCGCCGTTTGCTCCCGTTAGTCTGAGCTCACCGGAGAACGCGTCGCCGTCGGGATTATCCACGGCGACGACGATCACGCCTCCCGGCGCCCGGACCACTTCACAGCTGAAGGTGGGCGGAGCCGGGCAGTTCAACAGTGTGCTATCAAGACCGTCAAAGCTCAGGTAGCGCGGTGCCGCATTCAAGGTGAGCTCGATCGCGCCGCCGCTGGCAGCCAGGGATGCCACCTCGCCGCCGAGGTGATTGCGGGACCGGCAGGCCGCTGCGGCGGTCTCCAGGCGGATCTTGCGGGGCGCGTCGGCAGTGGTCCAGCAGGCGACGACGAGTTGCCGGTCATCGCCGAACAACAACACCCAGTCGTCGCTGGCACCGAGCGCCAGGCGGCGGATGAAGTGCTGGCCGGCCAGCGTGGTGGTGAGCGTGCTGGCTGCCTGATAGGCCGGTTTGACGCGCAGGACCGCTTGGCCGGCCTCGTGTTGTGGCAGGCCGACGCAGCCGAAATGGTGTTCCGCGTCCTTGGGGTCGGTGCCATCGTCGCGCCAGTCGTACCAGATCGAGAGCGGGACGCGCTGCGACAGGTTGGTGAGGAATTGCCGGGCTAACAACCGGCCCTGGGCGTCTTCGTCGTGGTTTTGCCAGACTGCGGAGTACCCCCACTCGCCGGAGATGATCGGGATGTCGCGGCCGGTTGGCGCGGCGCTGCGGATCGCCTGGCGGAGCCTGCCATATTCCGGCAAAACGCTCTCGGGTTCGTTCTGGCGGTACGGGTGCACGCTCACCGCGTCCCAGTCCGCGAGCACGCCGCGCTCGAAGCAAGTGGTGATGAATGGAAAATCGATGCCGGAGGTGGCCGGGCCTAGCAGCGCCTCGGCGGGTGCCGCCGCGCGGATGGCGGCGGCTGCGGTGCGGGCCATCGCGGCATAGGCGGCGGGGTCGGGCAGGGGTTTCCAGAACCCGCCGTTAGGTTCGTTCCAGAATTCCCACAGATAGCCGCGGCCCTGATAGTGTTTGACGGTGGCGGCGGCCCAGCGGGCGAAGGCGAGGCGGCCGGGCTCGGTTTGCACGGAGGCGTCCTGCTCGTAGAGGTGGTTGCTGTAATCGAGGATGAAAAGCGCCTTGATACCATGTTTTTCCAAGTGGCCGACGAGGCGGTCGTAGGCGGAGAAGTCATAGCTGCCGCGCTCGCGTTCGATGGATTGCCAGAGCAAATCGATCCGCACCCAGCGGAAGCCGGCGGATTCCAGCATCTCCATCTCGCCCGCCAGCGGATCGGTGAAATGGATGTTGACGCCGAGCCCGTCCGGCACGCGGGGACCCGGCAGCGACGGGTGCGGGGCGGCGGCGGAAAGCGGTGCCGCGGCGAGGCTCAGCGCCGCGATGAAACTCAGGGATGGCAGGAATAGACGAGGCATCATCAACCGAGGATACCGAGATTTTTGGGCAGTCCTTGCAATATTCGGGCGCTCACCCGATACCGGCAGTATCGCGCTGTTTGATGGAAGACAGCAGTACAGGGTGACAGACAAATAGAGAAGAAGTGATTCAGTATAGGGTGACAGACAAATAGAGAAGAAGTGATTAGATGCCCCAGGCTGAATGCCCGGACCTCCTGTGGCACGCGCATTCTGCCCGCCGCCATGCGGGGGCGAGTGGCCGCCCTCAAGGAGAGGTGGCGTCCCGCCGCCATGGACCCCATGCACAGGGCAAGGGCAGCCGCCTGGCGGCTATCTATTGCACATCTCATGGGCAAATGTGGGCAGGATGCCCACTCTCCGTGAAGGCACCGCTCAATCGAGGCGGCGTTTCGGCGGGGGCGGCTCGGGCGGGCCCTGCGGCGTGGCCGGTGGCTGGGGCGGTGGCTGGGGCGGCGGAGTCTCGAGACGGTTGACTTCGAACTCGTCGAGGGCCACGTCAAATTCGCTGCCGCCTTCGATTTCCCAACCACAGGGGAGGCGCTGGGCGTCGGCGACCTCGCGGGCGCGGAGGTAGGTGGCGAAGGCGTCCGGTCGGACGCGGAAGATCAAGACGCCGCGGGGCCACGAGCGGAACCGTTCGCAGAGTTGTGGCCAAGCGGAATTCGGTGCCACCGGGTCGGCAATGGTCACCCCGCCCTGGGCGGGATCAATGGCGATATGGATCGCCAATCGGGTCGAGGTCGGGTTGGCGGGCACGGTGATTTTCTGGCCCCGCACGCTGAAGTTGAGCGTGGCGAAGAAGGCGACCACCTTGGCTTGGTCGTAGATCACCCGGTCTTTGACGTGCTTCACCTTGATGATCTGATGGATCAAGTGCCGCGATTCCCGCTGGAACTCGTCCATCACCGCCTTTTTCGCCGAGATGGGATCGAGCAAATGGATCTGGCTGCCGATCACATAGGCATAATAGATGTTGGCGCTGGACGGGATGTCGCGAGCCTCCGGCATTCTAACCACCTTGCGGGCCGCGGGCTTGAGTTGCGGCGTCTTTTCCAATAAACCCGCGAGTTGCCTGCGCTCGGCCGTCAGGCGGTTGGCGGCGTCGGTTTGCGCCTTGAGATCGGCTTCCAATTTCGCTTGTTCGGCGCGCAGGGCATCCAGATCGACCGGTTGGAGGGTTTTGTCGGTGGCGCTGGGTTCCTGGCTGGCGAGGTCGGCAATCAATTCGGCGTTGAGTTTCGCATCGGTGTGCGGGTCGCGCCGGATGGCGGCGAGTTGGTTGCGGGTGGCGTCTTTGGCGGCGGTGGCCGCGTCGAGTTGGGCCTGGGCGGTTTGGATTTGTTCGAGGGATGCGGCGGGCAGTTCGGCGAGGACTTTTCTAACCGCCTTGGCGAGGCTGATACCGATCATGACCAGCACGATGGTGAGCACCCCGACGACATTGGTCATGGTGTCCATCAGCGCCACGAACGGGAGTTCGGACGCGCCGGCGGGTCTGCGTTTGGCCATGGTTGAGGTTGGGGGGGGCGGTGGGTTAGGGGTTGCTGAACAATCCGAGGTCGAGTTCGCCGGTGCCGGGCAACGGCAGTTTCGAGGTGAGCAGGCCGAAGCGGCTTTCGGCATAGCCGGCCGCGCGGTTGTAGTTAGGCCAACCGTCGTCGCGCAGCAAGAATACCAGCGCGGCGCTGGGCGTGGCCCGCACCTTGGTGAGAAACGCGTCGAGCGTGGCGTCGCTGCCGATGCTGGCGGCGGGCAGGCGCGGCTTGTCGGTCTTGCTGTTGTGAATGATCACTGAAGGGCCGCTCAGTTCGATGAAAAAATACTCGTGGTGGGTGGAAAACCCGCCGCCGGAGGGACGGATGGCGATGGGCAGGGCTTGGTTGTTAGGTTTGGCGTTGCGCTGTTCGAGGTCGCGCTTGAGTTGATCGATGGCGGTTTGCAGTGCGGGCAGCTCAAGGCGTTTGGCGGCGGTGCGAGCGGTTAGATCGGCGTTTTGCTGGCGGAGGCGGGCGGCGAGGGCGATGGCCGCCGGGCCGGTGGACTCCTCGCGCTTGCGCAACTCGGCGAGCTGGCGGTCCTTTTCCTCCATCTCGGACGTGAGTTGTTCCGCGGCGGCGAGCTGCCCGCGCAGGGTCGCATCCTCTTGCACGCGGGCCTGCTGTGCGATGCGCTGGCTGCGGTGTTGTTGGGCCAGGGCGAGGTCGCTGGCGCTGCGGCCGGTTGCCTGTTGGGTTTGGGCGACGCAGAGCACCACGATGATGAGGATGAGCAC
>CAIVSK010000234.1 GCA_903908495.1 Akkermansiaceae bacterium
CAGCCAATGGATCGCGTTTAACAAGGTCAGCGACCCGAGCGGCAACCCGAGCCAGATCCTCGGCTCTATCAACGCCGCCGGCCAGGTCTATATCATCAATCAAAACGGCATCATCTTTGGCGGCTCGAGCCAGGTCAATGCCCATACTCTGGCTGTGTCGGCCATACCCATCAACGACACGCTGATTGCCAACGGGTTGCTGAGCCATCCCGGCCAATTTCTTTTTGATGGGCTCAGCCTGGGAAAGATTGGCGATATCACCGTGGAGGCCGGCAGCCGGATTTCCAGTCCGGTGAGTGCCGACGGCAACGGAGGTTGTGTCATCCTCGCCGGAGCCAATGTCACCAATGCGGGAACCATCACCACACCTAACGGCCAAACCCTTCTGGCGGCCGGCCTGCAAGTCGGCTTGGTGGCACACGCGAGTGCCGACCCGGCGATCCGCGGCCTGGACGTGTACGTCGGCGCGGTGAGCGATCCGGCATCCACGCTCGCCACCTATGCCGGAAGCGTAACCCATTCCGGCCTCCTCGAGGCGGCTCTGGGCAATATTACGCTGGCCGGCAAGGACGTCTACCAACTGGGGATCCTCGAGAGCTCCACGTCGGTGGCGCTGAACGGAAGTGTGCGGCTGCTAGCCAACTACGCGGCCACAACCAACCTGACCTACGACGCGGCGAATTCCACCACCGGCACGCCATTCAACTATAACTCTGCCGGAAGCGTGCTCATGGGCGGTGGAAGCCTCACGCGGGTCCTTCCCGACTATCAAAGCACGGACCTGGCGACCGGCACCGAACTGGCATTGAGCTCGCAAATATTTGCCCAGGGCACCAATATCCATCTGGCAAACGGTGCGGTCATCCTCGCGCCCGGTGCCAAGGTGTCGTTGCAGGCTGGAGCATGGACGGCGCTTGCCACCGGCCCCTCCGCGTTTGTGCATGCCAGCGGGCAGATCTATCTGGACGACAACGCTCTCATCAATGTGGCCGGCACGGCGGATGCCACCGCATCCGTGCTGCAGACCTTCCTAAGCGTGACATTGCGCGGGTCCGAGTTGGCCGTAGCCCCGCTGCAGCGCGCTGGGGTGTTGCGCGGCGACACCATCGTGGTCGACTCCAGCCTAACAGGCACCTATAACGGGCGGGCTTGGGTCGGCACTCCGCTGGCGGATGTGGGCGGCTATCTGGGCCTCATCGAGCGGGATGCAGCGCAACTCTCAACCGCAGGCGGCTCGGTGGATCTCGCCGCGGGGGGCTCCGTGGTCGTACGGGGCGGTGCGACGCTCGACGTCTCGGGCGGTTGGACGAATTTCACCGGTGCCACCGTACAGACCACCCGGGTGTGGGCCAATGGCCATTTGGTGGATATCGCCAGCGCGACTCCCGACCAACTCTACAGCGGGGCATTCACCGGTGTTTCCACTTTCAACAACTCGAAGTGGGGGGTGACGGAGAGTTTTAAGCAAGCCTTGGCCCCCGGGAGCCGGACCTATCAGGCAGGTTACACCAGCGGCGCGGCTGCCGGATCGATCGCCATCTCAACCCCCGAACTCGTGTTAGATGGAACCCTGCGCGGATCCAGCGTGGTGGGCACGCGGCAATCCCGCGCCACCGATACCACCAGCCAGTTGCCCGCCGCCGCCTCACTCAGCCTGAACTTGCAGGCCCAGATCCTGTCTGGATCCACGATCTATACCTACTCGCCAACCCGGCCCGGAGTGATTTTCGGCACGGCCAGCCAGCCACCCGCCGCGGATTTCAGCTTGAACCCGAATGGAGAGGCACCGGCACTTGACGCGGCGCGCAGCGGCACGATCTATCTGTCACCGGCGCTGCTGTCCAGCCATGGATTTGGCAACCTCACGGTTCTCAATGAAGGTGGAGACATCGTCCTGCCGGAAGACGTCACGCTCAATGCCAGCATGCGCGGCGGCATCTCATTGACGGCCGCCAACATCAACGTGCAGGGAACAATCTACGCTCCAGGAGGATCGGTCGCGTTGACGGCGCTTGACCTAACAAGCTATCAGAGCGCCTCGATCGCTTCCGACGCGAGCACACCCGCAGTGAACGCCGGACGCGGGTTGCTCACATTAGGCCAGCACGCCGTGCTCAGCAGCGCCGGCACAATCATTGATGACAGGACGCTGCAGGGCACGACCCCTGCCCCGCTGGCACTGGCCGGGGGCAGCGTGACTCTGGCAGCGTATACGGCTAATCTGCAGGCGGGTGGCTTGATCGACGTCTCCGGTGGCTATCTGCTAAACTCGTTAGGCAAGGGCACCTTCGGCAACGGTGGCGTCATCAACATCGCCGCAGGCAAGGACCCTGGCCAGCACACGGTGCTTGGGGGCACGCTAACCATGGATGCAACGATGCGTGGCTTTTCAGGAGCCAAAGGTGGCACGCTCAGTCTGTTAGCCCCCCGAATCCAGATAGGCGGAACCAGCAGCGAGGTCGGCACGTTATTGCTGAACCCCGGATTTTTCAGTCAGGGAGGGTTCAGCAATTTCAAACTCACAGGCCTGGGCGTGGGCCTCAGCCCGGGAGTCCTCGTCACGGCTGGCACCCGCATTGAACCTGTGGTGGAAAGCTTCGGCGCGCTCAATACTCCGGTTGGGAGCAATTTGCCGATCTTGCAGGTGACTCAAGACATACCCGGCACCCGGCCGCCGGTCAATCTGACTCTAACATCACCCGGGGTGAAGGATCTCACCACGGTGGAGATTGGTGACGTCGTTGTGGCCGACGGCGCGAGGATCATCACGGATGCGGGCGGTTCGGTAAGTGTGTCTGGCGGCACAGTGGCCATCCTTGGCACGATCATTGCGGCAGGGGGAACCATCTCCGTCACAGGCGGCTCAACCTCTGTGTTTGGCACGGGGCTGCCGGACCCGGAGGTGACAACCTATCTTGGTTCCGGCGCTCTTCTATCAGTTGCTGGCAGCACGGTTCCGGCACCTGACGCCTATGGCCGCCGCAGCGGCAAGGTGTGGGCTGGTGGAACCATCAGCATCGCTGGCAATATTGCGGTTGCCAATGGCGGGGTGCTCGACGCCTCCGGCACCAGCGCCACCCTGGATATAGCAACCACCACCGTCACCGCGAATGCCAGCCCGATCCTGCAATCCAGCGGTTTGACCTCCGATCCCGGCAATCTGGCGAGTGTGCCGGTCAAGGTTGATAGCGACGGCGGCACTATCGTTCTCAGTGGCGGTGAGTTGTTATATGGTGCGGGCACGCTGCTGGCCAACGCGGGTGGGAGCACCGCGCTGGGCGGTTCGTTGGTGCTTGCCTCAGGGGTTTTTGACCCCACGGGCAATGGCGTGCCGGCGTCAACAGTCAACCTGACTGTCACGCAGACGGCGGCGGGCGTGAGCGGCCCCATCGGCACGGTGATAGGTAATGGTGGACATTTCGCGCTCGATTCATTCACTGCGGGTGGATTCGATTCGCTCACGTTGAATGGGGTGGTTGCCTTCAGCGGGGCGGTGGATCTAACCGCCAGGCAGGAACTCAATGTAGCGTCGGGCGGCTTCCTTGTTGCCGACGCTTCGGTGAGCTTGGCCGCCCCGCATGTCACGCTGGGCCAAGCCCAAGCCGTCGTGCTGCCAGGCAGCGCTGGCGGCCAGCTTGGGGCCAGCGCGCGGCCCGCGGTGGGTGCCGGCAGGTTGACGGTGACCGCGAGTTTGATAGATATCGGCCAGCTGTCGCTCGAACAGATCGGCAGTGCCAGCCTGATCGCGGCTGATGGGGACATCCGGGGCAGCGGCACTCTGCAACTTGCCGGCGACCTCACGCTGGGGGCGGGACACATCTATCCGAACAACGCGTCGCAACTCAGCTTCATCGCCTACGATCATCTGACTGGCGGAGTGACACACCCCGGCAGCATTTTGGTGAGTGGGTCGGGTACCCGGGGCCTTCCACTTGCGGCCGGGGGCACGCTCAGTCTTTATGCGTCTAGCATCAGCCAGCAAGGCACGCTGCGCGCGCCTGGCGGAACGATTCTGCTCGGCTGGGACGGCACCGGCACCACGCCCGTTGAATGGTCCGCAGGGGCCGCCGCCACGTTTCCGATCACCAGCACCCTCACGCTGGGTACCGGCAGCGTGACGTCGGTGTCCGCCATTGATCCGCTCACCGGGCACCCCGTCACGCTGCCTTATGGAGTTAGCACCGACGGCACAAACTGGATAGATCCGCATGGGGTCGACATCACCACCAGCGGGCCGCCGGTGAAATCCATCGTGCTCTCCGCAGCCAGCGTAACCACGGCCAGCGGTTCGACCATTGATTTGCGGGGTGGCGGCGATCTTTATGCCTACCGCTGGGTGGCGGGGCTTGGGGGAGCCAGCGACATCCTCGCGTCCACCACCCGTTTTGCGATACTTCCTACATATGCGTCGACATTTGCGCCGGTTGCGGAATTTAACACCAGCAGCGACCCGGCGAATCTGATCGCCGGCAACAGCGGCAGCGGCTATGCCAATCCATCGCTGCGGGCTGGAAACCGGATCTATCTTGCCGGCAGCAACACGCTGGCTGCCGGGTATTACACGTTGCTGCCAGCGCGCTATGCCCTGCTACCCGGCGCGCTGCTGGTAAGTCCCACCGGTGGAGGTGGCTCCACCACAGTGGAAATGCCGGACTCCTCCAGCATTGTGTCAGGATATATCTTCAACAGCCTCAACTCGGCACGCGAGGTACCAACCATCAGCAGCCGCTTTGAGGTGGCACCGGCGGCGCTGGTGCGTTCCCGCGCCCAGTATGAAGACCACCTGGCCAACCCATTTCTAGCAGCAACGGCGCAGGCCGCGGGCATGGCAGTGCCTCGTTTGCCTGCGGATAGTGGTTACCTCGTGTTTGAAGCGACCCGCTCAATGGATCTGCGTGGCACGGTGGCATCCGCAGCCATCGCCAACGGGCGGGGTGCCGCCATCGACATCAGCACTCCGCTTGACACCGTCATCACCGCAGGTCCGCGGACCGGCGTGGCGGGCACGATCTATCTGGATTCCGGCACGCTGACGTCCTTTGCTGCCGAGACCCTGCTCATCGGCGGGCGGCGTAGCAGCGGCCCCGCGGGGGATTCCGTGGCGGTTGGATCCAACAATCTGACCGTAAGCAATGCGGGGGCCGAGTTGTCTGCGGAGGACTTGATCCTGGTCGCCAATGGCAACATTACCATTGATGGCGGCTCGGCGTTGGCTGCCAGCGGCCTTTTCGCCGGGTCTAGCAATCTGATACTGGCCGGCAATGGCACGCTGCTGCGGGTAGCGGCGGAGCCCAACGCCGGCAGCGTGCGCACTGGCATCACGAGCGCCGGCTCAGCTCTTCTGAGCATTGGCTCCAATGCGACACTCAGCGGTGGCAGCGTTGTGTTGGATTCATCCGGAGGGATCTCACTGGATTCCGCCGCCAGCCTTCAGGCAAACTCCTATCAATTTGATTGCTCCAACATTTCACTGGTTGTCGGCACCTCGAATCCGGTGCTGTCAGGCGGCGGGCTTGTGGTTTCCAACACCACCCTGCAATCATTGGGAAAGGCGGCCGCGCTGACGCTGCTGAGTTATGGGTCAATCGATCTTTATGGATCAGGCAGCTTCGGGTCGACGGCAACGTTGTCCCAGCTGACCCTGAGCGCCGGGCAAATCCGCGGGGTGGATACCGGCGGCGGCACGACGCAGATAGCCGCCAAGGATTTGCGGTTGGAAAACACGGCTGCAGATTCATCCAATGTGGCAGCAGGTTCCGGCCTCGGCAACCTCACCCTGGTTGGCGATGTGATCACGCTCGGCCGGAACAATCTGGCGATCAATGGCTATGCATCCGTCACCCTGGATGCGGCCAGCGGCATCAGCGGGGAGGGCAGTGGCGGCCTGGCCATCCAAGGCAACCTGACGGCCAACACGCCGATGGTCACCGGGACCGGCGGCGCTAACCGATCACTCGCTGCGGGTGGAATTCTATCCATCGCCACGCCGCAGCAAGCTGCCGGCAACGCACTGGCGTCGGGGCTGGGTTCCGCTCTCACAATCACGGGTGGCAGCATCTCTATCGACAGCGTCATCGCACTACCAAGCGGATCGCTCACGCTGAGCGCCACGGCCGGCGATCTGACGGTCAATGGCTTGTTAGATGTATCCGGCACCACACAACGCTTGCAAGACGTCACCAAGGTCACGAGCGCGGGAACCATCAACCTTGCCGCGCCCGCTGGCAACATCCGCTTGAACCCGCAGTCAACGCTGAATCTCTCCGCCCCCGCCCTGGGTGGCAATGGAGGTACTCTCAGCGTTTCGACACCGGCGGGTTCCTTCTGCATGGAGGGCAAAATCCTCGGCGGTGGCGGCGCGGGTGGCACGAATGGCAGCCTGTCACTCGATGTGCTCGCGCTGCCCACGCTGGCCGACTTGAGCGCCAGCCTGACAGCATCCGGCCTGGTGCAAAGCCAGCTGATTCGCGTCCGCACCGGCAATGTGACCATCGGCGGCACGGCCAGCGCCCGTGACTTCGAGCTTGCGGCTGATCAGGGGTCCATCAATGTCATCGGCACGATTGATGCGTCCGGTGCGAATGGCGGCACCATCAGGCTGGCTGCGCATGGCGATCTAGCGGTTGCAAGTGGCGCCCATCTCACGGTGGCCGGGCTGGATTTCGATCGTGCGGGGCAAGGCGGTGCCATCACCCTGGAAGCCGGCAGCCAGCTCAATGGAGTGGCGGGCAGCGGCGCGGTGGACATTCAGAGCGGGTCCGTGCTTGATCTATCGGTTGCCTCCAGGATTGGCGGCAGCGCCAACAGCGCTGGAACCAGCGCCTACAACGGCCGGTTCAGTGGCAAACTGCACATCAGGGCCCCGCGCAATGCCACCAATTCAGACCTGCCGGTCAAGGCCATCAACGGCACGATTGTTGATGCCTCCAGCATTCTTGTGGAGGGCTACAAAACCTATGATCTAACGAGTTCCGGCGGATCCATCACCAGCAGCGTCCAGGGCACGGTACGCACCGATGCCAGCAACTATCTTGGTGCGGCAGGCACGACCACTGCCACCTACACCGCCATCCTCAACCGCCTGCTCGCGAACAACTCCGGGCTTGCAGACGCGTTGGTTCTTGCAGCCGGTGTGGAGATCATCAACCGCAGCGGCGACGTCACGCTTGGCAGCGCCACATCCACCACCGCCAGCGATTGGAATCTTTCGACCTATCGGTTCGGGGCGAAAAGCGCGGCCGGGGTCCTAACGATACGGGCCGCCGGGAACATCGTGTTATACAACGCGCTGAGTGACGGGTTCAGCCCCACGCTTGCCAGCAGTGATGCCACCTGGCTGTGGAGTGCGCGGCTAACGAGCCAAAGCGCGCTGCTGCCGGTCAACGCGCAATCCTGGTCCTATCGGCTGGCGGCGGGGGCGGATCTTGGCGCGGCAGCCTTCGGGCAGGTGCTCTCCGGCGCCCCACTCGCGGCTGGCTCCGGGTCGCTCAAACTGGGGAAGAGTGCCACCAACGTCGCCAGCAGCAGCGGGGCGTCCGCTACGACTGCGTCGGCGGTGGCCAATCGCTATCAAGTGATCCGCACCGGCAGCGGCGACATCGAGATATATGCAGCACGCAGCGTGCAACTGCTCAACCAGTTTGCCACCATTTACACCGCCGGCACCCGCGTGGCGGACCCGACGATGGGCGGCGTGTTCCGCCTGCCCAGCCTGAGCCTCAACGGCATGGACTCGTCGTTAGGCAGTGCCCAGCAGGCGTCCGCCGCGATTTTCAGCATGGCCGGCGGCGACGTGAGCATCCACGCCGGTGAGAATATCGAGCATCTCACGCTGGCGGGCGGCCAATGGGTGGCGGACTCCCAGCTGGAAATGCCAAACAACTGGCTCTATCGGCGTGGCTACGTCGATGCGGCGAGCAGCGCGTTCGGGGTCAATCGCTGGGGCGAGGCCGCCTCGACGAGCTGGTGGGTGGATTTCAGCAATTTTTTCCAAGGAGTGGGGGCGCTGGGAGGCGGGGATGTGAGGCTGGTGGCGGGCCACAACATCAGCAATGTGGATGCAGTCATCCCCACCAATGCCCGCATGCCGGGTTATACCGATGGCAGCCAGACGATCGCCGCCGCGCCGGACGCGGCGAAGCTGCTAGAGCTAGGCGGCGGCAATCTCAGCGTGGCAGCCGGCA
The DNA here is from genome assembly GCA_903908495.1 of Akkermansiaceae bacterium. Lineage (GTDB taxonomy): Bacteria > Verrucomicrobiota > Verrucomicrobiia > Verrucomicrobiales > Akkermansiaceae > Luteolibacter. Next base: position 8,184 of record CAIVSK010000234.1, read on the forward strand.
ACAACATTGATGCCGGGGTTTACTACGTGGAGAGCGGCAACGGAACCCTAACCGCCGGCGGCAGCATCGTGACCAATGCGACCCGCTCGGTGTTGACCCAGTCGAACATCGGCAGCGGCCAGGAGACAGCTTACACCGAGTTGCCAACCAGCCTGTTTGTGGGCAATGGCGGCTTTACGGTGAGTGCGCGCGGGGACATTCTATTAGGTCCGGTGGCCAATCCATTCCTGTTGCCGGGTGGTTTGCTCAACTCTTTCTGGCAGAAGAGTTATTTCGCGACCTACGCGAGCCAGGCCTACCTCACGGTCGGCTCGCTGGGAGGCGACGTGAGTTTGCGCAGCGCTGCCACGTTGCCCGGCCAGACGACGGGAGCAGCCATATCGCTGCTGCAGAGCTGGTTCACCAACAAGCTGCAGTTGTCCTCGCTCTCGGCCGCATCTAACAAGCCATGGCTGCGTCTGGATGAAACCTCCACGGCACCCTTTCAAAGCCTGTTCGCGCTGCGGCCTGGCAGCCTGCGGGCCACGGCGTTCAATGGATCCATCAACGTGGTCGGTGATCTCACGCTGGCACCCTCGGCGCAGGGCACGCTTGAGTTGCTGGCCGGCGGCGCAATCAACGGGTTCCAACCCAACGGAGTGGTCACCCTTGGCGGGGTGAAGACCCTCACCTGGGGCAGTTCGACGATCAACGTCTCGGACGCCGATCCGGCAGCCATTCCCGGCATCGGCAATCCGTTTGGCTATCAGCAGATCGCCGGCACCACCAACAGCGCCAGCCTGACCGGAAGGGCGGATTTTCTGGCATTTCTCAGTCAGCACTTCGCCGAATCGGGCGGCACGCTCGGCAATGTTCTGCAAACCGAACAGGCGCTGCACGCGGCCGGATTGCTGCATCTCAATGACCCCAGCCCGCTGCGACTCTATGCCGACGGCGGTGACATCTCCGGGCTAACGGTATTTTCGCCGAAGCCAGCACGGGTGCTTGCCAGCCAATCCATTGCGGACGTCGCGCTGTATATCCAGAACGTCCATGCGGGCGACGTCAGCGTGGTGGCTAGCGGGCAGGATCTAACCCCCTACCAAGCGGCCAGTACGCTGCGGATAGCGGCCCAACAGCCAGGCAACGGCGTCAACATCGGCAGCGGCCCGCAAGCGGGGGACATCCAGATCAGTGGGCCGGGGGCGCTTGAGGTGTTGGCAGGGCACAACCTCGATTTGGGAACGGGATCGGGACTGGCCGATGGAACCGGCGCGGGCATCACGAGTATCGGCAACGCACGCAACCCATATCTGCCGTTTGCGGGCGCGGAAGTGACGGTCAGCGCGGGGCTTGGGCTGGCCACCGGACTTGCCAACAGCGGCTGGAACCTGGCGGATTTCATCACCCGTGACGTGCTGACGCCGGAAGGCGGAAAATTGCTAGACACTATCGCGCCGGGGGTGGTGTTTGCCGATCTATCCGCCGAGGACCAGGCCCGCCTGGCACTGGAGGTTTTTTATCGGATATTACGGGATGCCGGCCGCGCACATGCCGCGACGGGCGACTACCGGAGTGCCGGGGCGGCGATCGAATTGTTGTTTGGGACGCAGCAGCACGGTGGCAACATCCTGGCCCGGGCCCGCAACATCCGCAGCACCAACGGCGGAGACATTTCCATCATCATTCCCGGCGGCGGTCTGGAATTGGCGAACAGCGCGGTCGGCAACACCCTCTCACCACCCGGCATCATCACTGAGAGCGGTGGCAATATCGCCATCTTCGCCAACTCCAACGTCAGCATCGGCATCGGACGGATCTTCACGCTGCGCGGCGGCGACGAGCTCATCTGGTCATCGGTGGGTGACATCGCCGCCGGCTCGTCCTCCAAGACGGTCAAATCCGCCTCGCCGACCCGGGTCCTGATTGATCCGCAGAGTGCCGCGGTGCAAACCGACTTATCAGGGTTGGCCACGGGCGGCGGCATAGGCGTGCTGGCCACGGTGAAAGGGGTGCCAGCGGGCAACGTCGATCTGATTGCGCCGTTAGGCACGGTTGACGCGGGTGACGCCGGCATCCGGGTTTCAGGCAATCTGAACATCGCCGCCAATTTGGTGCTCAATACCGCAAACATCGCCACCGGCGGATCCAGCGCCGGTGCCAGTGCTCCCGTTGCCGTGAGCGTGGCGGTGACGACACTAACATCCGCAGCGGGAGCCGTGGCGGCCGGGCCTGCCACCGGCGTCGCGGCCGGCGGGGCGGCGATGAGGCCATCTGAGCCCGGGCCGGGTGCCGCGGATCAGCCCTCGTTCATCACGGTGGAGGTGACCGGTTACGGGGCCAGCCCCGATGATGATGGTGACGAGTGAAGACAAGAAAGCGCCGGGGCAGTTTCCCACCCCGGCGCAACCCTGAGACATCCGATGAAATTCTTATGCAGGCTCGTGGTAGCCTTCCTCGCCGTGATCGCTAAGGTCGAGGCCGACTTCTTCATTCTCTTCGGTTGGCCGCAATCCTATAACTGCCTTGATGGCGAAGGCGATGACGGTGGTGGCGACCACAGCGAGCACGATGGTGATTCCCACCGCTTTCAACTGTTCGAACACCAGGCCGCCTTCAGCTACCAGCTTGGCACAACCATTGGTGGTGGCAAAGTTTGCCGGGTTGGCAATGGCGATGTTGCCATTGACCTTGCCGGTCGCTAACAGACCGGTGAGAATGGCACCCAGTGTACCACCGGCGGCGTGCACCCCGAAGGTATCCAACGCGTCGTCGTAACCGAACATTTTCTTCACCGTGGTGCAGAAGAACAAGGGCACCGAACCGGCGAGCAGGCCGACGATGAGCGCGCCTTTGACCGTGATGAAACCGCAGGATGGCGTGACGACCACCAGACCGGCCACCGCGCCGGAGCAAAAGCCCAGGATCGAGGGCTTGCCGCGGGTGATCCATTCCAGAACCGGCCAGACGAAGCAGGCGACTGCGGTGGCCACCGTGGTGGTGGTGAAGGCATTGGAGCCAACCACGTCGGCCGCCAAGGCGGAACCGGCATTGAAGCCATACCAACCGACCCACAGCATACCGGTACCGATGGCGCAGAGCACCATGCTATGGGGAGCCATGACCGTCTTGCCGAAGCCTCTGCGCTTGCCCAGGATCAAGCACAGCACCAGCGCGCTCCAACCTGAAGACATGTGAACCACCGTGCCGCCGGCAAAGTCAATGGCCGCGATCTTGGCACTGCCGTTCCAGACACCGTTCATCAGGCCGTCGAAGCCCCAGACCATGTGTGCCAGCGGGAAGTAAACCACAAACATCCAGATGGTGATGAAGAGCATGATGGCGGAAAATTTCATGCGTTCGGCAATCGCGCCGACGATCAAGGCCGGGGTGATGATGGCAAACATCAACTGATACATCGCAAACACATTGTGACTGATCCAGGCGGAGTAGTTTGTATTAGGCAAACTGTCCACGCCCTCGAAGAAGCAATATTTCAGGCTCCCGAGAAAAGGAGCCCAAGCGGGCGCACCTTCGGCAGGGTGTTCGCCGAAGACCAGCGAATAGCCGCAGACCACCCATAGAATGGTGACCAAACCCGCACACCCGAAGCATTGCGCCACGACTGAGAGGACGTTTTTGCGGCGCACCAGGCCGCCGTAAAACAAGGCCAGGCCGGGCAGTGTCATGAACAGCACCAGCGCGGCGCAAATCATCATGAAGCCGTTGTGACCGGGGCCGGGCAGACCCGCGAGCTTGGACTTGTATTGCTCTTCGGGTTTGGCGGTGGCCGCCGGGCCAGGTGCAACATTGTTGAAGTACTGCTCCATATCGGCGACCCGTTGCTCCAGGGTGGCGTCTTTAGGCACCGCTGCGGCAGCGTCTGCCGGTGCCGCCGCAACCGGTGCAGCTGCAGCTGGTGCAGGTGCCGTCGCTGCTGGCGTGGGTGCCGGTGGGGTTGCGTCCTGAGCCAAGACATGGGGTGCCATGGCACCGAAGGTCAGACAGGCGGCGATAAGGGGCGTTAGACATTTCATAACTCTGGGCTTGTACAGGTATCGATGGATCATCGGAATGTTGGTTGGGGGTTGGTCGTTGCGCTGGCGCCGCCACGGGAGACCCCCGTGACCACGACTGCACATCACCCTTAGCAAACTGCGTGCCAATTTCATTACCGACAAAATCCAATTCCTCCGGAGCGTTGGCAAGGCGGGGTGCAGCAGAGCGACTGGCAGCCGCGGCGACCTCCCCGCCGCTAGAAAAGGTTGGACAAATCCTCACGACTGGCAGACTTTCAAGTGAATTGCATCCGCCCTGCGACGGGGTGGGCAGTGATTCCCTCAAAATCCGCAAGCAAGCCGCAACCGAACCCAACACCACCCGATGCACACCTCCTGTAAACCTCTTGTCGCTTTGACCGCTGTCGCAGCCTTGGTGGCTGGCAACGCGATGGCGGAAGTCGAATATGAAATCCACGCCGGCTATACTAACGAGTATTTGTTCCGCGGCCTCAATCTCGGGCAGAACCTCGTCGAGACCGGCGCGGATGTGACCGCCGCAGTGCAGGGCGTGGGCCTGAGCGCCGGGGTCTGGTACGGCTCGTTCAAGGACAATTCGGTGCCCGGACTGGGCAGTCCCAACCAAGATGCGAGCGAACTGGACCTCTACGGCCAGATATCCAAGGATTTCGGCCAGCTCACCGGCTCCATCGGCTACATCTACCGCTACTTCGATTCCACCGACAACACGCGCAACACCCAGGAAGTGTACTTCGGCCTGGCGCGCCAAGTCTTGGGCATCGACACCTCGCTGATCTACTTCCAGAGCGTCGAAGGCAACAACAACGGCTACTCGGAATTTTCCCTCGGCAAGCGTTTCGCGCTGAGTAGCTGCCTGGCCCTCAACTGTGGCACCGCCCTGGGCTACCTCGCCGAAAAAGGGCAGTTGACCGCTCTAACCACCAAGCTGGCGCTCGATTGGGGCTTCACCCACAACGCCACCCTGTCGCCGTTTGTGAAATGGTCCATCGCGCTGAGCGACGACATTGACACCGCCTACTACGGATCGAAGAACCAATTCGTCGGCGGCATGCTGCTGCGCGTGACGTTCTGAGCCCGCCGCGGGCCGCCGCCCGCAGGAAATTTTTCCTGCTGCCGCATCCGGTCATGCGTGCGACCGTTGCCAGCCGGTGATTGCCATTGCCGTGCAGCCCCCCCTCGGGTATAGAATGCCGCCATGCCAACGCAATCACTCTACGAACGGGTCGGCGGAGAGGCCGGGGTCACCCGCCTGATCGGCATTTTCTATGACCGCGTGCTGGCCGATCCGCAGCTGAGCCCGTTTTTCGCCCACATTCCGATGGAGAAACTGCGCAGCATGCAGGTGGAGTTTTTCACCTCGGCACTGGGCGGACCGCTGCAATATTCCGGCCGTCCGCTGGCCCACGTCCACCACGGCCACGGCATCACCAAAGCCCACTTGCGCCGCTTCACCGAGCACCTCCTCGCCAGCCTCGAATCCCTCGCCCTGAGCAGGCAGGATATCCAGGGCATCTACACCCGCATCGCCCTCGAAGCCGACGACGTGACCGAGGACGCCGACGGCCTCGGCAGTGGCTGCGAGGCCGGCTGAGGCGTCATGCCTGCTCCGGCTTCAATTGCAGGGCGGGCCGCTGGTTGCGGTGGATCCACACGCTCTGCACCAGTCCTAACAGAAACATACAGATCACCACGAAGGTGCCCGAGTAGCTGACCAGTGGCAAGGGGATGCCGGTGATGGGCAGCAGCAACACGCACATGCCGATGCTCTCGAAAACGTGGGCAAAGAGCAGCGCGATGATCAGCGACACCAGCAAGCGTCCACACATGTCGCGGCTGTAAAAGGCCACAAACAGGCACTGGACTAACAACAATGCGTAGGCGCTGAGCAGCAACAAACTGCCGCGAAACCCCAACTCCTCGCCGATGACCACGAAAATGTAGTCGTTGTGGGCGGTGTATTTCGACGGATAGCCCTTGGCAAACAGCGAGTTGCGTTCCGCCGGCGCGCTCCATCCGACGCCTTTCCAACCGGCTTTGCCCACCGCCATGGTGGCATAATGGGCGGAATACCCCTCATCACTCACATCGACCTCCTGTCCCTGCACCATGCGCAGCCACAGATCGATGCGCGCCGGGCCGCGCTTGGAAACCATCGGCAACACCACAAAATACAGGATCGGCACCAGCATCAGGCCGATCAGCGCCAAAAACGACAGGTAGCGGTACGGCACGCCGCCAATCAACAGCGCGACGAGCGAAGCGGGGATCCACACCAGAGCGGAGCCCATGTCGCCCATTTTCATGACCACCAGAAACGGCACACCCGCCAGCACCCCGATGGTGGCGATACGGGCCAGCGGCGAACCGAGCCACGGGTGGAGTTTGGGCAAATCCTGCAGCAACCAGGAAATCAGCAAAATCCCCGACGTGATGCCCAGCGATGCCGGTTGGAACGTCAGACCGAGAACGGTCAGGCGCACCGGTTGGACGGCGTCGGGCTGCATCATGCCCACAAACATCAGAACCAAACTCACCACGTAAAACGGAATGCCCAGCCAGCGAATCCACCGGTAGTCGACCAGCGCCGCCCCAAAAAATGCCACGCTGCCGACCACAATCCAGTTTTTCTGGCTCCAGGCGTAGTAAACCCCCGCCGTGCCAAACTGGCTTTTCTGATCGGCAGTGAGCGGCAGATGGCGCGCCGCACTCTCGATCATGAACACACCAAAGATCAGAAGCCCATACATTACGAGTATCAGCACCCAGTTCATCCCGAGAATTTTCCGCAAGAACGGTGTCATGTGGCTTTGCGCCGCCACCATACCCGGCCCACCACCGATGGCAAGGCACTCCTGCATTTTCTCGCAGCGCCCAATCCTGGTGCCGCCCCCCGGTTGACACGCCGCGATCCACATGTAGAATTACATGTATGAGCACCAAAACCATCGCTGTGGAAAGCTCGGTGTACGAACGGTTGGCCCGCGAGAAACGACCGTCGGAATCCTTCACCAAGACCATCAATCGGCTTATCCAAACCGCCAACAGTGGAACTTGCGCCTCGGCGGTGGCCGCCGCAGCACCCATCTGGCAAGCCATCGGCAATGAGGCCGATGCCGGGCGGATGGAACAAATCCTCCGCCACAATCGCAGTTCCACGGACTGGGAGGTGGAAAGCCCCACATGATTTGCATCGACACCACCGTTCTGATCGACGAGTTCCGGGCCCGCGGCAGCCGCGAGGCTCCGGTGAACCGGGTGCTACTGGCTCATGGCGCGGAAATCCTCATCGTCCCGGCCATCGCGGCGGGTGAATTTCTCGATGCGGCCGCCATGGTGTCCGAGCAGCGCCTTTACGAGGCCATGGAAGTTCTCAGGCACCGCCGCGTCGTCGGCGTGGATCTCGAAACCGCCCTGCACTTCGGGCGCATCGCCGCCCATCTGCGCCAGCAGAAGCTCCTCAGCCGTCGATCCCACAACGACCTCTGGATTGCCGCCACCGCCCGCTGCCACGGGGCTAA
>CAIVSK010000235.1 GCA_903908495.1 Akkermansiaceae bacterium
CCGGTGCGGCTCAACTCGCGCACCGGGCGGTTGACGGCTGCCTTTTCCATTTCGGTGATTTCGGGCATAGGCAGGTCTTCCTGATAGGAATCCGGCGAAGTGGCTTCGCGATAGCCTTTGATGAACTGGCAGCCCATCCAACGGAAGACATAGTCGGTGATGCTGAAGGCGGTGCGGATGTCCGGATTTTTGGTGAATCCGCTGGGCTCAAACCGCTGATAGGCAAATTTTTTCACCATTTGTTCGAGAGGCACGCCGTATTGCAGGGAGATGGATGTGAGGGTGGCGACGGTGTCCATGAGGCCGCCGATGGTGCTGCCTTCCTTGGACATTTGGACGAACAATTCACCGGGTTGGCCGTCGGCATAGAGGCCGACGGTGATGTACCCTTCGTGGCCTGCGATCTCGAACTTATGGGTCAGCGACATGCGGGTATCCGCCATCTTGCGGCGGTGCGGGCTGTCGAGTTGCTGGCGCAGTGCGGCGTTTTCAGCGCTGAGCTCGGCGATGCGCCGGCCGAATTCCAACATTTCCGGTGCAGCCACCACGACGGCGGCGGGTTCGGCGCTGCCGCCCATATCCTTGGTTTGGCGGGTGTTGAGGGGGGCGCTGCGTTTTGAGCCGTCGCGATAGATGGCGACAGCCTTGAGGCCGAGCTTCCAAGCCTCGATGTAGGTTTGCATAATCTCCTCGACGGTGGCGGTTTCGGGGAGGTTGACGGTTTTTGAAATGGCACCACTGAGGAAGGGTTGGGCGGCGGCCATCATGCGGATGTGGCCGGTGTAGTGGAGGCTGCGGGCACCGCGGTGGGCTTTAAACGCACAATCGAACACCGATAGATGCAGATCCTTGAGGCCGCTGCGCACGGGTTCACCGGTTTGCTCGTCAACGACGGTTTCGATGGTATCGTAACGTTCGATATGGGCGAGGATGGCAGTGATTTCCGGTTTGCTGTAACCGAGGTTGCGCAGCGAAAGTTCGACGGTTTGGTTGACGATTTTGAGCATGCCGCCGCCGGCGAGGAGTTTGTATTTGACCAAAGCGATTTCCGGTTCGATGCCGGTGGTATCGCAATCCATCAGGAATCCGATGGTGCCGGTCGGGGCCAGCACGGTTACCTGGGCGTTGCGGTAGCCATGGGCGCGGCCCAATTCGAGGGCGCGCTCCCATTCCAAGCGGGCGGCCTGTTTGATGTGGGCGGAACGGGGTTCGTCTTGGATCTGCTCGATGGCGGCCTGATGCTTGTGCATGACGGCGAGCATCGACGGCTCGTTGGTGGTCACGGGCGGATGCTCCACGCCACTGCAGCGGCTGTCGCGATAACCTCTGAACGGGCCTAACACGGCAGCCATTTCCGCGCTGCATGCGTAGGCGTGACCGGTCATCACGGAGGTGATGGCGCCGGCCAGAGCGCGACCTTCGTCGCTGTCGTAACCGAGGCCGTAGCTCATGATGAGGGCACCGAGGTTGGCATAGCCGAGGCCCAGGGTGCGGAAGATATGGGAATTTTCAGTGATGCTCTTGATTGGGTAGCTGGCGTTATCGACGAGGATTTCCTGTGCGGTGATGAAGATGCGCACTGCGGCGCGGAAGCGGTTGATATCAAACGAGCCGTCGGCGTGTTTGAAGCGCAGCAGGTTGAGCGAGGACAGGTTGCAGGCGGTGTCGTCGAGGAAAAGGTCTCTGAGCCATGAATCGCCGATGAGCCTCTGGACTTTCGTCAAATTGCTAGCCGCCGCCGCTGTCATCGGAGCCATCGGCTTCACAGGC
>CAIVSK010000236.1 GCA_903908495.1 Akkermansiaceae bacterium
ATCACCGCCCATCGTGGGCGGCTCAATTCACGGACGGGTCTTGCCGACGATGTCCCTGGCGCGCTCCAACGAGCCGAGATTGAAGACGTTGGTGTAGCCGATGGCTTTCAATTTGCGCATGGCCATGGCGCTGCGCACGCCGCTCTGGCAGTGCAGCAACAACACCTGGCTCTTGTCCTGCACCCGCTGCGGCACCGCGCTTTCGATCACATCCAGCGGAATGTTGATCGCTCCCTGCAGGTGATCCCCGTTGTATTCGCCCGGGCTGCGCACATCAATGACCACCGCTCCTTGTTGCAATTGATCCCGCGCCTCCGCGGCCGGAATCTCACCGCCCCGTTTCAACAGAAACACGATCACAATCATCGCCGCAATAACTAACAGGACGGTCCATTTCATGGTTTCACTTTGCACTGTGCTGTGATGGTTAGACACGATCCCCGCCAAAGTCAAGCACCGTGTGCGGCTCCCCTTCTCTTCTTCTCTCCGGTTCGACGTTGGCAGGAAAAGATACGGCCCATTGGATAGAAGTGCAACGCTGAGTGAGGTGCGGAGGCCGCGGAGACAGACGCTGAGCGAAACAATCAAGTCGTAGCCTTCCGGCGCGGCTGCCATTCCCAATATTTCTCCAACCCAGGCCCTCAGCGCTCCTCTCTGCGGCCTCCGCACCTTCGCGTTTCGCTTTCTCCCAGCCAAAATGCGCCTCAGTCCCAGCGCGCAGCCCTCTTCCCATCCAAAATCCAAAATCAATCTTCCCTCCTTCCCTGCTTACCATCGAGTGATTCTAACTTTGCAGGACCCAGCAAACGTTACAAGTCAAGTTTGGCGAGCAATGCTTCAACCGTAAGCCCGTGATGGGCGGCCACGGGTTTCAACACACCGCCCAGCAAGGTGCCGGTTTTCAGCGGGCGATGATTTGGAACAGTGACATGGTGGGTTCCACCCACGGCGCTCGTCAGGCGGACGTGAGACCCATCCTGCCGCACGCTATCATATCCGAGTCCCCGCAGGGCGCGGATGAGATCGGAAGCGTTGACGTCGCGCGGAATTCTCACATCGTTAGAGCCTCGTCGCGCACAAAGTGCAAGCGTATGATCTGCGGTATCGAACCGGGCAACGCATCGCCGAAATGGCAACGCACGGCGTCGCGCACCATCTCGCGCAGTTCTTCGACGCTGTCCCCTTGAGTGGCGATGGCGTGACCCAACGCAATGGCGACATAGCCGCCATCCATTTCGTCCTCGCGCACTTCAAAGATGATCTCATTCACGAACGTAGCATCGCACGCGGACCGCTCCCGGGCAAGCCGCAAATCTCCCGTCCTTTCCGCGAGCATCCAGCTGAGCGGCAATCCCCATATTTCTCAATCCCAATGCCCCCCTCAGCGCTCCTCTCTGCGGCCTCCGCACCTCCGCGCTTCGCTTTCTCTTCAGCCAAAGATCGCCCCGGATCCATCTCTTCTTTCCCGGTACCGGACGGGCTCAATTCGCGCCGAGCCTGAAGAATGCCGCGCTATCGCCGGAGCTGAACTCAAACTCAGCCTCGCCTTGTGGATTGACGGACAGGTTCCCGGCCGCGAATGAGAACGGCTTGTACGTGGTCGGTCTCCACCACGGCGCTGGGCCGCGGTGCCAGGTTGGTGGCGGCGGCATGTGGCGCGAGCGCCTATCATGCGCTGGCATTGGTGCCGGTCTCTGCGGATTCGCGGCTCTCAGGTTTGATCGTGGGGACCGGCGTCTTGTACCCGGCATTTTCCTCAAGCGTGTCCACCTATACCTCCAGCCTTTCTAACGCAATCGCGAGCGCCACGGTCACTCCGACCTGCGCCGATCTGGCAGCCAGCGTGACGGTCAACGGCGTGGCAGTGACCAGCGGCAACCCCGGCGCAGCCATCAGCCTTGGCACCAGCAGCGTGAACACCCTGACCGTGGTGGTGACCGCCCAGGACGGCGTGACGAGCAGCAGCTATACGGTCAGCATCGACAACACGCCTTATGGAATCTGGAAAAAGGGAACGTTCACCAACCCCGCCGCATGGAGTGACCCGGCCGTCATCGGCGACTTGGCCACCCCCGCCCACGATGGCATCAGCAACTTGATGAAATATGCCATGGCTCTCAATCCCATGACCAGCGCCATGGCCAGCCTGCCCACATCGTCGCGCCAAGCCGGGTACCTGACGCTGACGTATCGGAAAGCCAAAACCGCCACCGATGTGACGTACACCGTGCAGGCCGCGGATTCGCTAACAAGCGGGTCATGGACCCCGGCGGCGACCGTGCTGTCGCAAACCGATCCAACCCCGGGGGGCGGAAGTTATTGGCAGGTGACGGTGCGCGACAACGTGCCGTTTGCCACCCACCCGCAGCGATTCATGCGGCTGCAGGTGGTGAAGTAGGCCGGAGGGAGCGGTGGCCTAACCCTCAGAACTCTTGTTTGGAGGCATCCTGCAGCTCGGCTGAGCTCGCCGAACGCCCGCCGCCTGTAACAGCCAAGTGAGGCGGGGACCTATTGGCCACGGGGCAGGCTGCCCGCATTCCTTGAGAGCGGCACGTCGCAGAATGTCAGCGCGGCGATCCCGTTGGCGCCGAGGATAAGGTCGTTCTGGCTCCAGGCGCTTTCTTTCAGATAGGTAATGCGCTGCGCGGTGGCGGGGGCCTTCAGCTTGAGCGTGACCCCATTACCTTTCACGGTGCCCGAGGCGATTTCACCTCCCCCGCCATCCAGATAGATCTGACTTGCCAGAGAATCCATCCAAATGACCGGCTGGTCGAACTCGAGAATGATGGTGTCGTTTGCCGCGCTGGCATAGGCCGCCTGTTTGAGATTGGGCGGGGTGACGGAATCGGTGGCTTTTCTGCTATAGTTGTCGCGCTCGATGAGCGGCTGGATCATGCGGGCGAACTCGGCCCAGCCGGCCAGCGGGAAATGGCAGCCACCGGGCGGTTTGACACCCAGCGTGGACATGACGCTGAGGTTGGAGTAGAGGCGCGGCAAGCCGCGCTGGATCTCGCGGATCATGTCGCCGCCGCCGCTGTTGCCGGCCATGCTGCATGCATTGGGCCAGATCTGGAAGACATAGTAATGCTGAAGGTTGGGGAAATCCTGCTTCCAGGCCGCGGACAAGGCGATGAAGTATGCCTCGTAGGATTTCCAGTCATAGTCGCCGGTGGGAGCCGCCGAGCCCTGGTTGTTCTCGCCCTGGTGCCACAGGATGCCGCGGATGCCATGGGTGAGCTTCGCCTGTTGCACCCGCCACAGCGTCCGGCCGTAGATGGTGGTTAGATCGATGGGATCGGCCTCATTGCGTTGGTGCTGGTCAATGCGGGTGCCGCCCGCCGCGCCATTGATCATGCAAACCGGGATCTTGTTGGAGGCCACGAGCCGCTTGGCCAGTTCCATGCCCCAGTATCCCAGCTCGGCCTTATCCCCTTTTTCGGCCTTCCAAACCGGGTTGCACCATAGGTTGGCGGGGGCGTCTTTCGGATTGCCTTCCGGCCGGCCATAGCTGCGAATCCATTCGCTGGTCTCCGGCGGGGATTTCTCACCGGTGTCGGTGGCCAAGGCGTTGGATTGCCCTTGAATGATATAGGCATCGCCGCAGACAAGGTTGGTCACGGTTTGCAACAGCTTGTCGGTGGCACCGCGCTTGCTGCCAAACTCCACCTTGTACTTGACCAGGCCCGGCTTGAGCTTCACCGCAAACGCGTATGACTTATCAGCACCCAGCTTGCTGGCTTCGCCTTTGTAGGGCTTGTCGTCGGCATAGACCTTGAGAAACACCGAGTCGGCGGCTTCGTCGAGCGTGCCATTGTAATAGAGTGTGCCCTCGTCGTTCGCATCGCGTGCATAAAACTGGTTGTCCACCGGTTTCTCATCCTTGGCCGGCCTGCGCACCGCCCATGCGTCACTCTTCGGTTCGCTGACCTTGATGGAAATCGTCCGGGTGGTCGGCTTGCCGCCGTTGTCGATGATGGCAGTGACGGTCATCAGTCCGCTGTTTTGGGCGCGTGTGAGAATGAGTTTGCCGGGCACGACCTCCTTGATCACCGCGAGTCCCGCAACGATCCAGTCAATTTTCAAGTCACTGGCACCCTTCGCCTGCATGGCGCTCAGATTGCTGATCTGCGGCACCACTTCCAACGTCGTGCGCCCGTCCCACGCGGCCGGTGCCTTCAGGGTGAAGACCGGTTCCGCAATGTCCTCCTTGATGGTGATGGGAATGTCCTTGGTCTTGATTTCATTGGCATAGATCGCCTTGAACTGGAGTGTCGCCGTCTTGTCGCCGGTCACCCGGCCGGCGTCGAACGAATAAGCGAAGACATCGGTTGCCATGACGGTTTCCTTGCCATCGGCCTTGAGCGTCCAATATACTTTTTGAGCAGCGCCGGCCTGCGCCGTGATGGCAACTCGCTTGCCTTCCAACACAGTGAGATGATCCGGAGCCACGGCAAACGCGCTGCCCGCCTGCACCAGCGTGCCAACCAATGTTTGCAGCGGCTTTTGGTTTTCGTACTGCAATTTCACCCAGTCGGCTGAACGTGCCACCTTGGAAATGCGCACTTCGTCCATATCACCGGTGAAGTTATAGTTATTATACCAGCCGCCGAGCCACAGCCGCACCGGAGTGAGGATCTTCATCGTCGTCCGGGTGGGTGTGGCCACGTCGGGCCTGCCATTGATATAGACTTGGCCGGTCTTGCCGTCGTACGTGTGAACCACTTGCACCCACTCGGATTTGGGCAGCACGCTGGTGGCGTGAAAGCTGCCGCCGTCACTGTCGATGTAGATATGGGAGGGGCTTTGCAATTGCATCCGCACCTTGCCGGCCGGGGTGCCTTCGCGGCCCCAGCACACCAGGTCCATGTTCGCCGCGTCGGAGCGATACCACAGTTCGGTGGAGTGCGGACCCGCCTCTGAGGGATAGTTGAGGATGTTTTCGCCGCAGGCAATTCCCTGCTGGCCGGCAAAATGCCGCGCCGCACCTATCATTCCTGCCGCCGGGGTGGTGCCCACGTTCTTGGACTCGACGGTGCCGCACTCATCGGTGAGCGGCTCGCCCATGTGCCACACACTTAGAAATCCGTTAGATCCATCGAACACCGCCTTGCCGTTGGATTCGCTCAGCGCATCCGGCTTGCCCCAGTGCACCATTATCTCCTGGCGCGCATTGCCCTGGATGCGGGGCAGGCGCAGCCAAATGCCCGCCGTGCCCGCAGCAGCGTCCCATTGCTCAATTTGATAGGCCAGCGGCACGCCCCCGGCCGTGGCAAAGCGCAGGTCTTCGCCATTGGGCTTGGCCTGACTGAAATTGAACGATTCCTTGCGCAAGCGCAGCAGCACCGGAAAATCGCTCACCGCGGCGCTGGCCGGCAGATTGGCACCTTCCGGCGTGGTGAGCAGAAAGACCGAACCGGCGTGCTGCCAGCCCGCGTAGGCCGCAAATCCTTGTGGCGCGAAGCCGGCGAGCAAGGCAAAGGCGAGGCCGAGTAGGGTGCGTTTCATCTTGGGTTTGTAGCATAGCGGGTGATCTAGCAAAGTAAATGGCGAAATCAAAGGACTGACCCCAAACTGACCCCAAACACAGGCCATGACCTTGCAAAAATAAGGGCCGCCGGTTTGCACCGGCGGCCCCCTTGACAGACAGATGACTCCCGGTTCTCAGTTTTCGTTAGCGGACAGGCGTCCGAACAGCCTGCCGTCCGGTGAAGCATGGGTGGCGGCGGGAATCGTCAGCGTGATGTCGTCAGTCGGAGCGCCGCGAACGACCGTATAACCGATGTCACTGCCGGGGAGAGCCCCCGTGCCATCGAGGTTGGCGGGGACCAGCACTCCCGGACTCGGCCAAGTGCCGAGGTCGTTGCTGTCTTGGACAAACAATTTGGCGACGCCGATTTCATGCACGCGTTGGAAGTGCAGGACCAAACCGGTGCCGGCGACGCTCTGTTCGGAGGGCATCAATCCGACGGTATTGGCGGCGGAGGGACTTGCGGAGCCTAACATCCAAGCCATTCCATACGCGACGTTCTCGCTGTTGACATCGGTGAAGGCCGGACCGCCGAGGCCCGCCCATGCTTGATAGAACTGCTCGGTGGACACGGTCAGCAGCAGTTTGTTGGTGGCGGTGTCCAGGGAGATCACTCCACCGGCACCGGCCTCCGCATAGGAGCCGCTGTCCACGATCGGAGCCGGGAAGGCACCGTTCGCCACCGGCGTGACACTGGACGTCGCCAGCGTGTAGGTCCCGTTCGGCAGACCGGTCGGCAGGTGCAAATGGACTTCCGTGGCGTTGTAGGTCATCACACCGGCAGTGGTCAGCGGGGTGGCATTATCCGGCTCGGTGAACAAGCTCACTGTGAAGGACGCTTTCGCGCCGGGATGCCAGGTGACCGAACTTCCCGCCGAGCCGAGGCCGCCAAAGGTGGCACCGCTAGCGACGTTCACGGCGGTGTTGCCGAGCGATCCGACGACCCCCGACTGTGCCATTTGCACATTGTCGATGGCCACGGTTTTGTCACCGCCGAGGTCGTTGTTGACGAGGAAACTCAGGGTGTGAGCGCCGGCGGCGAGTGGCAGGCTGACCTGATAGGTCCCCCACGCGGACTGGCTCACGGCGGAAGATGGCCAGGTGCCAACCGAATTACCATCCACCTCGAGGATGACACCGCAGGGGCCATAAGTGGTGCCGCGGGCTTCCGCCCTGAAGCTGATGGTGTACAGTGTCGTCGCGGGCACCGTGATGGCTTGCGTGATCGATCCGTTGCCTTGAGTCGGATGGCTCTGAATGAACGCCGCCTGCAAACCTTCCGGCGGGGCCGTGGCGCACAAGGTGTTGCGGCAGATCCCGGACGGCGAATAATAGGTCCACCCCCCGCCCACCGGGAGATAGGTATAATTTGCGGTCGTGACGGTCTCGAATCCCGCGTCGGCGATGGTGACGTGGCCAACGGTGGCGGAGGCACCGACAAGGAGCGTTCCTTCGTTGACCGCGGTGGCTCCGGTGTAGGTGTTGGCACCGGCGAGCGTCTGCGCGCCTGTGCCGTTCTTTACCAGGGAGATATCATCACTGCCCGCCGCCTGGCCAGTCAACGCAGCGGCGGTGTTCACGCCGATTGTGCCACCGAAGGCGGCAGCAGCGGTGTTGCTGATCGTCAGGGTGGATGTCGCGCCGGTGTTGGTCACGAAAGCGCCCAGACCGGTGACCGTGCCGTCCAAGCCGGCAATCGTCTGGTTGTGGCCGTTGAGGTCGAACACGGCGTCGCGACCGCTGAAGTCGTTGATGGTCAGCGAGCCGCTAGAGGGAAGGCCGCCTCCGTTGAGCTGCACGATCGGGTTGCCGGGTCCGGCAGCGCCGACTCCGTAGCTGCTGATGGTGGTGTTGCCCGCGAAGGTGCTTTGGCCACCTTCCAAGGAGAAGACTTGGTTGTGCGTGGCAAGAGCGCCGCCGCCCTCGAGGGTCAGGTTGCCGGCGCCGACAATCGGGTTGCTGAAGACAACCGTGGTGCCGGAACTATAACTGCGGATCTTGGCGTTGCCGGCGAGGGTCACGGTGCCGCCGAACGTGTTGGTCTGACCGTCGTTGTGGAAAACGATCGTGCCATTGCCAGAGGTATAGTTCGTGCTGACCGGATTGCCGCCGCCGCCGAGGGTGAAGTTGTTGGGGATGATACCCGTCGGCAACTGTTCGGTATAGAACTGGCTGTTGGCGCCAGTGACGGTCACCGGCCCGCTGCCGAGCGCGCCGATCTGGGTAATACTGAGCCGCCCCTGATCGATCTCGATGCCGCCGGAGTTATCGTTGGACCCGTTGGTGAGGTAGAGCGAGGTGGACGGGTTGGCCGTGTGGGATTCATACACATAAAGCTTGCCGCTGCCGGTTATCTTGCCGTTGACGGTCATGCTGTTCCAGGAACCCCCACCGATACCGATGCGGCTGTCACCGGCCAAGGTAATCTGGCCGTTGAGGGTGATCCACCCGGCACCGCCGTCCTGATTGATGGCACCGCGGTTCGAGGCAAACCCCATACTGTTGAGCACGAAGTCATTGGAAATAGTCATCGCCGCGGGGGCCCAGATGGTTACATCCCCACCCGAGTCAACGTTGAAGACACCCGTGCTCGGCTGGCCGTAAATTCTCAGGTCGCCATTGATGACATGGAAACCGCCGGATCCCGTGACGCCGTTGTTCAGGATGCAAGACGTGCCGGAAGTGTAATCGAGGGCCATGGTCCCGTTGTTGACAAGACCACCGAAGCCGATGGAACCGGTCGTGCCGCCATTGCCGAGTTGCAACGTACCGGCGTTGATTGTCGTGCCGCCGAAGTAGGTGTTGGCTGAGGCAAGGACGAGTGTGCCGTTACCGGCTTTCGTCATGCCGTCCGTTCCCGAGAGGACCGAACTGATGGTTGCATTCTTGTCAGTGCCCAAGACACCAACAGAAATGGTGGGCGTGGTTCCTGCAAGCGTGAGCGTGCTTCCGGCCAAGGTCCAGCCGGCGGCGGAACTCGGATCGGTGTCGCCGAAGGCCAGTCCCCCGATCACGTGAGGCGCGGACAGGGTGACGGTTTCATCCGCCGTGATGTCCAGGCCGGTGAATGTGGCGGGGAGATTCGCTCCGGAGGGAATGAGATTGTCGAGCCAGTTGCCAGCGGTGCTCCATTGGCCATTGCCCGCCAGGCTGGTCCAGCTGCCGGCACCCAGGATATCCACGCTGATCCCAGGCTGGGTCAGTAGATAGTTGGCCGCAGGGGCACCCGATATGGTGAAGGTAACCGGGATCGCCAGGCCGGGACCGGCATTGTCGAAGGTGGCTCCGAGGGTCAGCGTGTCGCCGCTGAGCACCCCATCAAGCGTGCCGCCATAGGTGATGGTATTGGTCCCGTCATAGAATTTGGGATTGCCAGTGGCTGCAGTGATGGTGAGCGCTTTCGCCTCGACGTTCTGTCCCAGCGAGGGTGCCACACTGCCAAGGTTGTTGGGATCGCCGCCATAGACCGCCACGATGTTGGAATGATAGGTAGCTGATAGCAGGTTGGGTGAACTCAGGGTGATCGTTGCCGAGCCGCCGGACAGCGGGCCCGAGCCCAGTGTGATACCGCTGGCTCCGCCGTCCTTCACGATGACCGAGCCACCGGGGCTGGCCCCGGACACACTGACGACGAACGTCAGGGGATCGCCGTAGGTCGAGTTGGAGGTCCAAGGCGAACCGAGGGCAATGGAGGTCACCGAGGTGGTGAGGTTGCCAGCCACGTGCAGAATCAGATTGCCGCCGACATACATCAAACTGGCGCTGGTGAGATTGGCCGTTCCCGCCCCACCGATTGGAAGGTTGAGCGTCGGCGTGCCGGTGACCGTGCCACCACCGATGAGTTTGTAGTCACCCGCGTCAAGCGGCGTGCCGGAGTTGTTGTTCACTGTGATGAGACTCGTGCCCAAATCCAGGCCACCCGCAGAGACATTCAGTGCCGGGTGCGAGGCGTCGCCGGTGAAACTCGTCGGGCTGATGTTCAGGGTGGCGGGCCTGCTGCCCAGATGAACCACTCCCGTGAGTGCAGCGGCGGAACTGGTTGATCCGCTGGCCGTCAGGCTGGAGGTTGTGCCCAGCGTGTAGGACGAGAGTGCCGACACATCGAACGTGGTGCCCGCTGCGATCGCCACACCGGAGCTGGAGTTCACGGAACCGCCCGCTCCCAGGGCCAGCGTCCCGGCGTTGATCGTGGTCGGGCCGCTGTAGGCGTTGGTGTTGGTGAGAACCAGGGTGCCCGTGCCATTCTTGGTCAGGGCATTGATGCGGGCGCTGCCGCCATTGCCATCCGCAAGAACGGCGGAGACAGTCAGGATGTCGCCGCTTGAAACGCTCACGGTGTCGCCGGCATTGCTGACCGTAGCCCCCCCCAGCGCGGCGGCCGTGCCGCTGCCAGCCGTGGTCGATATGCCATTGACGGTCACGCTGTTGGCATTGGCGAGGGTCAAGGTGGTTGGACTCGGGCTGCTGCCGTTGGCCGTGAGGTTCAGCCCGCCCAGCGTATGGTTCGCACTCGAAAGTCCGAGGTCCAGCGTCGAACTGGCGCTGGTGGTGACGGAGGTGTTAGGGAAATTAACGAGGAGCGAGGCGGGCGCTATTCCGGCCATGGTGACATTGTCAACGCAGGATGACAGGTCGCCTGTGCCGCCTTGACCCTGGAATGAGACCGTGTGGGGGCCAGCGCCGAGCGCCACCTGGGCGCTGGTATATGACTGCCAGATGTTGCTGCTGGGTGTCCAACTGAGCGCGAGATTGCCGTCCACGTAAAGATTCATCGGATTCGGACCGTTGGGGACGCCCCGGCCGATGGAATCGAAGGAAATCGTGTACACGCCGCCCTGGGTGGGCGTGATGGTCAGGTTCGCCCTGCCGGTGGCGTTTTGGACAAAGGTATAGTGAGTTCCCGAGGTGCTCGCGACCGGGGAAAACGGCCCGCCGTTGGTATCGGTGCCCGCTTGGCCGAGGAATGACCAGCCGGGCAAACTCGTCGGGTTGTAGTTATAGCCTGCGGCCACGCCCGTCTCGAGACTTCCATTCGGCACGCTGGTGGTCGGGGTGGCCAGGGAAAATGCCAGGGTGCCGCCGGTCAGCGTCAGGGCGCGCGGCGCCGAATTGTCACCGAGATTGCCGGCCGCAACACTCTGCAACGTGAGTGAAGGCGTGCCGGTGAGGGTGCCGGTGATGTAGCCGGGCAGGTTCAGCGTGCTGGTGACGGTCAACGGATTGCTTGCCGTCGCCGCACCACCGGTGAAATCGACGGTGGTGAAGGTGTTGTTGCTGCCGGAAATTTGCAGGCCGCCGCTGCCGCTTACCAGGGTCGCGATGCTGTTGTTATTGCCGGAGAGAGAGACCAGGCCGCTGCCTCCCGTCAGAGTGGCGACGGTGGTGGTGTTGCCGGCGAGAGACAGCGCGCCGATGCCGCCGGTCAAGGAGGCGAGGTTGCTGCCGTTGCCGGAAAGTGCGAGTGAGCCGCTGCCAGCCATTTGCAGGCTGGTGGTGCCCGCTCCCCCGCCGAGGGTGCCGCTGAAGCTGGTTGAACCGCCGGCAGAGTTGAGGGTCAGCACCGAGGTGGTGCTCGCCGCGCTGTTGATGACGCTGCCGCCACCGGTGCCGTCGGCCAGCGAGGCCACCTGTTGGTTGCATCCGGCCAGGTCCAGCGTGGATCCGGAGGAAATGACCAGAGGCGTGGTGACCGGAAGGTCGTTGGTCTTGTTGGGCGTGGAGACCGAGGCGGTGCCAATCACTTCAAGCTCGGAGTAGCCGACCCACGAGTTCTCTTGGCCGCCGAAGTTGAACTTCACCGCATAGACTCCGGTGGCCAGGACTCCGGTGGCTGGCGTGAAGCTGGCATAAGACTTCGCGGCACCGCCTTCATAGTTGACGGCGCTGGCAGGGAGGGTGATGAACGTGTTGGGATCCGCGACGGTCGAATACTGAATGCTGGTGAGGGTGATGTTCTCGCGGCCGGAGTCGTTCCAGAACGAATAGATATTGAATTTCGACAAGTCATAACCCGTCGCATTCGCCGGCAAGGTGTAGAGGATGCTCTGGTTGTTGGAGACCGCATAGACCGTTGCCGCGGTGCCGGGAGACGCCCCGTCAGTCAGTGCGGTGACCGCTGCCGTGCCATTTCCCTGGTTGCCGACACCAAAGTTGGCGGTGGGCGAAAGACCGGCCAGCAGGTTGTTGGCAGCCGGGCTGAAGGTATAAGTGTTTGCGGTCGTCCAGGCCCCTGTGACGACGGTTCCCGTGCCGGCGGTTGGGGTGCCCTGGAGTTTGAGAGTGCCGGCGTTGACGGTGGTCTGCCCGCCGTAGCTGCTCTTGCTCGCCAGGGTCAGCGTGCTGCTGCCGCTCTTGGTCAGGCTGCCGCCGCCGCTGATGACTCCCGAGAGGGTCAGCGGAGTGCTGTTGGAGATTTCCAAAGTGCCATCGCCGAGGGTGACCTTCTTGTTCGTGCCGGTGATGGGTCCGGCTAAGACCAGCTTGCCGGGGCCGGTTTTCAGCAGGTCGTTGGACCAGGTGGTGGCAGCGGAGATCGTGTGCGACCCGCTGGGCACGCTCAGCACCGAAACCCCGCCCGCATCCGCCTGCAGCGTGAGCGTCTTGTTGGTGGTGCTGTTGAGCGTCCAGCCGTTGCTTCCGTCCAGCTGAAGGTGACCCAGCGTCACGTTGGCGTCGAGGTTGATGGCCGTCGGCGCGCCTTGGGCGGTAAAGTTGGCGTTGGCACCCTGGGCGTTCGGGACTCCGGTCGGACTCCAGACGGCCGTGGACCAAGTGCCGCCGCTGGCCCAGGACTTGTTGAAGCTCAGTTGTTCGACCCCGAAGCCATAAAGGTGCATGGTGTTGGCGGTTACCACGGGGGCAGCGGTAATCGTCTGCGTTGTAGCGGTGGCCTGGAACGTGTAGCGCAGCAGTTCCAATTCTCCCTGCCCGGCCGCGGCGTAATCCATGTCATACGTGACGCCGGAGGGGCCGTTGTTGTTGGCCGACAACGATTGGGCCCGGGCCCCCGTCGATTCCCAGGATCTGGCGTAGTACGTGACGATGTAGTCCTGCCCGACGGTCAGACCGCTCAAGCTCAGGGTCGATGTGCCGCCGTAGATGAAAACGTTGGTCAGGACGCCGAGTTGCCCGGCCGGATTGGTCCCGCCCCCGGCGTAGGTGGAGGGCGCTCCGGTGATCGCCCAGCCCGTGCCGGTCGGATTAGCGCCCGAGGAACCGGCGAAAGGGACGCTATTGACCAGTATGGCTGCGCCATTGAGGTTGACGTTTTCCAGATACGTCTTGCTGGTGCTCAGACCGACAAGCGTGTCGCTGTTGGCATATCCGAGGTTCGTCCAGGAGAACGCTCCGGTGAGCGGCGCGGCGTGGGCCGCACCGAGCGAAAATAGAAGGCAAGTCTGTACGAGGCGGGATGAGAATCTTGGTTTCATGGTTTTTTGGGGGGTTATTATCGTTGGGGATTTACATTTAGGTTATGGATCACTGGAAAGCCGGTGGCCGGACCGGAGGGGGAGCAAGAGGCGGGGAGGAGGTGTTTCAGCAGGGTGGCATTTCGGAAAAAAGATGCGTTAAGAACCTCCAACCGGTGGATTAGGGCAAGGGACTGTGGTTTGCGGCCGATTCATTGCAAAGCACTTTGTGAAAATAGCGATCCCGTCCCCGTTGCCAAGAAATTTGTTAAAAAATTTGTCAGGCGGCGGATTCCCGGGGTGTGGCGGCCTTCGAGGCCAGGCGCATCTGCTCTTCTTCAAGCGCCTGGATGGCACCTTCAGCTGCTTGGAGGAGATCCTCGAACTCGAATCCGAGGACGACCCCGATCTGGCCGCCACGGACGAACACCGGTCGGAGGCCGTGGAAACCAATCTTTACGGCCGGACGCTGCGCGTGGCCCGGAAGGCGATGGAAGACGGCCAGTCGCTCTCCAAATCACTGATCAAGCAGATGCACCCAATCCTGCTCTCCTTCGCGCACCGTTAAAACCAAATCCCCCGGCCCGCTCAAGACAGAGCAGAACTACCTCAACATCACCGGTCTCAAGACAGCCCTACTCCTCAACTTCAAATACGCCAGCCTCCAGATCAAACGTGTCTCCAACTAACATGCAAAAACCTCTTCATTCCGTGTATTCTGTGCACTCTGTGGTCAGCAGATTTTCAACCACGGATTGCACGGATTGCACAGATGGGGCATCAAGCGACTCCCCTGAAAATGCGAAGGGCCTCCGGGAAATCCCAGAAGCCCAGCGCCGACCGGAAATTTCCAGTCCGACTTGCCGCCAACAGCCTCCCAGCCCAGACCCGCGTCAACCCGAATTTTTCACCACCTCCAATTTCCCCCCATGCCCAAGGAGCTCCGCCGATCCACCTGTCCCAGGAGTTTTTCAGATCATGGATCGAAGCCCACGTTGTGCCCATGGCCGTGTCCATTGACTCAAATGGCAATAAGCGATTCTCGAAAAAGAGCCCCAGTGCCGACATCGCCCGAGCCACTCTGGCCTCACCTCAGTTCCGTCAACATCTACGCCAGATTCGATCATACGCCCCGGTTCGAATGCCCGTGATTCGCAGCAACGGCGAAATGGAGACCCTCCCTGGCGGGTTCGATGCGGCGAGCGGCATCTATACCGATCCTGACGGACCTGATTGGAAAAGTGATCTCAATCCGTGCCAAGCAAAAAACATACTCGAACGCATTATCATCGACTTTCCATTCGTGGATGCCCGGTCGAAAAGCGTGGCATTGGCGGCAATGCTGACTGTCTTTGGACGCAACGGATGCACGTTTACACCCGACCTGCGCCGGCGTTCGCTGACCTGCAACCTCTTTGTCCATGAACTTCGTGCCGAGGATCGGTACTTTTCCCAACCCCTCGACACTCCGGCAATGCTCACAATCCAAGATCAAATCATGTCTTGCCTTTGGGCTCTGATCCAGGACTGGAACCATGCGGGCCGTCCGGCGGGTACGGGCCGCAATGCGAGTTTTCAACGCTGGTCTGATATTTTCGGGGCGATTCTCGAGCATGCCGGATATCCATCGCCAGCAGGGGCATTTGACGCCGGGGTCGGGGGTGATACCGACATGCGGGACATGCAACGATTGGCGAAAGAACTCCAACCGCCCGTGAACTACCAATTTTCCAACCTTGTGGAAATCTGTCGTGAAATCGGTGCATTCGAGCGGCTTCTCGGATTGTGCGACGATGAGATGGAACGCAAGAAGAAGTGCGTTTTCGCGACCATCCTGAAGCGCTACGAAGGGAAGATGATCCTCCCAAACCGGCACTGGCGAATCATAGGAAGCGGACATGGACGCCGCTACGCACTTCCCGAAGATCTATGAAGACCGCATGGTCCCCCATGGTTCGCATGGTTCACAATCTGTTCTATGAAAATGATCATTTTTCATAAGAGAGGTAAAACACCATGCAGACCATGCGAACCATGTTCACCCACCCCAAACATCATGAATCCATCACTCGACATATCCCGCCTGGAAAAAGCTCGCTGCCGTGACACGAAGATCACGGCCCGCTGCCCGGCTTGTGCTGCTGACGGCAGGGACAAATCAGGGGTCCACCTCTTCATCAACCTCAAATCCAATCAGTTTGGATGCGCTGCTCATCCAGGTGACAAGGCACACCGCTGCGAGATCTTCCGCCTTGTTGGAATACACCGTGAGCGCGACCCCGCCAAGGAACGCCAATGGCGAAAACGCCGTGTCCAGGTGGCAACCGGTGAAATCACTCGCCGTCGCATCACCGCCGCCCTGCTGGCCAAACGCTCCGCGATCATCGCAGCTCATCCGTGGTCTGAAGCCGAGGCCCGCGCCGAATCACCGGAACAACGCACGGAATGGCTTCACGATCCGCGGCGGTTCCTCGCCGACCTCTTCAATCCGTCCGACATTACCACCCGTAGCATCGTTGATACTTGGTTCGATATTTCGGATGCGGAACAAGTTGCACTGATGGCGTTGGTGAAGGAGTCCAAGCAACTACTCGACATACAGCTATTCACGGTCATTGGCTTCATATTGATCCACATCATTTGATCCAAAATAGCTAATTCCGTCACACCCTCCTCCGCACCAAATCCTTAGTTGCAACGAAGAGTCGGTCGCTCCTGTCCAAACCCAAGTCACCAGAACTCCGATCGCGGCGACTGCCCCTCCCAGCGCCCCGCAAGTTCCTGTCGCCATCAATCTAGCGGTGAGCATGGATCCGGCCCGTGAGATCGCGCTGAGGCACGTCCACCACTCCCCAGTGCATTCCGGGTCCCCTCCCTGGGTGCCGCAGCCCCGCACGCACCACCTCACCCCTGCCCGCACCTCTTGCCCCGCGAGCGCCTTGGCTGACTTCGATTCACCTCACGAGCACGGACTCCCAGCCTGCCTGCCAGCCGCGTTCCCACGCCAACTGGCTCGAATCAGGCTGATCAGGTACCCGCACCCGGCACCCGCGCATTGTCCCAGACCGCTCCCAGCCCCCCGCGGACACATGAAACCCACCCTCCCGTGTGATCCATCCAAAAACTTGTCAGATCCTGGCGCAATCCGGCGAATTTGCTTCCGCTCCGGCGCGCCTTGTGGCCTCCTGTCGCAGACAGTTGCTAACAATCGCGATTGTCTGTCGTGTGAACCTGCTCTGGCCATGTCCAATCCCTTCTTCGACCACCCCATCCTGAACTCCCCCTACGAGTGTCCGCCGCGGCACTGGGAGCTCGCTGCGGATGGCCAGCCAACCCAGCAAATCATCGAAACCCGCCGCCGCGCCGAGTTCATCACCCCCATCCCGAAGCCCAAGAAGCGCAAAGGTGCCGCCGCCCAGGACGAAATGGTGTTCGATGAAGGCAAAGGCCTCTCCACCAAGGAGCAGCGGTACGATCCCAATCCCATC
>CAIVSK010000237.1 GCA_903908495.1 Akkermansiaceae bacterium
GTCCACAATCTGGCCGCTGATGATGGGAGTGCCCCGGCGTCGGGAGATGGATGCCGCGAGGGGCGTTTAGGGGCATGCAGGGAGGCTGGGCTCACCCCTGAGCAGCGTCCACCTGATAGTGTTTTCGAATGGCCACCAGCACGGCCTCGAAGTCGTAGAGGTAGAAGCGGGGCGTGATCTGGATGTAGGGGATCATCCGCTTGCCTACCCAGGTGTCGATGCTCCGGGTGCTGACTGACAGGCGCTTGGCGAGTTCCTTCTTCTTGATGAGGGTGGGTTCGATGGTGTTCATGGTTGCGCACCGTTGGCACTGTCAACGCACAGGTTTTACTTACGTAAGGAAATCTTCCGAAGTCGCGCACGAATGGACATCGGCAGGTCCTTCGGCTGCCACCCGTCAGGAGGCGTGATCGCGAACCAGACCTTGGCGGTATCCTCTTCCACAATTTCCCGGTAATGGCGGAAGATCATTTTCGCGGAGTTCCCGGCCTCCAGAGCGGTCCGTGCCACGTCGCCTGTCAGTGCCACGCGATAGCTGATGAACGAGTGTCTGAGGGCATTCTGACGCCACCCGCCGGGAACTCCGGAGGCCAGCGCGAGTTCATTCAGCGCTCCGCTCTTGTCCTCCGACTCGATGATCGGGCCGGTCGCCTCCCGCCACGGCGTAAGCCATGCCTTGAGGTTGTCCGGCAGCGGAACGAGCCTCCGGGCTGCCGTTTTCGCCTTGCGGCCGGCGATCTCGATGTGGCCGCGGTCCCACTTGATGTCCTCCCAGTGGAGCCTGTGGATCTCGGCCGACCGGATCCCGGCGAATGCCCCGATGGCGAGAAACGGCAGGTGCCTCGCCTTGGCGGCCAGGAGCATCCGGCCCATCTCGTCGGGGGTGTAGATCGAGACTTCCGCATCGGGTACCCTGAAAGCGTCGGAAAGTTCAGCGGCGGTTTTGCGGTCGGGATGGAGATAGCCCTGCCGTTTGGCAAATCCGAACAGGCCCACGATGGTGCCCCGTATCCCGTTGAGGGATGCGGGCGAAAGCTTCTGCTTCCGGAGGAAGTCGTTGATGTCGCCCACCGTCACCTCCCCGATATTGCCGCTCACCTGGCCCGTGAAGCGCTTCAGATTCAGCTTGGAGTTCTTGATATAGGTTGCCCCCACACCGATGGCACGGCGCGACTTGATGAACTCGTCTGCCGCCTGGATGATGGTCCGCGTGGCGGTGATGTCCTTGCTGTTGGCCTGATAGAAGCGGAGCGCGTCCGAGAGGGAGACATCCCCGGCGGTTCTGCGTGCGCTCGTCCATTCGTCCATGGCCGCCGAAAGGGTGACGCCGAACTCCTTGGCGGCGCGCTCGCAGTGATGGAGCAGTTCGATGTCCCGTTTCGTGGCCTCGTCCGTCACGCATCCGCCGTTGGTCAGCCGGACGGTGGTCTGCTGGGCGATCATGCGGGCTTCCGCCATGGACGCCAGGCTCCGCGTTCTCCGTGCCCCGCCTTCCTTCCATGCCAGCGTGAACTGGTCGTAACCATCCTTGCGGTGAATGGTGTAGATGCGGACCTTCGTGAGGCCGTTTCCGATTTCCACGATACTGCTGCGACGTTTGCCTTTCCGGGTCATAGACCTCGGTGCTCGCGTCAACTTGTGTGGAATTTCGTGTGGAGGATCTGTCCCAAATGTATTCGATTCGACACAATCGACTGATTTTAAGTAAGTTGTGGCTTTAGTAGGGACCGTTTGGAAAACGGTCCCTGCCTGCTCGGTCCCTGCCAGGCGGCAGCGCCGCGCCGGGCAGGGACGCACCCTCCGGGGCGTCCGGCGGGGCTAAGTCAACAGTTTTGGCCGTCTGGCCCTGGGATTTTGCAACGACTTGCAGACATGTTTGCTTGCTGCCGGAAATGGCTGTCGCCACCCTTCGGCATGTCATTGATTTCCAGATGGGTATCCAACTACATGCCGGCCATCGCAACGGCGCTGCTGGCGGCGGGCGGCCAGGCGGAGCCCGTGCGCATCATGTGCGTCGGCGACTCCATCACCGAGAGCAGTCCTGGCTATCGCGGAATTCTCTATGAGAGCCTCCGGGGCGATGGCTATGACGTTCTGTTTGTCGGACCCAAGGCGGGCAAGGCGCTTGACGGCGGTCAGCTCGATCATGCCGGCTGTGGCGGCTATTCGATCGGGCCCGGTCCCTCGAAGGCGGATGAATGGAGCAACGGCAAGGGCAACATCGCCGCCAACATCGAGGCCTTTCTGAAATCCGAACCCGACATCGTCCTGCTGCTCATCGGCACCAACGAGTTTTTCAACATTGGCACGCTGCAGCCGGATTTGGAGCCTAACCGTGACGGGCCCCGGCGCCTTGCCTCGCTGGTGGACCGCATTCATGAGCTGAGGCCCGCCGTCAAGGTTTTGGTAGGCTCGATCCTGCCCGTCGCCTGGAGCAAGGATTTTGCGGCCGGTTTCAACAGCGCCCTGCCAGGCTTGTTCAAGGGCAAACCTAACACATGGCATGTCGATGCCGGCAAACTGGCGGGATTTGCCCCGGCGGATTGGAGTGGCGACGGGCTGCATCCGTCCGAATCCGGCTATCGCAAACTGGCCGGGGTGTGGTTTGGCGCGCTCAAGCCACACCTCAGCGCCGACGCCACCCTCAAAGCCGCCTATGCGGCAACCCGCGCCAAGGCGGAACAACAACTGGCGGAGCAACAGCAACAGCAAATCGCAGAGGCCGCCGCCTTGTCAAAGGGGTTTCGTGGGGCGGTGACGTCAATCGCGGACTTCGTCAAACAGAAGCCATCCTATGCCTATCTGTCATGGGAGCCGCTCGCCGGGAGCGGTGCCTCATCCGCCGATGGCTGGACGATCCGGGCGCTGCCGGATGGCGGGATGGGGGTTGTTTTCCCGCAATCCATCGATCTGTCCACGGCCACGCATCTGCTTGTTTTGATCCGTGGGGAGGAAGGCGGCAACAGTGATGTCTATATCAAACTCATGTGTGCTGACGGCGAGCGAATGTTCAAGATCGAAGCTGCCTCAATCTCCCGCGAGATGAAGGAGCTGCTGCTGCCTATCGCCAAGAGTGAAGGCAAGGGCAATCTGGCCCTCGTCAAGCAGGTCCAGGTTCAAGGCAATTTCAACAAATCCCAGAAATTCGCTTATACATTGAAGCGGTTGGAAGCCGCAACGATCCATCCCGAGCCACGTCCCTGATGGTGAAATGGAAATACGGCCATCCCACCGGATGGCTGTGAATCAATCATCATGCATGGCCGGATCGCAAACCTCCCTCCGGGGGCATGCGCGTCAAGCTAAGGGATTTTGGGGATGGTTCGTGACGAATTTTACCACTGAGGCACTGATTGGCATTGAAAATCTCTGCAAATCACTACAAATCACTGCAAACCGCATGAATATCCCGATCTCACGCACGCCCCGGATGGCGACGCTTCTCACGTCGTGCCGGGCCGCGCCTCCTTCCATCGGGGTAGCTCTCGTCGCCGCCGCGCTTCTATCAGGCGGGACGGCGGTCGCCGCGCCGCCCGGCAGCGGCTGGACCCAGGTCTGGGCGGATGAGTTCAACGGCAGTTCCATCGACACCACGAAATGGGGCTACGGCCAGCTTCCCTGGGGCGGCAACCACCACAACAGCAGTTATGCCTCCACCATCGTCGCCGCGAATTCCTATCTCGACAGCGGCAACCTGGTGCTCGGCGTGCGGCCCGGCAGTTTTCCCGCCAGCGATGGCACCACCCAGCCGTACTCGTCGGGCATGATCTATTCGCAGGGGAAATTCGATTATGCCTACGGCTATTGCGAAGTCAGCGCGAAGTTCTCCAGCGCGAACGGCAGTTGGCCGGCGTTCTGGATGCTGAAAAGCGGCTGGCCGCCTGAGATCGACGTCGCGGAATGGTTCAAGAGCCAGAACAACCGCCTGCACACCGGCCTCGCCTATGATAACAGCGGCACCGCCGTGTGGGATGATCTCAACACCAACGATGGCAGCATTGGCGACACCTGGCACACCTGGGCGCTCGACTGGGCGCCGGGCCGCCTGGCGATTTACAAGGACGGTGCCGACCAACGCTGGTCCACCAGCGGCGATCGAGTGCCGACCGACCCGATGTATTTCCTGCTCAACAGCGGAGTCCAGACCGGTGTGAGTTCCTGGTGGCATGACACGCTCTTCGACTACATCCGTGTTTGGAAACGCAACCAGTATGTCTATAACGGCAACTTCGAGACATGGAACGGCCCGTGGAACCGCTCGGGCAACACCTCCGTGGTCAGCGCCATCGGCCGCGGCGGCGGCAAAGGCCTGCGCTTGTACAAGACTGATGCGACCGATTGTTATGCCGAGCAGCCGACCTACGGGCTGAAACCGAACACCGACTATATCTTCACCGGCTGGGGGAACGTTGGCGCGAGCACCTGGCCGGCAGTCCGCATCGGCGTGAAAAACCACGGCGGGGCCGAGGTGAGCAAAGATATCAGCAGCAACGGTTTCACCCAGGCGACGCTGCCGTTCACCACCGGTGCCACCAACACCATCGCTTCCGTCTTCGCGTGGATGCCCACCATGTGGGGCAACACGGTGGTGGACGACTTCAATGTCCGCCCCGCCGCGAACCTCACCGATCGCGGCTTTGAAGGCGGCGATTCATTCTACTACTGGACCGGCAACGGCACCACTTATGGCAATCAGTTCGTGGCCAATTACAACGCCCGCAGCGGCGGCTACTGCTCGAAGCTGAGCTGGAACAACGCGCCGGCCGGCGCGAGCGGCGTCGGACAGGATGTCGTCGGCCTCACGCCTAACACCACCTACAAACTCTCCGCCTGGGGCCGCAACAACTGGCAGGGCACCATTCTCGGGGTGAAGAACTTCGACGGCACCACCAGTGAGCAGCAACAGAACATCAACACCGGCGACTCTTACGGACGCGGCGAGGTGACCTTCACCACCGGCGCGAGCAACACGACGGCGACGATCTACGCATGGTTCAACACCACTGCCCGCTGGGCGGACGCTTATATCGATGACTTCTTCCTCGCCGAGCCGCTGCCCGCGGACTGGAGCGCCACCGATGTGGGCACGGTGGTGCTGCAGGGCGAGTCCGGCAAACGCGGCACCAAATTCATCGTCCAGGGCTCCGGGGCCGATGTCTGGGGTGCCGCGGATGCGTGCCGCTTCCTCAACAAGACTCTAACCGGAGACGGCTCGATCACCGCCCGCCTGCGCTCGATGGAAGCCACCGGAACCTATTGCAAGGCCGGCATCATGCTCCGCGAAAACCTGACCGCCGGCTCGCGCCAAGTCAGCTCCCACTGGATGAACTCGGGCATCATCGAGACGATCCGCCGCCCGGTGGCGGACAATGCCAGCGCCGCCGACCAGATCGCCAACGTCACCAACGCGCCATGGCTGCGTGTGAGCCGCAGCAGCAACACGTTCACACCCGCCTACTCCACCGACGGCACGACCTGGCTCAATGTCGGCGCACCTCAGACGATCGCCATGGGGGCTACCCTCTACGCCGGACTGTTCGCCTGTGCCAATTCCACCACTGCGCTGAACGAGGCGGTGCTGGACAACGTCACCGTGTTCCAGGCCGACTCGGATCTCGATGGACTGCCGGACAGCTGGGAAATGGCGCAGTTTGGCAGCCTCCGCTACTCGGGAGTGGACGACCCGGACGGCGATGGCGACAGCAATGCCAAGGAATTCGCCACCGGAACCCAGGCCAACAATGGCAAATCCTTCTTCAAAGTCAGCGGAGTCATGAATCCAAGCCAAACCGTCTTTACGCTGACCTGGCCCAGCGTGCCGGGGAAATCCTACCTCATCCAGAGTTCCACCAACTTGAACGGCACCTGGACCGACGGCGCCACCGTGGCCGCCGCCGCTGCACCCGCCACCGCCACGACCCGCAGCGAACCCAAGTCCGCCAGTGTGCCGCGCAAGTACTACCGCGTGAAACTGCTGCCATGAGACATCACTTCAAGATCGCCGCGGCGTTGATCGCCACAGCGGCATGGCTTCCGGTTGCCGCGCCGGGTGCGGAACGGGGGGCCGCCGCCAAATTCCTCAAGACCGATGGAGCAACCCTGCGCGACCAAAACGGCAAGCCCGTCCAACTGCGTGGTGTCAACCTCGGTGGCTGGCTGGAATGGCAGGATTGGATGTGCCCGATGGATTCGTCGAAGACACTGCGCGATGCGAATCCCGGCCATAATGGCTATAATTCCGAACTCAGGACATTGCTAACCAGCCGGTTCGGAACCGCGGTGGCCGAGGACTTGATCAACACCTATCTGGACGCCTGGATCAGCGCGCCGGACCTCGATAACATCAAGGCCCTGGGCATGAACGTCGTGCGCCTGACGCTGGGATATGACACACTGTTGAAGACCGACGGTACGGCACGCCCCGATGCCTTCAAGCGCATGGACTGGCTGATCAAGAACGCTTGGGACCGCGGGCTCTATACGATCATCGATTTCCACGCGTTCCTGCCACCCGGCGCCGACCAGAACGGCGGTGCCGACGGCTATTGGAGCAATGACGCACAGAAGGCCGAGACCGTCCGCATCTGGACTGGCATTGCCAAACATTACCGCGGCAATCCGGCCGTCGCGATGTATGACCTCCTGAATGAACCTAACAACTCGCAACTCAGCAATAAACCCGGACCGAAAGCCTCGGTGATATGCGATCTTTATGACCAGCTCTACAAGGCGATCCGCGCCGTGGATGCCGACCATGCGATTGCAATGGAGGGCGTCTGGGACTGGCGGACCCTGCGCGAGCCGGCAAAGTGCGGATACCAGAACGTGGTTTACTCGTTCCATTGGTATAACTGGGGCGGCAAGACCACGGCCGACCGCAACCAGGCGACCGACAACGACCTGCAAGCCGTCGAGAAGATGTCTCAGGCATGGCACATCCCGGCGTTCATCGGTGAGTTCAACCTCTTCGGCGACAAAGACGCGTGGAGATACGCAGTCGAGCAATACGACAAACAAGGATTGAGCTGGACCATGTGGACCTATAAGAACAAGGCGGGCGGCACGAACAGTTGGGGGGTTTACACCACGCTCCCTGGCAAAGCGCCTCCCGTGCCGAACCTCGTGACCGACTCCGCCGACACGATCCGCCAGAAATGGCAGGCCTGGGTCACCTCCAAGGAAACGTTTGCCATCAACCCCATGTTCAAGCCGCTGCTGGTACCGCATCCATAACGATATGATGCCATACATCACCTCCATCAAGGCCCGCGCCCAGCAGCTTCTCACCCCCGCAAACACCGCGCCTCTAACTCAAAGCAAGCAATGAAGAGACTCCGTCCACACTTTATGAGAACAACGATCCGTGCTCTTGCGGCAGCTCTTTTCACCGGAGCCACAATGCTCGGCGCTGGCATCGTTCCGCTGCCATTCAAGGTGCCCGCGGCGGTGAGCGACCGGCAGGATATGCAAGTGCCGGATCGGGTGCAACTGGGTGGCTGGGTGGGTGGCCGCGTGATTGGCAATGAATCCAACCGGCTTGTGAAAATGGATGTGGATCGCCTGATGGAAGGCTACCGCAAGCGTCCGGGCCGGCAGACGTGGGATGGCGAACACGTTGGCAAATGGCTTCACGCCGCGACGCTGGCCTGGGTCAACACGGGAGATCCGGCATTGCGCGCCAAACTGGATCAAACGGTGACGGAATTATGCAAGTGTCAATTGGCGGATGGATATTTGGGGACCTATCTGGAAAAGGATCGTTGGACGGAATGGGATGTGTGGGCACACAAATATAATCTGATCGGCCTGATCACCTACATGCAATACACCGGCAATCTGGAGCCGCTGCCCGTGTGCCGGCGCATGGGCGATCTGCTGTGCAACACCTTCGGCGACACGCCTGGCAAGCGGGACATTATCAAAGCCGGGGAGCATGTCGGTCTGGCTCCGACCAGCGTGCTTGAACCGATGGTGTTGCTCTACCGGATTACGGGCGACCCTCGATACCTGGACTTCTGCCAATATATCCTGCGTGCATGGGAACAATCCAACGGCCCGCACATCGTCTCCCGGTTGCTGGAATTGAAGCGCGTGGACAAGGTGGGCAATGGCAAAGCGTATGAAATGCTATCCTGTCTGAACGGCGCGCTCGAATACTATCGCCTCACCGGTGACAAAGAATTGCTGCGGGCCTGTCTCATTGCCTGGCAGGACATCGTGGATCACCGTCTCTACCTCACCGGCACTGCGAGCCACGGCGAATGTTTCCACGCGGATTTTGATCTTCCTAACAACGGCAACGTCGGCGAGACCTGCGTCACAGTTACCTGGCTGCAATTCAACGCACAACTCTTGCGCCTGACCGGGGAAGCGCGCTTTGCCGAACAACTCGAGCGCACCGTGCTCAACCAGTTGTTGGGGGCGCAACAACCCGATTGCGCGGCGTGGGGTTACTATGTGCAAATGGAAGGCAGGAAGCCCTACACCTCCACGTTGGATGGACAATGTTGTCTATCCAGCGGCCCGCGGGGTGTTGCGTTGATTCCCACGTTCGCCGTGTCAACGGATGCGGATGGCGTGGTGGTCAACCTTTACGAAGCCGGCAGCGCCGCGCTCAAACTGCACACGGGTCCGGTCGTGACCTTGAAAACTGAAACCGAATATCCCGCCAGCGGCAAGGTCCGGATCACAGTGGGTTTGGCGGGGGAAACGAAGTTTGGCGTGAAGTTGCGTGTTCCGGCTTGGTGCACTGGTGCATCCCTGACCATTGCCGGAATGGAACAACCGATCCGCATCGGGGCGGATGGTTATGCGTTGATAGACCGCGCCTGGAAACCGGGCGATCAGATGGAACTGAACTTCCCCTTGGAGCCGCGCGTCATTGCTGGCGACCACCTCAATGCGGACAAAGTGGCCGTGCTTTATGGGCCGCTGGTATTGGCCGCAGATGATGGCTTGATTAACGAGGCGGGGTTGAACGTCGACTTCATCGGTCTCGCGGGGGATAGTCCGGCGGCCCTGCAAATCACCCCCGAAATCGCCCCGGACCCATATAGAACCTGGCCCGGTGCACGCGTGTTTCGCGTCAACGCGCTTACCCGCAAGCCGACCGCCACGCTCAAGGCGGGGGCCGCGCTGACCCTCCGGATGCTGCCGTTTGCGGATGCCGGAAGCACCGGTGGCAGATACCAAGTTTGGCTCCCGCTTGCACAAGGCAACAACCTGAATCTGTTACTTGGCGGCTCGGAGAACCGGTCACGACCCGGCAACTAAGGAACCGCGCAAAAATAACTTGGACATTTGGAGATTTCCTAGGCGTCATAAATTTGGTATGATTGCATAATTCCAATCTCCTTGGAATTTGTCCGGCTTCAGATTGATCTCGGCCATTTGCGATGTGCTCACCGTGATGCCTTTGTCGTATTTCCGCTTGTCGAGAGCAGTTTTGATTTTCAAACCGGCAGTGGTCGTTGTAGCACCGATCAATTTCACAATGACCTCAGTGCTTTCGAGCGGTCTTCCCCGCCAATTTCTGGTGATGTGACAGAACATCCGGTGCTCGATTTTGTTCCACTTGCTAGTCCCAGGCGGAAAATGGCAAACATCGATAGTCAACCCCAATTCGTCGGCCAGAAGTTGCAATTGGTATTTCCAGAGTCTCACCCGACTGCCGTTGCTCCCTCCGCTGTCGGCAGTGATTAGCAAC
>CAIVSK010000238.1 GCA_903908495.1 Akkermansiaceae bacterium
ATGGGTTTCCGGGTTTCTTATCGAGGCCTGATTTTGGACGTATGCAATATTCCCGGGTGTTCCAATCAGGGATAGATTTGATGTAAGCAACGAATTCCGAAACGAGCGGCATTTCGCGGGTTTTCTTGGATTTGGGGGCAAATCCGGTCTTGCGGTCTGGATTCGGAATTCTAATGCATGGCGGGTTAGCGTCTGGGTGGAACCATGCCGGGCGAGCCCACGAGATTTCACCCCGACGCATGCCGGCGCGAAATCCGGCGAGCAGCACGAATTTCATATCCCCGGCTGCAGCCTCCAAAAGTTCCTCGGTTCTGGACGCTGAAATAATCAGCTCCCGAACCGGTGTTTCCTCGAAATCGGGAGATTTTACCGAGTAACCGCACCAGCGGGTGAACGTGGCAGTTTTCCGCGTGTAGGTTTGCGCCGTGGCCTCGGATTTCACAGGCCAGGGTTTTTCCCCTTTTTTCCACTTGTTCCACTTGCCGGTCAATTTCTGGTAATATTCAAGCAGGCTGTCTGTAGTGATCTGGCTGGGGTGGGTTGCCCCCATCGCTGCCGCGTAATCTCTGACGGATTGCTGAGCGTTCTTGAGGCTGGTCGAGTTCATTTTCTTTTTGCCGGTGCCAATCCGAGCTGCCCAATATTTTTCCAATGCCCGATCAATCGGGGTAACTCCCTCAATGACCCGGCCAGTCTTTTTGTCGATCGGTGGCTTGCCCCGCTGTTCATCGGCCCGCCTGATGGCCTCTACCGGGTCATTCGTGCCTAGGCGCACACGGACCTGTTTGCCGTCGTAGGTGTAGCGGAGGTAGAAACCACCGTCTTTTTCATAGATTCCGGGCGCTGCTTTGGATTGTGGGGGGCGTGCCATGCCGCATCGTGCTAAATGATTCGTGCTAAATCCAGTGCTAATTTCGCCGAAGTCTTGTCCCACCTAGGGGTCCATGCTCGCGCTTATTTTGGCGAAAATCCGCAGAAAACCGCTGTGACCATCGAAAAACACCTTGTTTTGATGGTGCGCGCTGCAGGGTTCGAACCTGCGACCCCATCCGTGTGAAGGATGTGCTCTACCACTGAGCTAAGCACGCGAACTGTAAGGGCCCGGCTGCCACTGAGTGCGGCCGGGGCGCAAAGAATTAGCGATGGGGGAGACGCTTGGCAAGCATTTCGCGCGGGATGGGTGAAATTTTCCGATTTTCGGTCGTTGTCTCGGCGGCGGGACGGGTCATAGTCGGGGAGCAAGCCGAGCCCGTGTCCCAGATTTCCAAAGACAGCATTGAGAAAGTCCTCGCCGCGACCGACATCGTGGACTTGATCGGCAGCTACGTGCCTTTGAAACGGGCTGGCACCCAGTTCAAGGCGAACTGCCCGTTTCACAGTGAGAAGACGCCGTCATTTTCGGTGAGTCCGGCACGCCAGACGTTCAAATGCTTCGGCTGCGGCAAGGGCGGCAGCGCGCTGGGCTTTGTGATGGAGTACGAAAACCTGCCATTCACCGAAGCGGTGCGCAAGCTGGCGGCGCGGGCCAATATTGCGCTGGAGGCGGAGGTGTTCGACCCGCAGGCCGATCAGGCCCGCAGGGTGCGCGGCCGCTTGCTGGACCTGCACCGCGAGGCGGCGGTTTTTTTTCACGAGCGGCTGCTGAAAGACCCGGCCGCGAGCCATGCGCGGGACTACCTGAATGGCCGCGGGTTTGGCCGTGAAATGGCCGCCAACTGGACGGTCGGCTGGATGCCGGATCACCCGAAAGGGTTTCTCGATTTTGCGCGGGAGAGGAAATTCAGCGGCCGCGAGTTGGTCGCCTCGGGGCTTGCCGCGCTGCGCAATGCGGACGATGCGAACTCGGGCTTGTACGTGCGGTTCCGTGACCGGCTGATGTTTCCCATCCGCAACGAGATGGGCGACGTGATCGGCTTCAGCGGTCGCCAACTGCGTGAGGACCCGAACAGCGGCAAATACATCAACTCGCCGGAGACGCTTATTTTCAAGAAATCCAACGTTCTGTTTGCCCTCGACCGCGCTAAAAAGGCAATCCTGCGGGAGAAAACCGCGCTGCTGTGCGAAGGCCAGATCGATGTGATCGCCTGTCACGAGTTGGGCATCGATCATGCCCTCGCGCCCCTCGGCACCGCCTTCACCCAACAACATGCCCACTTGTTGCGGCGTTACACATCCAGCGTGCTGCTGTGCTACGATGCCGACAAGGCCGGCATCGCGGCATCCCAACGGGCGTTCCGCGAACTGGTGACGGAGGGATTATCAGTGAGAGTGGTGGAAATGCCCGCCGGGGATGATCCGGACACCTTCATCAAGGCGCACGGGGCCGAGGCATTCCGGAGATTATTAGAAAATGCGCGGGAGTTTTTTGATTTCAAGCTGGGGCGCGCCAAAACCAGTGGTGCGTTTGAGTCCGCAGCGGAGCGCCGCACGCTGGCCGGCGAGTGCGTGGAATTGTTAGCGACGATGGCCGATGCGGTGGCCCGAGATCACCAGATCAACGTGGTGGCCACCCATTTGCAAACCTCTGGAGCCGCCCTGCGCGAGGCGATTGCCAAGACCTTGAAAAAGCCGCAGCGAGCTAGTGCTGCCACCCGCCAAACGCAACCGGAGTATGAGAGCGCCGCCGAGCCCACCCCGTTGCATCGCAGCGTCGCGTTTCTGTGCCATCTGGCGCTCACCTCGGCCCCGGCGCAGCACTTTCTCACCGAGCAATTCGAGACCTTGCACGAGGCGAAGCCATGGCTGGAAGGCATTCCGCTGTTAGAGAGAATTCTTTCCGCGGCACCCGACCCGGCGGCGCATGCGGCGATCAACACGTTTCTTGGCGGCCTGCCCGAGGCCGACCGACTGGCCCTGGGAGCGGGCGACGCGGTGGTGATGGACAGCACGCTGGCAGATGGCGTGCTGGCTGCGGAGCACGCGCTGGCGATGCTGTCGGCCACCGTCTTGCAGCGCCGCGACGCGAGGGTTAAAGCCGATCTGAAGCAGCCCGGCCTGAGCCAGCAACGTCTGGTAGAGCTGCTGGAAGAAGCCAAGGAAATCAGTGCCTTGCTGCGCGGCATCGGCCAGCGCTCGGAATTTGATGATGAGTTGCCGGCGGCGACGTTCAAGCCCAAGCCGGCGGCGGGGTGGAAGAAGCGGACGTAGGCGAGGCGGGGGTGCGGAGGAAGAGATGTTGGATGTTGGATGTTGGATGTTGGAGTCAGGCGGCGTGGCGGATGAGGGCGATGAGCACGCCTTGGATGATGAGTTCGCGGGCGGGGATCAGGTCGGGGTAGTCGGGATTTTCCGCCCGCAGGAAGGGTTTGCCGCGATTCAGCAGGTAGCGTTTGAGGGTGGTTTCGCCATCGATGAGGGCGGCGACGATATCGCCTTTGCAGGGTTCACGCTTTTCCAAAATGACGGTGTCGCCATTGCAGATGTGGGCATCGATCATGGAATCGCCGCGCACCCGCAAGGCAAAGGCGCGGCCGGGACGGCGAATGCCGAGGGTAGTGACGTCGATGGAGATGCAGCCCTCGCGCAGGGCTTCGACGTCCTGGGCGCGGCCCGCGGCGATGCCGCCGTAGATGGGGATATCGACGATCTGGGGGCGGTCGAGTTCATCGGGGAAGATGACCGCACGGGCCTTGCCGGGGAGGCGCTGAATGACGCCCTTGCGCTCGATGGCGCGGAGGTGGCTCATGGCGGCGGTCTGGCTGGCGAAGCCGAAGTAATGTTGGATTTCGCGGGTGGACGGCATGACCCCGGTGGTGTGCTGGGCCATGCGGAGGTAATCGACGATTTCTTGTTGGCGGTTGGTCAGTTGGCTTTGCATAGCATTGTGAACAGTGTTCCTGCGAACAAAACCCAAAACCAGCGGCGTTGCAAGTGAAAAAATCGGGAATTTTGGGATATATCGAACTCGCCAGGCGGTGCGGGGGGCGCTACGAAGTCGGCGTGGCGGGCATCCAAGAGCAACCAGCGGGCAGCGGGGTGATTTTCACCCGGTTGTGGCTGGTGTATTTTTTCCAAGGGATGGCACCGGGATTCTGGGTGCCGGCGCTAACCAACATTCTCGGCGCGCAGGGCTTGAGCGGCTGGGTGGCACTGGCGTTCATGGTCACCCCGCTCGGGGCGATGATCTCGCCGCTCATCGGCGGTGCCCTGGCCGATCAACGGGTGTCGGCCAACCGCCTGTACGCGGTCTCCACCTTGTTGGCGGCGGTGGCGCTGGCGGGTGCGTTTGGCAGTCTGGCGCTGCAGTGGAATCCGTGGTGGTTTTTCACCATCCTGATGCTCTACGCGATTCTGGCCGGCCCCGCCTGGGGATTGCTGGCAATGATCGCCCTCAGCCACCTGACCCACGGCGAGCGGCAATTCCCCTTGGTTCGCATGGGCTCGACCATCGGCTGGGTGGTGGCCGGCTTGTTGACGAGCTATCTACTCAAGACCGACGCGAGTCCGGCGGCCGGCTACGCGGCGGCGTTGGCAGCCGGGCTGGCGGGGCTGGCGGCGCTGGGGTTGCCGCTGACGCCGCCGCTGGGGCGGGCAAGTTCGTGGCGCGGGCTGCTGGGACTAGGGGCGTTCCGTTTACTGCAGGAGCGGGATCACCTGGTGTTTTTTGCGGTGACGTTTTTATTTTCCATTCCGCTGGCGGGGTTTTACATGCTGGCACCGCAGCAGCTCATGGTGTTGGGCGGCACGCACCCGAGCGCGACGATGTCCATCGCGCAGTGGAGTGAATTGCTGGCGATGTTGGTGGTGGCGGGCGTGATGACGCGCTACCGCGTGAAATCGCTACTGTTGTGGGCCTTGGGACTCTCGGTGCTGCGCTACGGCATGAGCGCGGTGGCGGGTGCCACGGGGCTGCTGGGCTGGCACATTGCCGGCATTGCGTTGCACGGGGTTTGCTATACCTTCTACTTCATCACGGCCCAAGTATTTCTGGACCGGCGGGTCACGCCGGACCTCAGGGGCCAGGCGCAAGGCCTGCTCACCCTCGCCGCCAGCGGCCTGGGCCCGCTGTTGGGTGCCGTGCTGTGCGGGTGGCTGCGCGAGCGCTTCATCCAGCCCGACGGCAGCGGCTGGATGGGACTGTGGACAACGCTCGGCGCGATGATCGCCGGCTGCTTTGTCATTCTGGCCGTGTTTTATCAAGGTGCCAAGGCCAACCCGCGCGATCCCGGGGCTGGCGCGTTGTAGCGGCGGTCTGTGACCGCCGCTAGTGCCAGGCTCCTCATTGGCAGCGGCGCTCACAGTGCGCCGCTACAATACGTTTCATTGGCTAGCGGCGCTCACAGTGTGCCGCTAGCATGAACTTATCGATTTACCTCAGCCGCGGGCGGACAGCTTGGCGCCATCGCCGGGAACGGCGGGCACTTCGGCGGGCAGTTTGACGGGGCCTTTTTCGAAATCGAGCGGTCCCGGAGTGCAGGCGAAGTTAAAGAGGGCGGCCTTGTCATTCTGGAGCAAGTCGGCCATGCGGACGAAGCCACCGGTGTAGGCCGAGATGCGGCCCATGATGGCCACCAGGGTGGATTGGGCGATGCTCTTGGCGTCGTTGAGCGGCTTGCCCGCCAACACGCTGCGGATGAGGTCGACATGCTCCTGCACCTGGCCGTTGCCGGAGTCCATCTTGAATTCGGGGACATCGACTTTTTTGCCGGTGATCTTGCCGCCGCCGTAGCAAACGCCATCGGTGCCGGTGAACATTTCGCCGACGGCACCGTGGGTGCCCGAGATCTGGCGGCATTGGCTGTGGATGTGCACGCCATCGCCGAAATCATAGTCGATGCTGAAAAAGTCGAATTGGTTGCCGGTTTCGCGGCGGGCGCGGCCGCCGAAGCCCTCGGCGGAAATCGGCAAGCGGCCGAGGAACCAGACCGCGACGTCGAGGTTATGGACGTGCTGTTCGACGATATGATCGCCGGACATTTCGGCGAAATTGAGCCAGTTGCGGGTCAGGTACGAGGCATCGGATTCACCGGCGCGGCGGGGGGCGATCCACGGCACCGTGCCATTCCATTGCACCACGCCGCCGCGGATCGGGCCGATCGCGCCGCCATCAATCATCGCCTTGTTGCGCAGGTAGTCGGCCATGTGCCGGCGCTGGGTGCCGGCGACAATCGCCAACCCCTTGGCCGCGGCCTTCTCGCCGGTGGCAATGACCGAGCGCGCGCCGACCGGATCGACCGCCACGGGTTTCTCAATGAAGCAATGCTTGCCCGCCTCGATCGCAGCAGCCACATGGACCGGACGGAATGCCGGCGGCGTGGCCATCAGCACGAAATCGCAATCGCTGGCCACCACTTTTTGATAGGCATCGTAGCCGCCGTAGCAACGGTCTGCCGCCAAGCCGTGGTTTTTGCCAGTGCTTTCGGCTTTCTCCTTGAAGGCGTCGCCGGTGGCAACCACCACGCCTTCGATGCCGAGGATTTTACAGGCTTCGAGGAAATTGTTGAGGGCATCGGAGCCGCGGCCGCCGCAGCCGATCAGGCCGACTTTGATTTTTTTGGTGGTCGGGGTGAGGTTCACGGCGAAGAGTGACCCGGCGGTGAGGCCAGCCCCTAACAGTGCGGAGGTTCCGAGAAATGAACGGCGATTGATCAGGTTATTCATGTGGCGATTTTTTGGGTGATGACGGGGCCGGTCTAATTGGCGGCGACGCTGCGGTGGATTACCCCGGGGTTCCTGAAAATCTTTCATCGGCCGCGAAAAATCGCCGGCAGCCCCGAAACATCCCCCACCCCGCCCGCGTAACCCGCGGCAACCATGAGATTTTCCCCATCCCTACTCGTGCTGCTGCTGGCGCTGGCACCCTTGTCGGCCGCGCCCAAGTCCATCCTGTTCATCGCCGGAGCCAAGAGCCACGACGCGGGTGAACATGAACCTCCGGCCGCTTGCGAGTTGCTGGCCAGGCAACCCGCCGACAAAGGCCCGCAAACAATCGCCTGGGCGGTCGACAGCCCTAACATATACCGCGGTTCCGGTTTCACCGGCGGGCATTTCCACCGCAATGGGTCGAACCAGAATTCCCGCCAACGGGTGCTCAACGGCATCGTATGGAGCGCCGGGTCGGAGGAACCCGGGAAAAGCGAACCCGGGAAAAGCGAACCCGGGAAAAGCGAACCCGGGAAAAGCGAACCCGGGAAAAGCGAACCCGGGAAAAGCGAGGCCGGGAAAAGCGAGGCCGGGAAGGGCGCCGCCAGTCCGGCCTATCAAACCATCGACGAAGCCATCGCGCACGGGGATATGGCCGACGTGCGCCTTCACCTCGCCGCGACGCCCTCGAGCCTGCAACAAGGCCGCGATGCCACCCGCCCGCCGCTGGCCCAGGCCGTGTTGCGCAACAAGACCGAGATTGCGCTGTTGCTGTTGGAAAGCGGTGCCAAGCCCGACGCCCGGGACGGCTCGCAGCGCAGCATCCTGCACCTGGCCGTGGAGCGCAACAACCCGCTGCTGGTCACGGCCTTGCTGAAGTCCGGTGCCAAGCCCGATGTGCGCGACAAGGATGGCTGGACGCCGTTGCACCACGCGGCAGCCAAGAATCAACTCGACACCGCCAAGGCCCTGCTGGCCGGCGGTGCCAATCCGATGGTGCTCAGCGAACTCGGCGGCACACCCTTGCATGAGGCCGCAGCCAGCGGTGGTGCCGAAATGATCCAACTCCTGCTCGCTCACAAGGTCGACCCGACGGTCAAATCCAAGCAGGGCGTCACCGCCCTCGACATCGCCAAAAAGTACAAAAACCAAGCGGCGATCGCAGCCCTGTCAAAACCCTGAGCGGCCGCAGGAGGGATGCCAAGTACTGGCAGTCTAGCGCGCTCCGATCGGAAAACAGGCGTCCCGCCTGTGATGGAAGACAGCGCGTCCCGCCTGTCTGCGCATGAAACGGCAGGCTGGAAGCCCGTCGTGAATGACAGGCTAGAAGCCCATCCTCCTTCTAAACTGACAGTATTGGGCACTATTGGGCAAACTCCAACCCGATGCGCGGAACGAGGTGCACTCGGTCACGCCCTGGCGACTTTTTAGAAGTCACCAGGGCGCTGAGGAGATGGGTGCCAAATTACGGGGCCACCGCTCTGACCCGGACGAACTTGATGGCCGCGCTGTTTTTAGGAATGGTGACCACGACGGTATCCAGATTGGCGGTTTCAGCGACGGTGTAGGTAGCGCCGTTCGGGCCGCTGC
This sequence comes from Akkermansiaceae bacterium, assembly GCA_903908495.1. Taxonomy (GTDB): domain Bacteria; phylum Verrucomicrobiota; class Verrucomicrobiia; order Verrucomicrobiales; family Akkermansiaceae; genus Luteolibacter. Next base: position 8,173 of record CAIVSK010000238.1, read on the forward strand.
CGCTAACTGGGCCGATGACGATATCATTGGCCGGATTCCAAGTTGCAATATCGGTGCCGACCTGCACCACGCAGGCGACCGCTTGGAGTTCCGAGGCATTGGAGCGTTTGAAGGTGACGACGAGGGCGGCACCGGTGTCTTGCAGCGCCGGGCTTACCGACGCGTTATCACTGGCATTCGGGTTGCCGCCGAGGACAAACTCGAGGAGGTTGTTGAGTCCGTCGCCGTCAGGATCCGCCGTCGGCAGGGCGTTGTTACCAGTCAAGCCATGCTCAGCTGCCCACTTGCCAAATGGCGTGGCGAGCATGAGGGAATTGCCGACCGTCACGAGTGAGTATCCCGTGAAAGGAGTTTGCAGGACGGGAGTGCCCGTAATGGCGGTCGTGGAGGTGGCCAGGGTGTAACTTGCCGCCAGCGGCGTGCCGGTGATCCGGACCGTGGCTCCATCCACCACAAGTGCACCAGTCACGGCGAGCCGGTCGCTGGTGGTGGCATCCAGCTCGATGTCCAGGATACCGGTCAGGGTGGTGGCTCCGGCGTTGAGGGTCCCGATGCCAACGCCCGGGGCGATGGTGCCGGCGGCAGTGACGGGCCCCACGGTGCCGGTTCCGCCGAGGGTGGCACCAGCGGCCAGGCTGACGGCGCTGCTGCCGTTGGCGGCATTCACGACGAGGGTACCGGCATTGACGGTGGTGGCTCCGGTGTACGAGTTGTTTCCGCCAAGAACCATGGTGCCGAGCCCGGATTTGGTCATGCCACCCATCAACGCGGGGAAGTCGCCCGACGGGTTTTTCAGGCTGGCAGAGACGGTGAGGTCGACTCCGGCGGCGACGTCAGGCACGTTGAACTGGGTATTGGTGTTGAGGTGGTTGGCCCTGTTAGTGGTGCTTGAGATCACCGAGGGGGCAGTCCCCCCGACGGTGACGCTGCCGAGAAACTGATAGCCTTCATAGCCGCCCGGGCCGTCGGTGGCAGCCTGCGTGAGGGTGGAACCGGAGAGGCTCACGTCGCCGATCACGTTGTAACGGGTGGAAGTGAGGGTGCCGCTGTTGACGACGATGGCCGGCAGGTTGGCGTTGCCGACGCCGTTGCTGAACACGTTGTTGGTGGTGAACGAGAGTGTCGCTCCCGTATTGACGGTGATGACGCGAGCGGCAGTGGTCGGGCTGCCGAGCGCGTTGCTGGTCTGGCCTCCGCCAGCGACGAGGGTGCCCGCATTGACGGTGACGTTGCCGGTGTAGGTATCGGTTCCGGCCAGCGTTTGGGTGAAGCTGCCATTTTTCACCAACGACACAGGTCCTGATATGTTGCCGGCGTAGATCGAGTCTGCGATAGGCGTGATGGTCAGGGTGGAGGGAGATCCGAGCGCGGTGGTGATCAGCTTGCCGGTGGTGTTGGCACCGGGTGCGGTCGGATTGGAGGCCAAACCCGCGACCGTCTGGTTAAATCCGGCCATGTTGAAGGTCACCGTGTTGGCGTCATTCTGGCCGAAGCTGAGAGGTGCGGCGGTGCACAGCGCGTTGGTGGCACCCAGGACTGCCGTGCCGACGCTGAATCCGGTGGAGGCCCAGACGTTGCCCGTGCTATTGAACGTGACGCTGCCCGTATCGGTGCGGGTGACACTGGCGTTGGGCAGGTTGATCGAGCTGTTGACCACGATGGCCGAGGTACCGCGCATGAACAGGACGCCACCCGCGACAACGCTGCCGGTGGACGTTTCCCCAATGGCACCATTCATGGTCAGCGTGCCGCTGTTGGAGAACACCTGGGTGAGTGCCGACGCGGCGGTGCTGGTCAGCCTGAGCGGGCTGTTGATGACGTTGTCACCGGCGCTGTTGATCGAGTTGCGGACCAAGCCGTTGGCGTTGGCTCCCACGTTGGTGAAGACGCTGAGTCCGGCGGGCAGCGTGAGGCCACCGTTGAGGTTGAGGGCGTTGACCCCGCTGGTGCCAGCGCCGACGGGCATTCCGATGACAATCGACCCTGACGGTGGAATCGACGCCTGGGTGAAAAAGGCCAGGGTGGTGGTACCGGCGCCGGCCGAATCGACGCTGATGGTTCCGGTGTAGCCGGAATTATCGCCGCTGAGGTTGAACGTTCCGCCACCCGCCAAGGCGCTTTGGAATGCCAGGGGGGTGGATCCGCTGATGGCACCAGGAATGGTGATGTTAGCGGCGGTGGCGTTGTTATGAACGATGATTCCGCCACCGGTACCGACGGCAATCCTCCGGTTGAGACCAAGGTCCAGGGCGGTGGATGCTGTGTAACTGAGCTTGCCTCCGTTGAAGGCAAGACTGTTGCCGATCACACCGCTGCCGATGCTGTTGGTGCCGTCGATGGCAATGACGCCCCCATTGATAGTGGTGGCACCGGAGTAGGCGTTGGCTCCGGTGAGAGTCAGAGTGCTGGATCCCGATTTGCTGAGGCCGGTGCTGCCGCCAATCATGTTGGTGGTCCCGTTGGCGGTGAATGCGTAGTTGGTGGTGTTGGCGTTGACGCTGACTCCGGCGGGTGCGAGGATCCCGGTGATGGCGATGGACGGATTGGCTCCGCCATCGACGAAGCTGACCGCGTCGCCGGTGTAGAAGGTTTCGGCAATGGCACCGTCGCTCCAGTTGGCGGTGCTGTTGAGGTTCCAAGCCGTGCTGAGGGTGCCGGTCCAGGTGAGTGATTTATTGGCACCGAAGGTCACGCTGACCGTTCCGGCGGCATCATTGACGGCGGGCACGGCGCGGTAGCTGGTCGCGTTGGCAACCGCGAAAGTCCCGGAACCCGCCCGGGTGCCGTAATTCAGTGCGGTGACAGTGCCGGCAGCGGGGGCCGAGGTGACGTCGAGCAAGGTGACCCCATTGGTGGTGAGCGCGCCCACGGTGAGGGCACCGGCGGTGTTGGGATCAAACAACAGGGTGGCTCCGGTGGTGGTGCCAAGGGTCAGACTGGTGACGCCGATCGGCTCGCCGGAGAGACTGGCACCGTCGGCCACGGTGACCGCAGTGGCCAAGCTGGCCGGAACGTTGAGACGCCCCGCAGAAACGGTGACATTGCCGGTGAACCCACCCAGTGCCCCGGTGAGAGTACTGGTGCCGATGCCTAGTTTGGTGAGGTTGGATGCCGGCCCCGGACTGGTCAGCCCGGCGGTGATCAACTGCTGACCAGCCGTGCTCAGATTAACCGTGCCGCCACCCGTGAGGGCGAGCGTGCCGGTGCCGGTCACGTTTTTGGTCAGGGTAAATGCATTGCTGTAATCCGTGCCGGTGTCGAGCGTGGTGGTGGTGGTGGCCACGCTGTCGAGGATGGCATCGAGGGCTACCGTGATGGCGGGGCCCGTGCCGAGGCCGGTGCCCGTGTTATCCACCTTGATGATTCCGCCACCGAGGCTGACCGCGTAGGAGCCGTCGTTGCGCCCGATGATGCCCCAGGAACTGCGGAGATTGAGTACGGACGAGCCGCTGATGTTATAGCGGTCGATTCCGTCGGGCATGTTCATGCCGGCGGTGGTGGCGCCTCTGTTGTCAAGTACGATCCAATTGGTGGTGAGGGTGCCGCCGGTGTGGTTGAGGATGCCGGTGCCGTCGAGGCCGAGGTAGACCCCGCCGCCGTGGATGGTTGCCGTGGCGGTGCCGTTGATGTTGTTATCCCCGGTGGCGCTGGCACCACCTCCGGCCGCGGTGGACGGGGTGAGGTTGGGCGAGGCCCCGGTCAGGGTGAGGGTTCCGCCGCTCAGGTTGTAGGTGGAGGTTTCCGTGGCGTAGTGGCCGACCCGGACCTGGCCGAGCACGTTGACAGTTGCACCGGCCGTTTGATTGACCACTGCCGAGCCGTTGGCGGAGTCGCCAAGGTAGAGCACGTTGGAGGTGATGATCGCGGTGCTGGCGATGTTGAGGACGGAGTTATTTTGGCCGGTAGCGAGGCGGAGGGTCTCCGCGGTGAGGGTGCCGCTAAGGGTGGCGAGCGAGTTGGCGCGGTTTTGCCCGATGCGGACGTTGCCGCCGAGGTTAGGTGACGCAGCTCCAAGAGTGGTGATGAGCCCGTTGTCGCTGAAGCCGGTGCCAGTGCAGTCGAGATCGAGGTAATTGCGAAGTTCGTTGGCGGGCGCCGTGGCGAGCGAGGAAACGGCCCCCCCCAGGGTGTAGCCATCGGACCGGTCAAAGCGGACAACCGCGTTCTTGAAGCCGTCGGCCTTGAGGGCGACCGGGACTGTGCCGAGTGTGCCGCTGGTGGTGCCGTTGCCGACGATCACGGTGATGGAGGCGGCCGACGAGGTGGCGGTGCCATCGTTGACGGTGAGGGAAGTGAGGCCGGCTGCGCTGCCGGTCAGGACGAGCACTTCGGAGCTGGCGTTGTTCCAACTGCCGCCGAAGGTCAGATTGCCGCCGGTGAGCGAGTTGGTAACATTGGCGATGCCGCCGAGCGCGCCGATTTTCGCGTCGCCTACCACCGTGATGACTCCGGTGTAGGTGGTCGGATTGGCGGCCCGGAGGGCTCCGAGCACACCGGCGGTTTCCAAATACCCCGTGCCGGTGATCTTGATGTTATTGGGGGTGGTGAGATTCGACGCAGTATAGATGATCTGACCACCAGTGGCGATTTCAATCGGGCCGGAGCCCAAATCCGTCGTGCTATCCACTTGTATGCGCATGGTGCCGGTGGTGGGCGCAAGCCGCATCAAGCCGGTGAAACCCGAGGCGTTCCAAGTCACTGTGTTCAGATCGCGGGCCCCTGCGTTGGTGGTGCCGGGGTCGATCACCACGGTGCCGGCGCCGGTCAGCGTGTTGACGAGGGAGAAAATGCCGCCGGCATGGGTGAGGTTCAAGGTCGCGCCGGCGGCAACACTGACGGCGCTGGCTGTGGAAAGCGGCGTTGCCGTCGTGTGGTTGGCGGTGAAGGTGCCGGCGCTGATGGTGGTGGCACCGGTGTAGGTGTTGGCGGAAGTTGGGGCCAGATTGGTGATCCCGCTCGAGGTGATCGATACTCCGGTGCCCCGGATCGTTCCCGTGGCCGTGAACGTGCCATTGGTGCCGACCACGACGCTGGAATTGGCGATGGAACCGGTCAGGTTCAAGGTCCCCGCGTTGACGGTGGTGGCGCCGCCATACTCATTGATGCTGCCGAGGTTGACCACCCCGCTGCCGGTCTTGCTCAGGCCGGTCGCCCCGATGATGCCTGCCGCGCCGCTTATAGTGTAGGTGGTGTCAACCGTGTTGCCAAATGCCACCCCCTGCGGTGACACATTCGTCGGGATGCTCACACTGCTGTTGGTCGGCGCATCATTGAAAACCACCGTGTCATTTTCAATGTAATCAGTCGCGGAAAAATCACTCGAAAGTTTCCAGTTGCCCGTCGCCCCGCTCCAAGTGGAGGAATTGGTGCCGTCCCAGATGACGAACGCGCTGCTGGCGGCGCTGACCTGGACGGCGATGGCGCTGCCGGTATCCACCAGGTTTGCCGCGACCCGGCCGATGGGGTTGAGCGAGAAGCCCGTTACGCCGGGCGAAGTGCCGGTGTAGCTGATAAGCGGGTAGGTGCCCGCCGCAATGCTCGTCCCGGCCTGGGTGAGCGTGACGGTCGTCGTGCCAGCGGTGGTCAAGGCACCGGTGCTGATGTGGTCGCCGGAGGTTCCCACTTTCATGCGAAGACTTCCACCCGCTTGGAAATCCAGGGATCCGGTGGTCAGAGAGCCGACTTGGATGGCGGTGCCGACAGCCAAGGTGCCGGCGCTGAGCGAGAGTGGGCCGGCGACGTTGACGTTATTGAGAGCGAGGGTGCCGGCGCCGGTTTTGATAATCCCGCCGCTGCCGTTGATGGCGGCTCCGCTGATGATGAGATCATCGGTGGCGTGGGTATCATTGAGCGCAATGGTGACGGCCGTGGCACCCACATCCAACGCCCCTCCGGCGCTGGCGGTGATCACATGAGTGACGTTTTGCGTGAGCTCGGACTGGCTGGTGATGCCACCAGTCAGACCGAGGGTCTTCGTGCCGAGGTTGACGGTGCCGACGTACGGCGAGCCCGCACCGGTATTGCCAAGGATCAGGCCTGCCAGTGACTGGTCGAAGCCATTGAGGTTGAGGGTCGCGCTGGCCGAACCGCCGAGGAGGACCGACACGTCGGTTGGAATCCCGTTGGTGGCACCCACGATGGCCGTGTTGGTCACCGACAGCGTGCTCCAACCGCTGCCGCCACCCATGAAGACAACCCGACCTTCGCGAACGATCAGGATGGGAGTGGTCGAATAGATATAGCCGCCCAGCACGAGTTCGTTGCCGACCGCCGAGCCGCCGATGAAGTGCCCGCCGGCGGTGGGAGTGCCGCTGATGTTGAGCATGCCGTTGATGCGGCCTTGGCCTGTGCCGGTCTGCTGCAGCACAGCGTTGCCGGTTGTGCCGAACACGGTGCCGAAGCTGATGTTGTTAGGAATGGTGACCCCTCCGCTGACGTAGAGTTTGGTGGCATTGGTGCCGCCGCCGTTGACCAGGCTGATGTCACCGCTGCCCATGGCCGAATTATTGCCCGCCACGAAGGCGCCATTCTTGATGACGGTGGGGCCGGAATAGGTATTGGCACCGGACAGGGTGACCGTGCCAACGCCCGTCTTGTCGAGTTCAAATGCGCCACTGACGGCCCCGCTGAGGGTAAAGGCATTGGGCCCGCCTATGCTGGCACTGGCGGCCAGGATGACCGGTCCGCTGGCGCTGCCTGCTGTGGTGCTGCTGTTGGTGATGACCCCCGCGGGGGCCGATGCCAGCCCGAGACCACTGATGGTCAGCGGCTCGGCTCCGATGCTCACTCCTTTGACGTCAAGCGTCGCACCGCTGGCAATGGTGGTGCCCGCAGTGGTGGTGCCAAACGGCGTGGTACTCACCGCGCCGGTGGTGAGCGTGCCGGCATTGATGACGAGCGCGCCAGTGAATGCCCCGAAATTGCTAGAGCCGTTGCCCAGACTGAGGATCCCTTCACCGGTCTTGGTAAGCGTGCCGGCCCCTTGGAGTTGGCAGGCAGCCGTGCCCGTGCCGGTTCCGGAACCGTCATCCAGGGTCAGCGTCAGGCCGGTGGTCACATCGAACGTGCCGCCGCCCGTGCCGATGCTGAACACGTACCCGTTGCCCGGCAATGCCGCCGAGGGCACGTTCGAGTTGTAGCTGGCCATCGGCCGGAAGATCGCGTTGTTGCTCAAGCTGACCGTTTTGTAGGCCGTGCCGCCCGTGGCGATGCCGAGGGGGGCCGAGGTCGAGGTGCCGTTAATGCCCGAGGTCATCTGCAACGCGCCACCGGTCACCGCAATATTACCGGTGAACGTGTTCGCCGCGTTGCCGACCACCAGCGTGCCGGCGCTGATGCTCAGACCGCCCGTAGTGGTGCCGATCACGCCGTTGAGATTGAGGGTGCCGCTGCCGGACTTCGCGATGCCGAAGGTGGCACCGGTGATGCTGGAGCTGATGGTGGCGGTGCCGGTGATATTGAAGGGCGTGGAGGCGGCATTGATGGCCAGGGCGGTGCCGCCGCTAATGGTGGGTATGCCTTCTTCAACAGTCAGGCCGCCAATGGTCTGGGTCCCGCTCAGGGTCACGGTGTAACCGCCGGTGGCGTCCGTGCCGGCCGAGAAAACCGCGATATTTCCCGACACCCAGGCACCGGGAGTGGTGGTGGTGCCGGCGGCCGTCGCGTTCCAGAACGCACTCGCCCCCCAGGTGCCGGCCGGCGCGGTACCCGCTCCCGCAACGGTGCCATTGGAGTCCCAATACACGGTGGCGGCCCGGGCCGTCGGCAATGCAGCCATGCCGCTCAGGCTGATGACGACGAATGCGGCCAGCGTGTTGCCACGGAAAATATTGGAAAACAATGGATTACGACGACTTGGTTTCATGGATTATCGGGGGGCTAATTTTGTTGGATTATTGAGAATGGATTGATGCCTACCCCTGAAAATCAGCGGGCAGGACTCGATTATCTAAAGGGCTGGGTAGGCCTGATTCATATCCGAAACGGGGCAAAAATAACGATCGCTGCTAAAATATTGCTTTGTGGGTGAAAGCCGTTCCTGGAGTCGATGGCCCGCATCCATCCCTCCAACACCTGGAACTAGCCGGAAACAGGACGTGACGGCAAGGCCAATCGTCTAACATTCAAAACTATTTGTACCCGCTGATTCCCACGCCTGGAAATCGACAATCGCGCCGAGGTTCCCGGCGGATCCAACCCGTCTCGAAGAAGCCACCGCCCGGAGGCAGCAGTGGGTGCCGGCATCGAGCCAAAGCGGTGTCGCGCTGGCGCTTGCCACGCGCACTCCACACCTGCGCAGCCAACGTGTGGAGTGCGGCGGGAAGGGGCGGAGCCCGCCACGCCGCTTTGGCTAAACCGGCAGCGATCCGAGGTTCCCGGCAGCCGCAAGCCGTCGGCGCAGACCCGGCCCCGCGCCTGGAGACGGTCCTTGCCCCGGCCACCCTGGTCCTGCACTATTTCCTAAGAACCCCCGCTCTGGCGGGTCCCACCACCATGCAGCGAATATTTTTGAAAATTGTCGGACCTGCAGCGGTCGGCATACTCACGTCGCTTCTCTCGAGCGGGCTGCGGGCCGAGCCGTTGACCCAAACCGGAGACGTCGGGCGCATCGCAGACGCCCAGGGCGTCACCAGCGTGCGGGCCAAAGGCGGCTCCCGGTGGTCGCTGGCAGCGCCGGGTTTCCCACTGCAAGCGGGCGACTGGCTGCGCACCGATGCGCGCGGTGCCAACGCCCTGCACCTGCGCCTCAACGGCGGCGGCGTGGCAACCCTCGGGCCGGGCACCTTGGTCGAGGTGGCCGATGCGGACTCGCTCACCCTGGTCCGCGGCGAAATTGAGGCGGCGGCGCTGCCGGGAACCGCCCACAGCCTAGAGATACTGCCGGCACCCGGCCAGCCCCACGCCGTGCGCGACGGCGCGAGGATGATCCTGCGGCGGGCCGACGCCAAGCCCATCGAAATGATGGAAAAACAACCCGCCTGGCTGCACAGCTTCAAGACCAGCCTAACCACAGAGGCGATGGGCTCGCTGCTGGCCAAGGTGGACGGCCGCAACACACCGCTGAGCCTCGGCTATCACAAGGTGACGGTGGACATTCGCGACCAGATCGCGCGCACCGTGGTTGAGGAGTCATTTGTCAACCACACCAACGGCAATTTGGAAGGCGTGTTCTATTTTCCCCTGCCCCAGGACGCGTCGATCTCCGGCTTCGGGATGTGGATCAATGGCGAACTGGTGGAAGCCGATGTGGTCGAAAAGCAACGCGCTCGGGAGATCTATGAAACGATCCTGCGCGAGCGGCGCGACCCCGGCTTGCTGGAATGGAGTGGCGGCAATCTGTTCAAGGCGCGCGTGTTTCCCATTCCGCCCAACGCCGAAAAACGCGTCAAAATCACCTACACCCAGGTCTTGCCGCTGCGTCATGGCGTGTTTCACTACCGCTACGCGCTGCAAAGCGAGATGCTCCGGCTAAACCCACTTCGCGAGTTGACTATCAATGTTAGAGTCAACTCGGCGCTGCCGGTTTCCTCAATCTCCTGCCCAACCCACACCGCGCGCATTGCCAGGACCGAACATGCGGCACAGGCCGAATTCACCGCGCAGCAATACTCGCCGCAACAAGACTTCGAGTTGGATGTGGCGGTGGATGCCGCCGCGGCCCCGGTGCTGCTGCTGCCCCACCGCCGCGGCGAGGACGGCTATTTTCTCGCGCTGGTCACCCCGCCCGCCGACGCGGCCGGGTGGACCCGCGAACTCGTCAGCGACGGCCCGCCGCTGCACCTGGTGATTCTAGCCGATACGTCCGGCTCGATGGACGATGCCGCCCGCGCCAACCAGGACGCGCTCATCGGCGCCCTGCTCACTTCGTTAGGCGAACGGGATTCCTTCGAGCTGGCCACCTGCGATTGTGAAACGCGCTGGGCCCCGGTGGATGACGGACCGCCCGATACCGCGCGGGTGGCTGCGGCACGCGGGTTTGTGGCGGCCCGCACCTCGCTGGGCTGGAGTGATTTGGATAGAGCCTTTGCAACGGTGTGCCAGCGGGTCCGCGCCACGCCCGGCGCCCAGGTCATCTATATTGGCGATGGCATCATCACCAACGGCGACGCCGACCCGGTGGCCTTCGCCAAGCGCCTGCAACGCCTCGCCGCGAACAGCGGCGCGACGTTCCATGCGGTGGCTCCGACGAGTCGCTACGAACCGGCCGTGCTGAAGGCCATCGCCGCCATCGGCGGCGGCTCGCAGCAGCGCATCGGAGGCACGGACACCCCCGCCACGGTCGCGCAACGGTTGTTAGTTCAAATGGCCCGCCCCGGCATCCGAGACCTGAAGGTGGCCTTCGAGGGCCTGCGCACGGCGCGGGTCTATCCGCAAGAGTTGCCGAACCTGCCCGACGGCGAACAACAAGTCATTCTCGGCCGCTATCTTCCTGACGGCACCACCCAGTCCGGAAAAATCCTTGTCACCGGCACGCGCGCCGGCAAGCCAGTCACCTACTCCGCACCCGTCGCGCTGGCCGATGCCCAAGACGGCAATTCGTTCATCCCCCGCTTGTGGGCCCGCTTGCAACTCGACTCATTGTTAGAACAAGGCACCGGCCCCGCAATCAAGGACGAGATCATCGCTTTGTCAGAGCAATACAAGATCATGACTCCATATACCTCGTTGCTGGTGTTGGAGAGCGACGCCGACCGCGCGCGCTTCGCAGTCAAGCCGCGCTTTGCCATGCGCGACGGCGAGCGCTTCTTCGCCCAAGGCCGTGACGACTCCCAACAGGAATTGCTGGCCGCACAAATGCGCGCGGCCGGCTCGTGGCGGACCCACCTGCGGCGCGGCTATCTGATGGACCTGCAACGCCTCGGCCGCGATTATCTTCCGCAATCCCAGTGGCAACCCGCGGGCGCAGTCGGCGGCTCGTTCGGCTATGCCCGCAGCACGACGTTCTCCGGCGGCTCGCTGGGGGTGAACCATGGTCTTGTTAACTTCGACCTATCGGGCGATTCCTCCTTTACCGACTCGGCGCGGAGTGATCTTGCGTTCTCTGACGAGATTGGCGGAAATATCTTGAATTGGAACATGCCAAGCTCCACCCGGGCACCCTCCCAACAATCGGGCGATCAATTCGGCGAAGAAGACGCGGCGGCCGCCCGGCCGGGCGGCGGCGAAACCGACGCCTTGGAGAAGCCGGAGGCGGAGCGCGAGGATTTTTTCAGCGCCGGCTCGGACGTTGACGGCTTCGCGGATGACGGCGTGGCTCAGAACATGACCATTTCCAGCAGGCTGCTCAACCGGGCTGAATTTACCGACAACAAACCGTTGGATATTGACGGGCGCTGGCAGTTTTCATTTGCGGATAAGAAGCTGGACCTCGACCTGGGGCGGCGCTCGAGGAGCCTCTCGGCGTCGAGTGATTATCGAAGTTCCCCCAACTACGACAGCTATCATTGGCGCAACCGGGTGCAGGACTTGGTGGCGCTCTTTCCGCAGGCCATCGCCAAGGCCGGCCCCACCATGCCGGAGCGCGCCGCACCTGCCGAGCCCCATCCATGGCCGGCCGAGGCCGTCGCCCTGGCTGATAGTTTGCGGCGCGCGGACAAGCTCGCGGCTTTGCGCGACGGCGGCGTGTCAATCGCGTGCAAGCTCACAACCTATGATGTCCGGCGCAATGAGGTGACCATGGTGACCGGCACCGAGGCATGGCTGTCGGGCCGGGCTTGGGTCGTCAAATCGTTTGGCGAGCGCCAGGACACCCGAATCGAGTGGTGGACGGAAGATACCAAGCGCGGACGCATGGCTCTGGCACTGGGCCTCGGCCGCACCCGCCCGCAAATCCCCAACGAGGACCGCAGCGACTACCCGGCATTCCTAACAGACTCATCACAGCTGTCGCTGGCCGGCTCGCAACGCCACCTGCGGGCGAGCGTCAAGCCGGCCGCGGCGGAACGCACGGTCGTCTTGGAATTGGCGGATCCCAACGATGGCGGCAGCCGCAGCCGCTACCTCATCGACACCGCGCGGCATGCGCTGCTGGAAGTGACCCACAGCAAGGACGGCAAAGTGACGTCCTCCGAGGTGTTCGCCGAGTTTGTGGAAGTGGCCGGCTGTTGGTGGGCGCAGCGGGCCGAGTCCCGCAATGCCGGGGGCAAACCCACGGTGGTGACGGAAATGCGGGTGGCGGCCCGCAACGACGGCGAATTTCTCGCCGGCTTCGACGCCCTGGTCAAGCCGCGCGAACAAGTGCTCTTTATTGACGGTGAACTGCCCACCACCAACGCCGCGAAACTGGCGGACCTAACCGGCAAGCAATCCTTCGAGGGGGCATTTTCATTGCTCAATCATTTTGCCGAAACCCAACAATGGGAGCGGGCCAACACCCAGTTCGAGGCACTGCGCAAACACGCCGCCGGCAAACCCGGATTGGCCGCGTTGGAAACCCGCCTGCTCACCATGCAACGCCGCAACGACGAGGCCCGCCTGCGTATCCTGGATGCCGCCAGGACGCTGGCGGCCACCCCGCGCGACCACGAGTTGTTCCTCGCCGAGCGACTGCGCAGCGAGGCGATGCCGGTGGCCAGTGCCGCGGAACAGCACGAGTTGTTGCAACTGCTCAAGCCGACCTACCAGCGCGCGACCCAACATTTATTCGCCATGCGGGATTGGAACCAAGCGCTGGTGGCCAGCTATCAGGGCCTCAACCGCCTCCCCGAAGCGGTGGACTTGGCCGCTACCCTCGCCCGCGACTATGCCTGGGACCCCAACGCGCAAACTCAATACGCCAATCTGCTCGCCAACTCGGGCGACGACGAAGCCGGCCTGGGATGGCTCAATGCACTCATTGCCAACCCGGACCAGCGGTGGCTTGCCGCCGAGATCGCCAGCTTCAGACTCAGTTATATCAATCTGGCTGAATCACACAACCGCCTCAACGACGTCCTGCGGGCCACCGAGGCCTGGCTGCTGGACCAGCGCGACGAGACCAGTGGCACCGCTCCCCTCACCCGTTGGCTCTCCGCCATGATCCGGCTGGGCAAGACCGACGAGGCCTACGCGACAATCGACGCCTGGCTCGCCGAGGGTGCCGCACGCAAAGGCGCAGCCTTCGACACGCCGACCCGCAATCGCCTGGTTGCCGCCATCGAAGTGTTGACCGGCCGTGCCCAGGGCGTGCAACCCAATGACATCCCGGAACGCTTCCATCGCGGCCTGGCCAAGGTCGTGCGCAAGTTCGCCCTTTCGGCCAAGGACGCCGCCATCGCCGAATCGATCATGAACGACTATCGCTTCACCCGCACGGAAGCAGTTAGAAACCTGCGCAAACATTTCACCGATGTCCTGGAAAAACGCGCGGCGACGCTGGAACTTGCGGCGGTCAATCGGTTGTTGGGTTGGGTCGGAGCCAACGACCCGGCGGTGGCGACGGAAGTCTGGGAATCGGTGGCACGCGCTCTAACCGCGAAATGGGAGCGCGAGCGCGACCCGCAAAATCGTGATGCGCTGGCCGGCCCCGTTGGGAATATTCTATCCGCTCACTTGGGTGCCGGCAGGTATTTGGATTTTCTGCGCCGCAGGATGAACGAGGCACCGGAAACGACCCGGGGCCAGTATGCAGGCCGCCTGTTTGAGGCGCTGCTGCGCCAAGGCTGGTGCGCAGAGTTGGAAGCCGAGGCGTTTGCGCTGCTGCCCACCATCGACTTTGCGCCCGCCCCCAACGATCGCCTGCAAGTGGAGCACCGGGCCGGCGCGCTGATGCGCTTGAACGACTGGGTGTTGCCCACCCACTGTGCCGCCGCGTGGGAGAAACTCGAGGGCAAGGAGAATCTAACGCGCGCCGGATTGGCGGCCAAACGCGCCGACTTGCTCGCTGCCGCGCGCCTCGCGTTGCTGGAGCGCCTGACCGCCGAGCTAGCTGACCGCCATGGCGAGGTGGCGGAGGCGATGCGCGCATGGACCAACTGCGAGCGGCTCTATCTGATGACGCTGCTGCATCAGGATGCCGGAAAAATCGCCGCCGAGTGTTGGGACTACCTCAACCCGCAGGATCTGTTTGCGGCAACGGCCAAGACCGGGCGCGCCTTGCCGCAGGCCGTCCTGATCGACCGTCACCTGGCAATGCTCGAATCCCTCGCCTCCCAGCCGCACGCCGATCCAGCGCTGGTCAAACCCTTGCTCGATTGGCTGGCGCGCGGCATCGCAGCGCAGCCTGATGAACCGGTCTGGAAGCACCACCTGCACCGCTTGCTGGTGCTGCTCGACCGCCCGCCCGAATTGAAAACAGCACTCATCGCCTGGACCCAACAGGAATCCGAGACCCGCAATACGTGGCGCATCGCCTTGGGCTACCTGCACGCGGAATCGGCCGATATCGCCGAGGCAATTAGGGAATTCGAAGCTGTCGAACAAAATGACGAACTCGGGCCGGCCGAATACCGCGCCCTGGCAAATTGGTACCTCGTGCTCAATCGCAAGCCGGACAGCAGCCGCGCCGCAACCGCCCAGTATGCGGCCATGGAGGAATGGGCGCTCACCAACCGGATCCAACAGCTAACCTCCAGAATCGAGCGCGGCTTCAACAACGGGACACCCGCGGATTTCGATCCGGCGGTGGTCGACATGTTCCGCGCGATTTTCCGCAAGGCGCAAAACCCCGGCCAGCATCTCTATCAACTCGGCTCGCTCTATCGCTACACCAGGGATTTCCGCCTGCTCGAATGCCTTCCCGATGGCGTGGTCGGCAATAGCGCCGGACAAATCTATTCCTTCCTCGGCAGCCTCAACGGCGTGTTGCAGTACGTCAACGACGAGGCCGTTTGCGACCAACTCCTCACCCGCCTCGACGAAGTGCGCAAGCATGCCAAAACCCGGGTGGACACCCGTGGCCTCGACCTGCTTGAATTGTCAGTCAGACGCCGGGCCGCCGAGGTCCTCAACCCACCCGGCCAGCAGGTGCCGCTGGCACTGGCCGCCATGCAGCGCGCCTTTGCCGGAGATTCCTGGCAAATCGGCGAACGCCGCATGCTGGCGCAATGGCTTGCCGGCTTGGGCACCATCTCGCAGGAACCGCTGGCTGCCGAACAACGCCACGAACTGGAGGCGCTTTATCAGGCAGCAGACAAAGGCACGGCCGAGCGCATGCACATCGGCGCGCATTGGGCCGCAGTCGTCCGCGGCGGCGGCCAGGGGCAGCAGGCGGTGGATTTATTAGGCTCCGCACTGCAGGAATACCGCAGCACCCAGCGCGGCCTGCTGACGCCGGAGGCGCAGGCGCCCTTCGACCAATGGATCGGCTATCAGGAAGCCGACCGCCACTTTGGGTTAGGCGAAAAGGAGATTGCCGCCGCGCTGGAAATGAAAGGGCTCGAGTCGATGCGGCAATGGCTGGTGGAGAGGAAATACCGGCTTTATTGCAACGCGCTCGCGGCCGGCGGCGCGGTATCGCTAGGCGAAGGCCGCGAGCTGTTCGACCGCGCCAGAACCGCACTGGCCGACGAATTGCGCAGCCACCAGGACACCCATCGCGGCCAGTTGTGCGGAATCCTCATCGAGTTGTATCGCGCCGCGCATTTGCAAGCCAAACTCAGCGGTGTGGCGGCGGACTTGGCCGAATTCGCCGGCGAGCCATTTGATCAACGGGTGCCATTCCAAACCCCGAACTATCAGGGCCTGGTACAGCAGTTAGGCTCGGCGCTGAGGGAAACCGCCGGCGACCGCGCGGCCCTCGCCTTCCTCATCACCCGCTGCGAGCGCGAGCCGGAATCGTTCACCGCCACCGGCCAGGGCGGTTGGAACCGCTATGGCTATCAGCTGGCGGAGTACCGCTCGAGAATCCCGGACCTGGGCGGCCTCGAACCGCGCCTCTTGAAACTGGTGCTCACCGAATTGCGCCGCGAGTTGGTGAGCGTAGTCAATTCCAACCGCTACATGTATCACAAGAACCACGGGTATTTCTGGACCGAGAAACGCGCCGATTTTCTCGCGCAGGCACTCGCCGTGCTGCGGGAAAAACACAAATCCCTGGTGGTGGTGAAACACACCGCGGATTACCTCTTCGATGGACTTGATGCGAAAGAAGAGGCGGTCACAGCCCTAACGAGTGCCTACTCCCGCAAACTGCTCGACGAAGCCGGCATCAGCCAGTTGGCAGCCTTTCTCGAACGCATGAACCGGGATGCGCAAGCCCTGCCATTTCTGGTGGAAGTCGTCGCGATGAATCCCGCCAATGCCGACTACCGGCGGCGCTTGATCGGCTCGTTAGGCCGGACGGGCCAACCTGACCAGGCGCTGGCAGCGGTGAGCGAGGCGATTACCTACTTCAAGGGCAAGCACGAGTGGAATGAGACCACGCTCGCGCCGCTGGCTCAGGGTTGCCATGAGGGCGAACTTTGGGCGCGGGGCATCGAGTTATATGACGAACTCATTCCACTGCATCAGCGCACCCAGCCCAAGCACGGCATCGGCAATGGCACCTTGTCCGGATACTACACGCGCCTCGCCGAGTGCCAGACCGGGCAGGGCAACACCACCAAGGCGGTCGACGCCGCGGCCGCCGCCATCGTCAACTGGGGCGCGCGCCACGACCAACGCGCCCAGGCATTGGGCACCTTGCGCAAGGTGCTGGAACAAGCCAAGGACCTCGACGACTACGTGGCGCTACTCGACCAACAGGTGGCACAAAGCGGGCTGGAAAACCCCGTGCTGCGCAAGGCGCTGGGCGAGGTGCTTATCGCCCGCAAGCAGTTCCCCAAGGCGATTCTCAATCTGCGGCGGGCGGTGGGCGCCCAGCCCGACGACGGGGAATCCCACAAGTTGCTCGTTTCCGCCTATGACTCCATGCCGGACCCCGAAGCGGCGCTGCGCCAGTTGCTAGATGCGCTGCGGCTCTCGCCGCGCAACCTCGAACTGCTCACCGACCTGGCCAACCGCTTCGAGAAACTCGGCCGCGCCGACGAGGCGGAACGGGCCCGCACCGGCCTGGCCGAGGCGCTGCCTAACGAAAGCGAAGGCCACGCCATGCTCGCCGCCATCCGCCAAACCCAGAACCGCTGGCCGGAAGCCATCGCCGAATGGCAGCGCGTCGCAGCCATCCGCTCGCTCGAACCCACCGGCCTGCTCAACCTGGCCAAGGCCCAGACCCATGAAAAACTCTGGAGCGAAGCCATCGCCAGCGCCAAGCAGTTGTTAGCCAAGGAGTGGCCGTCGCGCTTCGGCAACACCCACGCCGAGGCCGCCGCCATCCTTCAGGCCGCCACTACTGAAACGCGGAAGTCCGGATCTAGCGGAAAATCGCATAAAGAACGATGAAGGCGCACAGCACCACGACCGTTAGAACCCGGTAGTTGCCCATGCCGTGACCGCGGGCTTCGCCTCGCAGAGGCTCGCGCCAGTCGTCCCAGACGAGCAGTCGCGCCTCCGGCTTGAGAGGTTCGGGCATGGCGAGCGAGGCCACGATCTGAATGCCAACGCAGATACAGAACATACCAAACGAGGTGAGCATGAAATCGTGGAGCACGCCCCTGGCGAACCAGTCAAACGCGGCGGTCAGTGGTGCTCCTAGCACCAGAAAACCGGCCGTGCCGGAGATGGAATCCTTGAAGAAATCCGCCACAAAACAAATACCTCCCATCGCCGCGCCGGCAATCATGGTCACGAATGCGGCCCGGCCGCCTGCGCGTTTCCAAAACACCCCGACCAGGAACACGCAGGTGATCGGCGGCGCGACATAACAAATCAAGGTGTTCAATCCCTGAATGATGGTGCCGTAGTGACCGAAAATCGGTGACAGGACGATGGCCAGAAGCGTGGCGACGACGGTGGTCCAGCGGCCGATGCTTACCAACTGCGGATCGCTGGTAGCCGGCCGCCAGCGTTTCCAGATATCATAGGCAAACAGGGTCGCCGAGGAATTAAGCGCCGCCGAACACGTCTGCATCGCCGCCGCCAGCATCGCCGCCACCACCAACCCCTTGAGGCCGACAGGCAGCAGGTGGGTGATCATGAACGGATAGGCGTCCTTGGATTCTGCAGGGCCGACACCCGCGCCGAAATATCCCTGCTGCACCAAGGCCACACACATGACGCCAGGCAATACAAAGATGAACACGGGCAGAATCTTGATGACAGCGCAGAACAAGGGGCCGAGGCGGGCGTGCCGTTCGTCCTTCGCCGCGAGCACCCGCTGCACGATGGTCTGGTCACAACACCAATACCAAATGCCGATGACCGGATAGCCCAGTAAAATCGAGTACCACGGCACCGATCCGACGACGCTGTTATCATTGCTGGAATGCAACATATGCAGAAACGAGGTGGTGGCGAGTTGCGGCCCGCCTTCCTTGCCGAGCAGCGGATGCGGGTGGCTGGCCAAGGTCTGTGCCAGGGCCGTCCATCCGCCGACGGCATGATAGCCGGCCACCGTGATGCAAACCGCCCCGACCAACAACAGGACCGTCTGCACACTCTCTGTCCACACCACCGCGAGGAGGCCGCCGATGACGGTGTAGAGGCCGGTCAAAACGCCGAGCGAGATGATGAAAAACATCATCGGCGATAATCCAAGGATCGTTGCATCGCCGTGGATGCCGAAGATGAAGCACAGCACCGTCGCCGCGGTGAATAGCGCCACTCCGATGTGAATGACAATCGCCGAGAACAGCGAAATGATCGAGAGCGCATCGCGGCAATTGCGGTTGTAACGCCGCTCCAGGTAATCCGGCAGGGTCGGCACCCGCGTCCGCAGATAGAGCGGCGCAAAGAACAATGACAGCAGAATCAGCGTGAACCCTGCCATCCACTCGAAGTTGCCATAGAGCAAGCCGGAGGTATAGGCCGACTGAGCCAGGCTGACGAGATGGACCGTGGAGATATTCGCCGCAAACATCGCCAGCCCGATGATGGGCCACTGCAACGAATTATCCGCCAGGAAGTAGTGCGCGCCCGCTCCGCTCTTGTTGCGCACGAAGCCCGCCAGCACGCCGATGCCGACGACGACCGTCATATACACGGCGATAATGCCCCAGTCCAGATGGCTCATATTTGTGTTCATGGTGTGATGCGATCAATTTCAATGGGTTAGTAAATACGTCCCGTTCCCCGGGGCGGCTCAGCGGACCTCCAACGGCCAGACCTTGAGATTGAGGCGGCCACCGCCGGCGACCTCAAAGGGACCGGGAAAGGGCTTGGCCGCTGCGCGTGGTTTGCCGAAATAGTCGCTGTCGATTTTCAACGCGCCGCCATCAGGATCGGTGTATCCCAGGTTTGTCAGGAGTGCCTGACCCAGCGTCCCGGTGGTTACCAGGGAAGTGGTGAATCCCTCCGGCAGCGGCGGCAGGGTCAACGTCAGATAGGCGGTGCCGGCAGCAAACTCCACCTTGGCCTCGGCGGTGGCGGTGAGGATCGCCGGGTGGGACTCGTGCTTGCACGCCTTGGCGTTGTCCAGATAGAGGTTGCCGCTGGCGGCAACGCTGCCCGCTGCGCAGCGGTCGTAGGAACTCAGGCCGCTGCCGCCGACAAAGATATTGTTATAGAACCGGTCATCTCCATCGGGCAGTTGGGCCACACCCATGATCTCGCTCGAGTGGGCTTGCATGAACGGGGTGTGGCGGCCATCCTTGGTCATCAGGTTGATGCCCCCGGCGAACAGGTTGTGGACATAGGCGCCGCCGTGGGATTGGTGGGTGATTTTCCCGGACAGCAGGATGTTGTTATCCACCAGATAGGGGCCGTGGTCCACCTCCAGGAAGAGGTCCCCCAAGCCGCCGTTGTCGTGGAGGAGATTGCCGGTGACGCGGGTGCCCTGGGCCATCCAGTCGAGCCAGATGCCGGCCACCCCGTTGGTGTGGTGGATGTAGTTGCCGCGGATCAGGGTGTCGACGGCGCCATGGAGTTTGATGCCGGCGTGCTCCGCTCCACCAAACAAGTTGCGGACATGAATCTCATGAATGTGATTGCCGCTGACGGTGCTGAACGCGGCCCCCATGCTGCCGACAATGCCGGTTTGCTCGCAGTGGGAGATATCATTGTTGCGGACGACGTGCGAGCCGATGGTGGCCTTGTTCCAACCGTTGGCCAAGGCGCGTTTGACACAGGCGGTGTAGGGATCGGCCTCGCCGGCGTCATTGGTGTTGTCGGTGCCGTCGCCGTATTTGCCCAGCGCGACGCCCGAGCATTTCGAGTAGCGGACGCGGTTGTCTTCGATGATCCAGCCTTTGCTCCAGTTGGTGCCGACCACGCCCATCTGTTCGGCGGAGGGAGGGGCCCAGTTGGTGGCGGCGTGTTGCAGGGTGAAGCCGCGCACGGTGATGAAGTTGATGAAGTTTTTGGATGGATAGAACACGGTTTGACGCCAATTGATTTCCACTGCGGCCTCGTTCGGGTTCACGCCGCCGGGAAACTGGGCGTGCAGGGTGGTGTTGCCGGCGTCCACCGTGGGTGACTTGAATAACAGGCATACGTTGCGGAGCCCACTGGTCGGCTTGATCTTAGCACTGAAGGATTGCCACTTCTGCCAGTCGCCGGTGGCCCCGGCCTGACACTGGCCCAACAATTCTCCGGCGGGATTGTCCAAGCGCACCTCAATCAGGCTGGCACCGGTGGTCGAAGCCGTGCGAAACTCCATGCTGTCGGTGCCGGCACCGAAGTCCACGCCATCGAAGCGCAGCCAATGGCCGGTCAAAATGAAACCACTGCAGGTACCGCCCTCGGCACAGGCCGCAGGTTTGCCGCCGTAGCGGAACGCGGGCTCACCGGCCGGAATTTTGGCCCCGCCGCCGGCTTTGAACCATGCCACATTGAGCAGGTAGCGGCCGTCGTCGCCGTCCACCGTCGCTAACCACAGCGGCGTCTTGCCGGCGGGCGCCATCACCTCCCCGAGGTTGCGCGCCTCGATCATCCAGTCGCCGTTGAGGTACACGCAACCGGTGTGGTGAACGCGGCCTTGCGGCGAGAACCAATCGCCGCGGATTTGGTCGACGTAGGGATTGAAGTCGCCGAACGACTTGCTAGGAATAACGACTTTCCAGGTATCGCCGGCCACATTTTGCCAGCCATTTACCGGTTCGGAGCCGGTGATGACCACCTGCTCGCCAGGCGCGGCCTGATAGGTGATCCGCTTGGCATCCGACTCGCCGCCGCGCGGCGGGTTGACCCGTTCGCGGTAGGTGCCCGCATGCACGCTCACCGTATCGCCGGGCATGGCCAATTGCGCGGCGGCGGCGATGCTGTGCAACGGACGGCTTGGACTGCCGTCATTGGCGTCGTTTCCCGCTAGGGAGACATGGTACTCGGCGGCAGTCAGCACTCCGCTCAGACACAGGCAAATGATCGGCAGGCAGGATGGTTTCATGGGGCTGGGGCGTTAGATTGAGGACGGTTTGGCGGGATGAGCCGGGGGTTTACGGATGGCCGCCTGCGGCGGCGGCAGCGGGCTTGGGAAAATTCGTCTGCCAAATCATCCGGCAGCGGTTGGCGTCGGCAAAGTCCATCAGCACAATTCCAAAATGCCCGGAGCGATCCGGGGTGAAAAATTTTTCCAATTTGGGATTGATCTGATCCGCCAGTTCCGGGATGCGGGGCACACCTAACAACCCTGTCAGATAGCCGCTGGTGAACGTCAGATGCAGCACGTCGCCACGGGTGTCGGCATGAGCGGCATCCAGCGCGGCGCTGACCTGTCGCCATTTATTGGCAGCGTCGCTGACCTGATAGTCATCCTGCACGCTCAGGTGGTTGGCGTCGAAGCGGGTGTTATCCGGCCAGTGGGTGGCATCGATCCCTTGGGTCGCCGTCGCCGCGAACCGGCGCAGCAGCACGATTTTGCCGCGCACGCTGTCCAAAGTCGGCACGCTGGATCCCAGCCACCAAGAGGCGGGACGGGCGGCGACATACGAGTCGAAGGTGGCCTCGAAGCTGCGGGTATTGCCAGAGTCGGTAAATTCTTCCTTGACCGACATCAGGACGCACTCGCGCGGATTGGCATTGAGGAAGCCGGTGACCTGGTCCAAGACATCGCGGAAAGACAACCCCTGAAACACCGGCCCGTGGTGGATCGCGAACGCATCGTCGATGTGGCGGCAGCGGATATCCAGCAACCTCACCCCCAAATTCAATTGATCGGCGATGGTGAGGTTCTGGCACTTGGCAGTGCCAGGCCAGGATTCCTGCGTGGCACCTGAGTTGTGCGTACCCGGAATCGAGATCTGTGACAAGCGCGTGCTGCCGTCGATGCCAGCGAGCCAGTCATGACCCGCGGCCCATGCCGCCGTTGGGGCAAGCATCGCCCACATGCCTATCACGGTTCGGATGAATGTTCTCATGGGTTTGGAGTGCTCGGCTGGCCGCGCGTCGCAATACCAGCCTAGCCATTCCGCCCGCCACGTCAAGCCTGTCCACTTCGCAGATAGGGCCCTACCGGGAATATTGCCTATCGGGGGGACTTTTCGGTTGCCGCAGCGGGTTGATCGTGGCTTGCTCGGGCGGGCGTCCGCCATCCCCTCATGAAATTCCACTTGCTAGCGGCCATGCTCGCCGTCGTTGCAACCCTGCCAACGCGGGCGGCAGAGTTGTTGTTTCCAAATGCCGACTTTGAAACCGGCACGCTGGCCAATTGGACCGCCGTCGGCACCGCCTTCACCCGCCAACCGACGTTTGGCGACAACACCAAGGCCCGCGGCAACGTGTCGTGCCAGCAGCAGGGCAACTACTGGATTGGCACCTTCGAGAACTACGACGGCAGCACGGGAAGCCCTGGTGACTACCGCGGCGACAGCCCGACCGGGACGCTAACATCACAGGACTTCACACTCGTCAAACGCTACATCACCTGCCGTGTCGGCGGGGGCAATCTGCCCGGTCAGACCGGGGTGAAATTGGTCTGCGAGGGCGTCGAATATGTCATCAGCACCGGCTTCAACACCGAGACGATGTTGCCGGTGACCTTTGATGCGGCGGCACTCATCGGCAAGAGCGCCCACCTCGTGATCTATGACCAGGCCACCGGCGGTTGGGGACACATCAATGCCGACAATTTTGCCGCCAGCGATGTGCCGGCGGTCACCGGCGATGGAGGGTACCAGTTGACGCCCGGCATTCCTACGGCCG
This sequence comes from Akkermansiaceae bacterium, assembly GCA_903908495.1. Taxonomy (GTDB): domain Bacteria; phylum Verrucomicrobiota; class Verrucomicrobiia; order Verrucomicrobiales; family Akkermansiaceae; genus Luteolibacter. The sequence goes on from CAIVSK010000238.1 coordinate 31,264, forward strand.
ACTCGCCGGGCGTCGGGTACGAGCAAGCGCTACGGCCGCAATTTCATTTCAGCTCGCGCCGCAACTGGGACAACGACCCGAACGGGATGGTGTTTGACGGCCAGAACTACCACCTGTTTTTCCAGCACAATCCGTTGGGCAGCGGCTGGGGCAACATGACCTGGGGCCACGCCGTGAGCAGCGACATGCTGCATTGGCGGCAACTCGACCACGCACTGCTTCCCTATCAGGTTGATGGCCGCGTCGGCACGATTTTCTCGGGTACCGCAGTGGTCGATCACAACAACAGCCTCGGCGTGCAGGTGAGCTCCCGCAAAACGCTGGTGGCGTTTTTCACCTACGCCAACAACCTGCCATCCTATCAGGCGATGGCCTACAGCAGCGATGGCGGAGTGACGTGGCAATACTATAACTACGGGCGGGCGGTGGTCCCCAACCAGGGGTTCGACGACGGCGAACGCGACCCGAAAGTATTCTGGCATGAAGCCTCCCAGCACTGGGTGATGGCGCTGTGGGTGCACACCAATCCGGGCCGGGTGCGCTTTTTCACCTCCACCAACCTCAAGGACTGGACGTTCGCCTCCGACCTGATGCGCGACTGGGCGTTTGAATGCATGGACGTGTTTTTCGCGCCGGTGGATGGCGATGCTTCACAAACCAAGTGCGTGATCGCCGATGCGAGCTTCGACTACGAGATCGGCAGCTTCGACGGCAGCACCTTCCACACCGAGGCGGGCCCGTTCCAAGCCGGCCGCGGCAATTTCTATGCCGCTCAAACGTTCAACCAAGCGCCCGCCGGCCGCACCGTCCAGATCGGATGGATGAACGGCGGCCCGGATTCCGCCGCCACCTACGGCCTGCCCTTCAACCAGCAGATGTCATTCCCCTGCGACCTGACCCTGCGCAGCACACCCGGCGGGGTGCGGCTGTGCTCCTATCCGATTCCTGAAATCTCGGCGCTGGCCGGCGCAACCCACGTGCTCAACGGACAGCCGCTGACCACCACCAACAACCTGTTAGCCGGAATGGGCAACCTCGACCTGGTCGATCTCGCGCTGGACTTCAGTCCCGGCACCGCGACCCAGATTGTCATCGACCTGCCGCGCACCACGGTGCGCTATGATGTGGCCAGCGGGGTGGTCAGCTACACCGGGACGGACGGCAACCCCGACAGCGCCGTGACCGGCGCGCAATTGCCGCGCAACGGCCACGTGACCCTGAGGCTGTTGCTAGACCGCTTGAGTCTGGAGGCCTACGCCTTCGGTGGCGAGAGTTTCGGTGCCCATTATATCAGCCCGAGCTACGGCACCACCACGCCGACACTGCATGCCGTCGGCGGCCAGGCCTATGTCTATTCGCTCAGCGTGAAATCGCTCGCCTCGGCGTGGACTGCGGAAACCCCGCTGTCCACCACCGTCCTCAATCCGGGCTTTGAACAAGGGGTCCCCAGCGGCGCGACTTTCCACAACAACATCCCTAACTGGAGCACCTTCGGCGATTGGGCGGATGCGGCAGGCTGCTGGGACGACACCGGCAACGCCCTGACCCAGGCGGCGGGCTACCCGGAGTTCACCGGCCTCGGCGCGGCGTCACTCATGGCCCGCAACGCCGGCAGCGAGAACAACGCCGGCTTGTTCCAGTCGCTCGGCCACGTCGCCCTGAGCGACTTGGGAAGAACCTTCACGCTGGGTGCCGATCTGGGCGCACGCATCATCGCCGCGTCCGGCAACTACGCCTATAGTGGTGAGCTGAGCGTGGCCTTTAGAAAGGGTGTCACCGCAGGCATTCCGGGCGACAAGGGGACGCTGTTAGGATCGGCGGGACTGCGCGATGTCACGGCCGACTCCGCCGATTTGCCGTCGCTGGCGAGGGTCATCCCCGTGAGGAGAACCGCGATTTTCACGCCCGGCCTGGCGGACGTCGGCAGCGAGGTATTTGCGGTCATCGATCTGCGCCAGCTTGCCAGCAGCGTGGCGGCCACCGACGGTGAAAAACAATACATCGCCGACAACGTGACGATCGAGTCACACCTGCCACCGCTGCCACCGGGCCCGCTGGCCTATGAAGGGTTCGACTATCCGGCCGGCAGCACCAATCTAACGGGAAACAACGGCGGCTCCGGATGGGCCGGGGCCTGGCAGACGGTCGATGGCGGCAGCGCCGATGTCACCGCCGCCAGCCTGGTGGCCGGCACCCGTGCGCCTGCGGATTTCGGACTCCGCTCACTCGGCAACAGCAGCCGCCTGCCAAACGCCCACCGCGTCGGCAGGTTGCTGGATACCAGTACTAACGGACCATTCGGATTGCGCGGGTTCCTCGATGGCAACGGCCGCATCGGCAAGGACGGCAGCACCCTCTATATCAGTTTTTTGCAACAACCCAACGGGACGAGCTATTTCTATGAGTTCGAGTTGCACCGGGACAATTTGGGCGACGCGGGCCGGATTGCGGGCATCGGCAACGACCAGGCGGGCAACAACGTGAATTTGCGCGCCCCCGCCGGCACCCAGACGGTCATCGGAGCGGGCAGCACCGCGGTGAACTTTTACGTGCTGCGCATCGATTTCAAGGCGGGCAACGACGATGTTTTCGTGTACCGCAACCCGACCACCACCACCGAACCGGCCACCGCCACCCTCACCAAACTCGCCGCCGCCGACATGTCATTCAATGGCATCTCGTTCGGGGCGTTCCTCAATGGCCGCACCGTGGCACACGATGAACTGCGCCTCGGCCGCTCGTGGGCCGAGGCCATCGGGTTGGATCCATTTGCCGCCTGGGCCGTCGCCAAGGGGCTGGACGGATCGCCGGGCAAGGCTGCCGGCTTCGCTGCCGACCCCGATGGCGACGGCATTCCTAACGGCCTCGAGTGGATCCTCGGTGGCAATCCGCTGGCCCGCGACGCCGCCGCGCTGATCCGCAGCAGCGGCAGCGCGAGCGACGGCCTCACCCTGGCTTTCACCCGCGATGAAGCCTCGCTCGGCAGCGCCACGCTGGCCGTGCAGTGGAGCAACTCGCTCGGCGGAGCCTGGACCGACGTGCCGGTCGAGCAGAACGGCGGATCCTATCCAAACGATGTCACCGTCACCGTGAACCAGTCCACCACGCCGGATGCGGTAAGTGTCCACATTCCGGCCACCCATGCTGCCAACGGCAGGTTGTTCGCGCGATTGCAGGCCACCCTGCCGTGAACGCTGAGCGGACCCGACTGCACGGACTGCCCGCTAACAAAGCTGTAATGAGTGCTTGCCAAGTGGACATGACAGGAACCTGCCGACGCAGGCACAATTTTGATTGTCGTGGTGGCTGGGTTCGAGAAGTTAGGGGGAGCTTCCCCACGCGAGGCGAGGTTCCCGGCCGTGCCATCTCAGCGGTCATTGCGAACCGCACATAAAACCACAAACACCAAATACCTGATGAAACTGATGTCTGCAAAATCCAGCAACACCTCCGCCGCCATTCTGGCCGGAATGCTGCTGATCCCGGCCGCCTCCCAGGCCGCGCAACTCGCCTACGAAGGCTTCAATTACGCCGCCGGATCGGGCAATCTCAACACCCTCAATGGCGGATCGGGCTGGGGGGGCACCTGGCAAACCGTCAACAACGGCAGCGCCGACGTGGTGGCTTCCAGCCTGGTGGCTGGAACCAGTGCGGCCACCGACTACGACGCCCGCTCGATTGGCAACAGTTGCAACCTGCCTAACCAGCGGCGCATCGGCCGCTACCTTGACACGTCTCTCGGCGGGCCATTCGGCTCCCGTGGATTCCGCGACAGCCTCGGGCGCATCGGTGCCGACGGCAAGACGATCTATATCAGCTTCATGCAGCAACCCAACGGCACGAGCAACTACTACGAGTTCGAATTCCACCGCGGCGACCTGGGCGACGGCGGCCGCATCGGTGGCATCGGCAACGACACCGGCACCAATAATGTGAACCTGCGTGCTCCCAACGGCACCCATACGACCATCGGTGCGGGCAGCACCGCGGTGAATTTTTACGTGGTGCGCATCGATTTCAAGGCCGGCAATGACGACGTCTACGTCTATCGCAATCCGACCACCACCACCGAACCCGGCAGCGCCACGCTGACCCGACTGGCCGCCGCAGACATGTCGTTTGATGGCATTTCCTTCGGTGCATTCAACAACGGCCGCACCGTGGCACACGACGAGGTGCGCCTCGGCGAGACGTGGGCGGATGTGACCGTGCCGCAAGTCGCGTTACCGGCCTTCACCAGCCAACCGCGTTCATCCACCAGTTTTGTGGGCGGCAACGTCGTGCTGGCGGCGGAAGTCAGCGGCCAACCGCTACCCACCTACCAATGGTATCAGGGCACCACCCTGCTGACCGGCAAAATCAGCGCCACGCTGGCCCTCAGCAACGTACAACCGGGGGATGCCGGCGATTATTTCCTGACCGCCACCAATTCCCAAGGCGCGGTGACGAGCAATGCGGCACATCTGACAGTGCAGCAATCCACGCCGGGTCTGCTGGCCTACGAAGGCTTCGACTATGATGCCGGCAGCGGCAAACTGACGGGCAAGACCGGCGGCCTCGGCTGGGGTGCCGCATGGGCCAACGTCAACGGCGGCGGTGGCAACGTGATCAGCGGCAGCCTCACCGCCAGCACCAACGCCCCCAACGGCTACGATGCGCAGTCGCTCGGCAACAGCGCGTATTGCCCTAACAGCCAGCGCGACGGCCGGGTGGTCGACACCTCACTCGGCGGCCGCTTCGGCACCGCGGGTTACGTCGACGCCAACGGCAACATCGGGGCCGACGGCAAAACAGTCTATATCAGCTTCTTGCAACAACCCGACGGGACGAGCTACTTCTATGAGTTTGAGCTGCACCGTGGCAACCTCGGCGACCCCGGCCGCATCGGCGGCGTCGGCAACGACACTGGCAACCCAGTCGTCAACCTCCGCACCGGGGGCACCACCACCCTCATCGGCCCCGGCAGCACCGGGGTGAATCTCTATGTCGTGCGCATCGACTTCAAGGCGGGCAACGACGACGTTTATGTCTATCAAAACCCCCTGTCCGCCACCGAACCCGCCACCCCCACGCTGAAGAAACTGGCGATCTCGGACATGTCGTTCAACGGTGTTTCGCTTGCAGCATACGTCAACGGCAGAACCGTCAAACACGACGAAATCCGCATCGGCCAATCCTGGTCGGACGTGGTGTTCGGCAGCAGCCGCCGCCAACTGGTGTGGACCGGAGATGGCAGCTCCAACACCTGGAATTTTGCCGCAGCCAATTGGAACGCCGGCGCAGGAGCCACCGCGTTTGTCGACGGCGACCCGGTGAACTTCGATGACAGCGGGTTAGACAGCCCTGCGGTGAACATTCCCGCCAGCGTGGACACCGCCTCGCTCACCGCCACCAACGCCACCAAGAACTACACCCTCGGCGGTGCCGGCACCATCAACTGCTCCGGCAGCCTGGCAAAATCCGGCGGTGGCACCTTCACCCTGACTGGCCCTTCGAACTTCAGCTCGGCTGCCGTGGTCAACGGCGGCACCCTCGCGCTCAACGGCAGCGCATTCGTCGGGGGCGGTCTCACCGCCAACGCCGGCACCACCACCTTGGGTGGCACCAATTCGCTCGTCGGCCTGATCTCCACCAGCGGCAGCGTCTCCCTAACGGGCCCGACGACCATCGCCGGGACCGGTGCATTCATCTGGATGGGCAACACCGACCCGCTGAATGCCGCGGCGGCTTCCACCGTCACGATCGAAGCGGGCGGCTCGTTGACCATGACTGCGGCTTTGGCTGATTCGTGGGTCATCGGGCGCGACGGCGGCAAGGGGGTACTGACCCAGAACGGCGGCACCGTGACCTACAACCCGACCAACCGCAACGAAGCCTACATCGGTGCCAGCATGTTCACCACGACGACAGCGGCGTACAACATGCATGGAGGCACGCTTGAAATGAGCGCCAAGAATCTCATTATCGCGTTGGGCCCGGTCACCACCTCCCTCAACCAAAGCGGCGGCACCATCAACCTTCGCCAGTTGGCTCTGGGTGCCAGCCTGTCGCAAGGTGCCGGCACCGGCAATTTTGAATTCACCGGAGGCGTGATGAACGTAGGTACCGGCGGCATCGTCAGCAGCAACGGCCACTACGCCGTGAACCTGGGCGGCGGCACGCTCAGCGCGGCGGCCGATTGGGGGTCTCCGTTAGGGATGACCCTGACCGACACCAACGGCGCAGTGACCTTCGATACCGCAGGTCACAAAATCACGCTGACCGGTGCCGTGGGCGGCAGCGGCGGGCTGGTCAAAACCGGTGCCGGCACCCTGGTGCTCAACGGCTTCAACAGCTTCAGCGGCCCGACCACGGTGAGTGGCGGCACCCTCGCCGGTGCCGGCAACAGCCTCTCCCCCACCCTCACGGTGGCGGCGGGAGCAAGCGTCGCCCCCGGCAACGGCGGCATCGGCACGTTCTATTGCGCCGCGGCCACCTTCGCGAGCGGTTCCACCCTCGCCCTGGAAATCAACAGCTCCAACGCCATGGCGGATGAATTGGTCGCCGCCGCCGAAGTTGACATCACCGGCGCCAACGTGACATTCAACGAAATCGGCAGTGGCACCCTCGCCGGTGGCACCAAGCTGGTCATCCTCGACTACACCGGCAGCACCCTCACCGGAAACTTCGCCGGCCACGCCGAAGGCGCATCCGTCACCGTCGGAACGAACACCTTCGTCCTCAGCTACGTCGATTCCTCGATGGTCACCCTCACCGCTGTGGATCCCTTCAGCGCGTGGGCCGCTGCCCACGGCTTGGACGGTTCCGCCGACAAGGACCCTGCATTTGGCGCCGACCCCGATCACGACGGCATCGCCAACGGCTTGGAATGGATCCTCGGTGGCAATCCACTCGCCCAGGACTCCGCCGCGCTCATCACCACCAGCGGCAGCGCCGCCAACGGCCTCACTCTGGCGTTCACCCGCGCCGAAGCATCGCTCGGCTCCGCCACCCTGACGGTGGAATGGACAACGAGTCTCGACGGGGTCTGGACTGAAGTGCCCGTCGAGCAAGCCGGCGGTTCCTATGCCGACAATGTCACCGTCACTGTGAACCAAGCCGCCACGCCTGACGCAGTCACGGTGCACATTCCCGCATCCAACGCCGTCAACGGCGGCTTGTTCGCGCGTCTCCGCGCCAGCATGCCCTGATCCGCCAGTCCCGCAGGGATTGCAACCATCTGCCCGGGGTCCAGGTCGCAACGCGGCCGAAGACCCCGGGCTCTTTTATGAGTTCACAACACGGGCGCTGCCTCAGCCCGTGCCGCGGGTGCCACCGCCCACTCTTCAATCAAGCGGTACGCCACGGCTAACAAGGTTGGCCCGAGAAACACTCCGACCAAGCCGAAGGCCATCGCGCCGCCGATCACGCCGCAAAAAACCAGTGCGAAGGGCATTTTGCTGCCCTGGCTGATCAAATACGGCCGCAGGAAATTATCCACCCCGCTGATTCCCAGCACCCCCCACAACAACATGAACACACCCCACCCCGGCGTGCCCTGACTGAATAACCACAGCGCCGCGGGAATCCAAATGATCGGCGGACCAAACGGAATGACCGCGAAAAAAAACGTCAGACAACCTAGCAAAATTGCCCCGGGCACCCCAGCCATGCCAAACCCGATTCCAGCCACCAATGCCTGAGCCAGCGCGGTACCCAGAATCCCGTTGATCACCCCCTTGACCGTCGCCCCCGCCACATTCATCAAATGCCGGCCCCGCCCGCCGGTCAGGCGGTCCACCGCCACGCCCATGCGCTCCGCCAACGCATCCGCGTCGCGCAGCATGAAAAATGCCAGGAAGGCACTCGCCAGCACCTGGACCACGCCATTGCCCACCGCCAACCCCACCGAAATGAGCGACGTCCGCATCCAAGCGATCGACCTGCCTAACAAAAAAACCACTTCCGGCGACTGCGGCTTGCCCGCCACCGTCCCCCGCGCCACGGCGGCAGGCGGCGCTGGCAGAGCGGCATCCACGACCACGCCGCTGCCGGAGTCCACCACGATTTTCGCGCGTGGCGGCGGGTCTTGCGAGGCCATTTCCAATTGGTCCATCCACAACTTGCGGCCGTTGGCGAATTGCTCCCAGTCACTGGCCAATTCCTTGCCAAACACCGGGGTCCGGCTCACCCAGGCCGGCGCTTCGTCCGGCATCGAAAGCAACCACTTGCGCGTCGCCTCGGTCAGAGCCTTGCCATCCCCGGCCAGGCTGAAACCGATCCACACCACCGGCCCGGCCAGCAGCACCGTGAGGGTGAGGGTCACCAGACAGGCGGCCAAGGTCCGCGACCCGCGGAACCACAGGGTGAAGCGCCGTTGCAACGGGTAAAGTGAAAACGCCAACACCATCGCCCACATCAGGGCCGACAAGAACGGCTGCAACACCACCACGCAGCCAACCAGCAGCAACATCAAGGCCACTCCGCCCAAGAGCGGCTCCAACTTGCGCCGTGTCTGCATGATTGGTTTTTCCATCCTCGCCGCCGATCCTAACCAGCACTTCGCGGCTCAGCCAGCACCAAACACGGAAATTTTCCCCGCCTGCAAAAATGATCGGGCGGCTACAGCCCGGGTGCCTTGGTCCTGGGGGGCTGCGCGGTGTCGCCAAACTGTTGTTGCTGTTGCTTCAGCAATTCCGTCAACTCGGCGAGCTTGGCGGCCTGCCCGGGTTGGCCGGCGAGGTTGGTGGTTTCCTGCGGGTCGGCATGCAGGTCGAAGAGCTGGGTTTGGTTCACCAGCGGGTAACGGATGAGTTTCCAGCGTTCATCGCGCACGGCACGTTGCACGTTCCGATAGGCAAACATCAAGTGGCTGCGGGCGGGCACGGCCGGGTCGTGCAAGGTGCCGCTGAACTCGATGCCCTCGCTGGTTTTGGGGGCTGGGACGTCACAGAGTTTGCCGAGGGTCGGCAGCACATCGAAGAGATAACACATCGCATTGCTCCGCTTGCCGGCCGGGATGCCCGGACCACTGATGATGAGCGGCACGCGCATCGAGTGCTCATAAAGGTTTTGTTTGCCGATAAGGCCATGACTGCCGCGCGCGACGCCGGAATCTGCGGCAAACACCACCAGGGTGTTGTTCGCATACGGCGAGGCCTCCAGCGCGTCAAGCACCCGCCCGATCTGGGCGTCAAGATAGGAGATATAGCGATAATAGTCAGCGATCATCTGGCGCACGGCTGCCGGCGGCCGCGGATGCGGGAGCAATTCCTCGTCGCGCACCTTCATTTCTCCGTTGTCCCAGGGGTGTTGCGGCAGAAAATTGGCCGGCAGCGGGATGTCGGCCGCATCATAGCGGATGGGAAAATCCTCCGGCACGATGTGAGGGTCGTGCGGAGCGTCAAACGGCACATAACAGAAAAACGGACCGCCGGAGTGTCCCTGGAGGAAGCGGATGGCCTCATCGGCAAACCCCGCACAGGCGTGCTGGGTGGCGATCCGCGGTTTCGTTAGCTTGCCGTCAATCACGTCGCACAACGGGGCCTGCAGCGGGTTGGTCATGCCGCCGACAAAGACACTGCGGGCGGTGGGAAAGATCCGCGCCAGCGAGGCTTCGCCATTGTGCCACTTACCGGTCATGAACGTGGCATAGCCGGCGCGGCCGAAGGCTTCGGGCCACGTCTCGCCACGTTGCAGTTTCTCGTCGATGCGGAACAATGAACGCCCGGAGAGCAACATCGCCCGCGACGGCACACAGGTGGCCCCCTGCATCCCGCCCTGCATATAGGCGCGGTCGAAGGCAACACCTGCCCGCGCCAAGCGGTCGAGGTTGGGGGTCTTGATCACCGGATTGCCGAGCGCGGCGATGGTGTCGGCCCGCTGGTCATCGGCAAACAGAAAAAGAATGTTGGGCTTCGCGCTGGCGGCGGGGGCGGCGCTGGCGGCGGTCAGGCACGCGGCAAGGAGGTGGCAAAGAAGTCTCATGGCTTGGGGAATAGCGGCTCGGCAGGCCCCGTCGTGGAACCCCTGCCCGCAAAATAGACTGCACAGCGGCAAACTCCATCAAAACATTCGATACCGGACCGCCGGTCACGGCATTACGACAACTTTCAGGCGGAAAAAGCGCTGTGGCGAGGCGGATGCAGCCACCTGATCGCGCACCACCAGTTGGGCGGCGGTCTCGGCTTCCACGGTCAGACCCGCCGCCGACCACGCGCCGGATGTTAGATCAGAGCACGCTTCCACGGTATAGAGCAAGTTGGTTGCCAGCGGGTTCTTGGGCAACGTCAGGCGCAGGTAGCGGGTTCCGGAAATGTCCTCGAAATCCAGCAGCAGCGGGCTTGCGTTCGGCAGTGTCGGTGCGGTGCCCAGCGCGTATTCCATCAGGTTGCTCAACCCGTCGCCGTCCGCGTCGCCCGCTGCGGGGTTGCTGCCCGGATTGGCATTGCCGAAATTCGCAATCTCCCAGCTGTCCAGGATTCCGTTGCCATTGGCATCCGGATTGACCACATGGATGGTGACATCATCGAAGGTTTTGACCTGGCCGTCGGCGGCGATGAGACGCAATACATAGTCGCCGAGAGCGGCAAACGTGGCGGTGGTGCTTAGCACGGTGGCATCCCCGATGCTGACCGCCCCCGGGCCGCTTACCAGACTCCAAGTGGTGGTGAAGGCGGCGGGCGGATTGGGCAGATTGTCGTCGCTGGCGCTGCCCCCCAGGGAGGCTGTGTTCGGCAGCATGATCGTGGCATCGCTCCCCGCGCCAACAACGACGCCGAGATTGCCCGACTGCGCGCTGAGGGTGACATTGGTGAAGGTGCCGGTGCCGGATCCGTTGCTTGAGTTGGTGCGTGCGGAGGACCAGCACAAGCCCGCGGAGACGGTGCCGGAAAATGTGCGGGTTCCGCCCTGGGTCCAGCTCAGCCCATCCGTGCCATAGTAACCGGTCAGTGAATTGCCAACGCGCACCATACGCACCCACAGCGAGCTGTTATTGATAGTGGTGAAGTTGCTTGACGTACTGGCAGCGCCGCTGCTGGCGCGGGTGATCCAGGTGGGGGTGTAGGGTGGTCCGGTGGTGTTGAAGCCGATGTAGGCGGAAACCGCCCCGGCGGTGGTGGCATCCGCGCGGACGATGAGGCCCAGGCGCTCGGTTGTGGTTCCCGTGGTATTGATGTCTGGCCCCGAGACCTTGGTCTTGAGTTCAAAATCACCCGCAAACGACTGATAGAAAAACTGCAAGGCATCGGCGGCGCCGGTGGCCGAGATCCCGCCACTGCGCCCGGTCATGGAATAGGTGCCGCTGGTGATATTGGAGGTTGGAGTGCCGCTAACAGTGCCGACGTTGGCATAGGTCGGACTCCAAACGGCGGCCGCAGGCCCGACATTGACCGTCACATCCTTGGTCACATGGGTGATGCCATCGAAGGCATCCAACCGGAGGACATAGGTGCCTGTGGCCGGGAACGTCGCGGTGGTGTTGGCAGCGGTGGGACTTCCAAATGTAACAGCGCCTGTCCCGCTGACCTTGCCCCAGGAAAGCGTCTGGGGTGTGGGCAACCCGTTGGCGCTGACCGTCGTTTCCAGCACCAGTCCGACCCCGGAGGGAATGTTCACCGTCGCCGCAGTGGGGCTGACCAGCGTGATCACGGTGGGAGCCGGGTTTACTGTTAGAACTTGCGTCACATCGGTGGCGGCACTGAAACTGGCATTGCCGGTTTGCGAGGCGGTCAGGGTCGTGGCGCCGGCTGTGAGAATCGTCACGCTGCTGCCGGACACGGTGGCGACGGCGGGGTTGGAACTGGCATATTCGGGCGCCAGCCCGGAACTGGCGGTAGCGGTTAGATCAAACGGGATGTCGCCGTAGGTCTTGGCCGCGAGCGCGCTGAAGCTGATTGTCTGCGTTCCTTTGCCGATCACCAACGACTGCGCCACGTCGATGGCGGCAAAGAAATTGGAATTGCCCGGCTGGGACGCGGTGAGGGTTGTGGTGCCCATACCTACGAGGGTCACCGTCGTTCCCGAGACTGTGGCGACAGCGGTATTGGAACTGACATAACTCACCGCCAGTCCGGAACTGGCAGTGGCACCAGGATCAAACGAAGCATCGGCCATGGTTTTAGTCGGCACGGCACCAAAGGTGATGGCCTGCGTGGCCTTGGCGACGGTGAGGGTTTGGGGAACATCGGGTGCCGCTAGAAAACTCGAGTTGCCCGCTTGGGACGCGGTCATGGTGGTGGTGCCCGCACCTACGACGGTTACGGTGGATCCCGTGACCGTGGCGACGGCGGGATTGGAACTGGTATAGCTGACAACCAGGCCGGAACTGGCAGTGGCGGTTAGATCGAACGCCGCGGCCCCGCAGGCTTTGCCGGGCAGTGGGCCGAAGGTGATGGTTTGCGTGGCATCATAGGAGACCACGGAAACGCTGCCGTTGGTGGCCAGCAAAGACGTGTTCCAGAGAAGACCTGCCGGAAGCATGGGCAGGGTGAAGGTGGTGAACGCACCTGCGCGGGTGGTGGCCGAGAACAGCGTGAAGCTATCGCCCGCAGCAAGCGCATCGCCGCTTGCGGTGACATTGAGCGTGCCGCCCTGCGTCAGGGTGGTGACCCCCTGCACCTTGTCGTTGGTCAGGGTGGTGCCGGTCTTGTTCAATTGCATCGCGGTGGTGCCCGTTAGAGCCAGGGTGTTGTTGACCGTCAGGGTGCCGATCCCATTCGTACCGGGGGAAAGCGTGCCGCTGTTAGCCACCGGACCGTTGATGGTGCCTGCGCCTCCGAGGGTGCCGGTGGAATTCACGGTCACGGCGCTGCCCGCCACCAGCGAGCCATTCACCAGCAGGGTGCCATTGCTAACAATAGTCGGGCCGGTGTAGGTGTTGGCAGCGCCCAGCTGCATGACGCCGCCGCCATTGAGCGTGATGCCTCCCGTGCTGGCCGTCAGAAGTTTACCGCTTACATTCAAATCCACCGCCGCCGTGCCCCGGGTGACGTTAAAGCTGAGATTGTCACGGACAGTTAGATTGGCGCTGATGAGCGAGGAGGTCGTGGTGCCGGTCACGTTGATGACGGGGCTGCTGCCCATGGAAAAATACCCGTTGGCCACCCCCGCGCTAAGGGTGCCACCCGTCATGTTGATGGTCGTGCCCCAGCCGTTGTCGGCAGTGGAATCGGTGCGCAGGGTGCCGCCGTTGAGGTTGATGGTGCGCACCCAGTTGGATCCGGAGTATCCCAGGGCATTGGTCACGGTGGTCACCACGGTGGCGTTGGCGTTGACCGTCAGCGTGCCTTGGAGAGTGCCGCTGCCGCCACTGGTGAAGGCGAGGTTGAGGGTGCCGGCGCTGACCGTGGTGCCGCCGGTGAAGGTGTCGGCGTTTGATAGAGTGGCCGTGCCGGCACCGGATTTGACAAGGCCGCCCGTCCCCGAGATGACCCCGGTGACGGTGATGGAGCCGGCCCCATCCAAGGTGAGCGGATAGCCCGCGTTGGCGGTGGCACCGCTGACGGTGAGGGTACCGCTGTTGCTGGCGAACGTTTGCGGGGCGATCAAGGTGCTGGCCACGGCCCAGGTGTTGTTTCCGGCCTGGTTGAGCAAACCCCAGAGCAGCGTCACCGCCGTGCCAGTTAGATTGAAGCCGCCGTTGCTGAACACGACCTGGCCCACGGCCGTGAGTTGATTGTTAGTTGCGGCCTGGCGCGTCGTCCCCTGGAACGTCAGCACCTGGCCATTGGCTGGCAGGACGCCGTTCCAGTTCAGCGCTGTACCCCAGTTGCTATCCGCGCCGCCGCCATTCCACTGGCTCGTCGCGGCGGCGACGAGGCTGATGGAACCGGTGGTGGCCAGCGCGCTGCTGTCCCACGCCAAACCCACCGGGGTGACCGGCAACGTCACGCTGGCGAAAGCAGCGGCATAACTCGGCGCGCTGAACAACTGGAAAGTATCCCCCACGGCCAGCGCATTACCCCCCTGGGCGGTGATGACCAGGGTACCGGCATAGGTGAGAGCGTTGGTGCTGACCAGCCTGCTGCAGTTAGGTGTGGCCCCTTTGTTCACCGTCATCTGCAAGGCGCCCCCGAGCGTCACACTGGGAGCCGTCAGAGTG
>CAIVSK010000239.1 GCA_903908495.1 Akkermansiaceae bacterium
CGTGCAGTCGGGCGAGAGGTAGGGCATCCGCCCCTCGCTGCGGGCTTGGGTCAGCGCCTTCGCCACCCGTCCGGCCAGCGTGACCGGCAGCGGCATCAACTCCGGCGTGTGGGTGCAGGCGAACCCGAACAGGGTGACTTGGTTGTGCACCGTGTACCGGTCCATTTCCGCGGTGGCCAAGTCCGTTTCGTCCGTCTGTATGCGCTGCCCAGGCGGCATCGTGATCAGGCTGGTGACCACGGTGCAGTCTTCCGTGTCGAAATCCTGCTGGCGGTAGCCCGCGCCCGCAATCACTGAACGTGCCACTTGCGCTATGTCCACCGTGGCTTTCGAGGCGAAACGGGCCGCAACGAAAACCATTCCCTTCGAGATGGCACACTCGGCGATGATGCGCGAATAGGGGTCCTGCTTGAGAAACTGGTCCACCATGGCATCGCTGATGGTGTCGCACAGTCGGTCGGGATGGCCTTCGGTGGCCGATTCGGAAGTGAACAGAAAATGCTTTGGCATGGTGGCTTCCTTATTCCTCGCGGGAGGCGGATTGGATTTTCTTAATGGATTCGTTAACCAGCATCGGCACGACGGCCCCGACGGCGATCGCCGCCAAGTCCGCCGGGCCTATCGGCGCCAGGCGCAGCAGCGAGCGCAACGGCGGATAGGTCGCCGCCAACACCTGGATGCCAAAGGAACTCACCATGGCGGCCATCAGATAGGGGTTCGACGGTCTCGCCCCGTCGAAAATGGTGGTGCGTTCGGACCGGCAGCCGATGGAGTGCAAGAACTGCGTGCCGGTCAAGGCCATGAAGACGTTGGTGTTCGCCTGCGGGCCGATGCCGTAGCGGGAGACGCTGAAGGCGTACACGCCCAGCGTCCCGGCCGTCATCACCAGCGACTCGCGCAGCATGGTCAAGAAGTCCGCACGGTCGAGGATGGGCCGGTCCGGGTCGCGCGGCGGCTGCTTGAGCACATCCGGTTCCGGCGGTTCCATGGACAGCGCCATGGCGGGGAAAATATCGGTGACCAGATTGATCCAGAGCAACTGCACCGGACTCAGCACTTCCCCCATGCCCAAAGCCGTGCCGAGCAGCATCACCTCGACTTCGCCCAGATTTGACGACACCAGGAACCGCAGGCTCTTGCGGATATTGCCGTAAATGGTCCGGCCTTGCTGCACGGCGGTGATCATGGTGCGGATATTGTCGTCTTCCAGCACGACATCGGCCACCGAGCGGGCCACATCCGAACCCATCTTGCCCATGGCGACCCCCACGTCGGCGGCCTTGAGCGCGGGGCCGTCGTTGATGCCGTCACCGGTCATCGCGACGACCCGCCCCGATGCCTGTAGGGCTTGGACGATCCGCACTTTGTGGGCGGGGCTGACGCGGGCAAACACGGTCGTATTCTTGACGATGCTTTTCAAAATCTCCGGATCAAGCTTTTCGAGGCTTGAGGAATCGACAATCTCCAGCGGCTTGTTGCCGTTCAGCCGCAACCTTTGGCCAACCGAAAAGGCGGTGGCGCTCTGGTCGCCGGTAATCATCACGGTTTCGATGCCGGCTTCGTGGAACTGGTCCATGAGTTCCGCGACACCAGGCCGAATGGTGTCTTCCATGCCGGTCAACCCGACCCATATCAAATCGTCGGGCGCAACCCC
>CAIVSK010000240.1 GCA_903908495.1 Akkermansiaceae bacterium
CTCCGCCATCACTGTTAGGTCGACCCGTTCGCGCCGCATCTCCGTCCGCGTCACCTGGGACAAGTTCAGCAGATCGTCAATCAACTCCGCCATCCGCTGGCTGCCGGCCCGGATGCGCCGCAGGTGGTCCTGGGCCGTTTCGTCCAGCCTGCCGGCGCAGTCTTCCAACAGCGCCAAGCTGAAGCCGTCCATTGCGCGCAGCGGCGCGCGCAGGTCGTGAGCTACACTGTAGGAAAACGCCTCCAGCTCCTGGTTGGCGGCCTCCAGTTCGGCGGTGCGGTCGCGCACCCGCTGCTTCAGATCCGCGTTGAGCTTGTGGACTTCCTCCACCGCCCGTTTGCGCTCGGTGATGTCGCGCTCGGTGGAGGCAATGCCAATCGGTTTTCCAGTATCATCCACCAGTTTCGTGACTGTCATCCAGATATCGAGAATGCGCCCGTCTTTTGTGACCCGTTGAGTTTCAAACGAAGATATCTTTTCGCCCGCCAACAGCCGGCGGGTGAAATCATTTTGCTCTTCAACCTTGCCGGGGGCCGTGAGGCGCCCAATGCTCATCTGAAGCGCCGCTTTCTCGCTATAGCCATACATCAGTTCAGCGCCGCGATTCCAGGCGGTGATCCGTCCCTCGAAATCCTGGATCGTGATCGCGTCGTTCGAGTCTCTCACCACCGTCGCCATGCGCCTGAGGTTCTTCTCCTCCCGCTTGCGCGCGGTGATGTCGCGCTCGGTGGAGGCAATGCCAATCGGTTTTCCGGTATCATCCACCAGTTTCGTGACTGTCATCCAGATATCGAGAATGCGGCCGTCTTGGGTCACCCGCTGGGTCTCAAGCGAGGTGATCGCTTCGCCCGCGATCAGCCGGCGGGTGAAATCCTTTTGCTCTTCCTCTCTGTCGGCAGGGGTGAGGCGCCCAATGTTGATCTCAAGCGCCTCCTCCTCGCTATAGCCATACATCAGCTCGGCACCGTGGTTCCAGGCGGTGATCCGTCCCTCGAAGTCCTGTATCGTGATCGCGTCGTTGGAGTCGCGCACCACGGTCGCCAAGCGTCTGGTTTTATTTTCCGTCTCCGCCCCTTCCCGGTAGAACCGGACACGCTGCTGCCGCCAGAGCAAGGCGATACCGGCGCCCGCACCGAACAGTACGGCGCCGATGAGAACGACCATTTGCCAGAGTCGCTCCCGCAACGGCGCATACACTTCCGTGGTGTCCATGCGGGCAACCAGCGACCACGGCGAATCGGGAATGGCGCGCAGGGCGGCCACCACCGGCACGCCCCGGTAGTCGATGCCCTCCATGACGCCTTCCTGCCCCAAGGCGGCCCGAGCTCCCGGCAGTGCCGCTTGGTCCAAAGGTCTGCGCAGGGCCAGAGCGGTGTTTTTTTGAAACCGGAGTTCATTCAGAAAGATGACCTCGTTGCCCTCCCGGCGGACGAGCAGGGTTTCGGCGGTCAGGCTGGGCGTGGGCCAGCGCTGGATGAAGGGATAGAGATAGGTTTCGGGATCGATGCGCAAAACGAGTACACCCAGCGGCCGGCTGGCTTCCTGCTCGTCGACGATGGGGACCAGGATTGCCAGATACACGCGCTGGTCGTGTTCGTTCCGGTAGAAATCCTGAAACGTCACCTGACCGGTCCGCAGGACTTCTGGAAGGCGCTGGGCAACGGTGGAAGACATCTCCGGCCGCCCGGCGGGGACTGACATGCGAGTGACACCTTGAGCATCCAGCAGGCGAACATGGTCATACTGATTCAATGTCTGGTATTTTTCGACCCACGCCTGAATCTGTTGTTGGGCTTGTGCATCCTCCGGCTTTTCGAAAAAACGCCGCACGAAGCCGGAGAAACTACCGTTCTTGAAGAAGACGGCGCCATCGGCCAGCCGTTCCTTGCGCCACTGCACCAACTCGCCAACCTTCAGATCCACCACGGCGGATAGCTGGCGCTCGACCTCGGAGCGGTAATGCTTCTCGTAATTCCGGTAATAGAAGTAGCCGGCCGCCACGATGCCCGCGGCCAGGCAGACAAAGATCAGGCCCAACAGCCATCCCGCACCGCCCGAATCCCGACGACCGGCGCTGGATGATTTCCCGGTCATTTTTCACGCGCCTCTTGCTTCGTGTTTTGCACGCCCCTTCCGTCCTGCCTCCGGCCCGCCGGCGGCACCCGGTTCCGCCACCGGCAAGTGCGCCCGCTTCCACACAGGGTGCTGGTGCAACGTCCCGGCCTCAAACCCGTGGGCGGAGACACACGTGAACGATCGGGGGTTTTGTTTCCGTTTCACCGGTGGGGTTTCCGACGCCTCATTTTCGATGGTCACATTTTATTCCTCTCAGAGAAAATGTCCATCACGCAAAGATTCAGAGGGACCGGTCTTTGAGGTGATAATACGAGGAAAGCGTGAGGACGGTGGGGTGATTAACTGCCTTTTAACGCGCACAAGTCGCCAAGCACGGCGTCCGCGCCACCAACGGAATCCCTCCACCAGGGAGCACAAAGCAGTTCCTTTGCGCCGTGTGTGTTCTTCC
>CAIVSK010000241.1 GCA_903908495.1 Akkermansiaceae bacterium
ACGGCAAGGTCATCGAACACGGCTATGTGGGAGACAACGGCAACATCAATGTTTCCGGCAGCTCCGTGGTCAAAGGCACCGCCTACATGTGGTCCACCACGCCCAGCTCGGAACTCAGCGGCTGCCTGATTAGCGATGGCGATACCGCCAATGGCGGCTCCGGTGACCACGGCGTGCATTTCGGCTGGAACTGGGGACCTGATCCGACCCGCTTCAGCAACTTGGCCGACAACACCTGGCAATACTGCTGCCTCACCTTCGACAACACGCTGCTCAGCTCCGACACCAGCAACGCGGCTTTCGCCCGCGATTATTTCGGCGTCAATCACGGGTTGCTGATGAACGGCTGCCGGGCGGCCATCGACACGGGCAGTGGCGCCCGCGGTGGCTATGTCATGCCGCTCGACGGGATCAGCCAATATGTGGAATTGCCGCCGAGCGCGAACGACTTTTCCGACATGAGCGTCGCCGTGTGGGTCAAGTGGACCGGCACCGCGGCCGGCCAACGCATCTGGTCGATGGGCGACGGATCGAACAAGGAGATGTATCTAACTCCTATGGACGCGGCCACCGGCAAGTTGCGCTTCGTCATCGGCAACGGCACGACAACCCAGTCGATAGATGGTGCCGCCGCGTTGGGTTCCGGGTGGAACCATGTTGCGCTCTCTTTCTCGGGCAACACCGCCACATTGTTTGTCAACGGCACCCAAGTCGGGCAGAACACCGCCTTGACGCTCGCCCCCGACCAGTTGAACGCGCCCTTGATGCAGAACGCGAACTACCTCGGCCGCGGCAACAACGGCGACTATTTCCAAGGATCGTTAGATGAATTCCGGCTTTATATGAAGTCGCTGACCGCCGCCGAGATCACCACCCTCTACGCCACGGCCGCGCCCGCGCCGGTCACTCTCACGCCGGACACCACGCCGCCCGACGCGCCGTCGTGGTTGGTGGCACCGACCCTCGTGACGGACGATACTGTCACCATGAGCGCCAATCCCGGCAACGACGCCAGCGGATGGATTGAATACTTCTTCCACTGCATCTCGGGCGGCGGACATGACTCCGGTTGGGTGTCGTTCAATAAATACACCGACGTCGGCCTAACGCCAAGCTCAGCACCGGGGTACAGCGTGAAGCTGCGCGACCGCAACGGCAATATGACCGCGGAATCCGCGTCCGCCACCGCAACCGGAACGCCGTCACCGCTAGGCACGCCGGGTTTCAGTTATGGTCCAATTGGCATCGCCGACGGCCAGATTACCATGAGCGCCAACAAGGCTGCCAGCGCCAGCAGCAAGGTGGAATACAAGTTCGACCGGCTCAGCCCTACTGTCGCCACCAGCGGTTGGCAGGCGTCGCCAAACTGGACACAGACGGGTCTGACAACCGGAGCCGCGTGCACATATACCGTCACCATCCGCGACAACCGCGGCAACACCAGCGCCGCTTCCGCCAGTGCCGGCGCGGTGGCACGCGACGAGGCGGGGCCGCGCTTGTGCGCCGACTTCGGGCAATGGGTCATGCAACCTTATGCCACGATAGACAACAAGGTGTCAATGACCGCCCAGACGGCCAGCGATCCCAACGGCGTGCAGTACTTCTTCCATTGTGTGAGCGGTGGCGGCCAGGATAGTGCCTGGCAGGACAGCCCGACCTTCCTCACCAGCGCCGTGCCGGATGGAAGTTATGTCTATCAATACAAACTGCGCGACAAGTCCCCCCGCTTCAATGAGTCGGGGTACTCCACGTCTTATGCCGCCAAAATCACTCCCACCACGGGCTATCACGGCAGCAGCTTCACGCAGTTGACCAGTTCTCCGGACGACAATCTGGTCACCTTTAACGGCGTGGTTTTGCAGGCGAATGCGGATAATTACGTGGTCAAGGATGTGGCCAGCACCGCCACCATCACCGTCAAGCCCGATACTTACGGCCAGGCGACGGATCCGTCCAAGGTCCTGAAGCTCTGCCAGATCAAGGGCCACCTGTGGACCTACAGCGGCACCCGCCTGGTGACTTACGCGTCACTCACCAGTGTGATGGACCCGCCGGCGTTTGCCGTTGCGGGAAAGGTCGGCGAAAGCGGCAGCGGCAGTGGCATCGCCGGTGCCACGGTCTATATCTCATCGGTGCC
>CAIVSK010000242.1 GCA_903908495.1 Akkermansiaceae bacterium
GCCAGAATCGGCCACATCATCACGTCCCACATGGCTTTAGTCTTTGAGGGCTGTGGTTAGGCGGGCAACCAGCACGTCGATCAACTCGACATAGGTCGCGGTGTTGGGCAAGCCGTCCGGGTACTGCGCGCCATCCACGACGTGAGCCCCCGTTGAGGACGCCACCTTGAGCGCGACCTTGCGATTGTGGTAGGGCTCGACCAGAATGGCCTTGATTTTCTCGGCCCTGATGCGGCCGATGACTTCGGCCAGATGCGAGGGTGAGGGCGGCACCCCGGGCTTGGGTTCAAGGAAAACGTCAACGTCGAAGCCGAAGCGGCGGGCGAAGTAGAGCCAGTCGTCATGATAGGCGGCGAGGTGCTGCCCGCGGTATGGCAGCAGCGCCTTCCCCCAGTCCTGCAGCTTGGCATCGATGGTGGCCTCGAATTTCTTGTCATTGGCGGTGTAGCTCTCGGCGTTGGCCGGATCGGCGGCGCTGAAGGCGCGGGCGATGTGCGCGGCGACGGCTTTGGCGATGATCGGATCGACCATGAAATGCGGGTTGCCGGACGCGTGGACGTCGCCGGCGGCGCGGCTGAGGGTGGCGGGCACGTCGAGCAGGCGGATGCCTTCAGACGCTTGGACGCGGCCCACCGCACCGGTTTCGAGTTTGGCATTGCGGGCGGTTTGGAGCAGGGGTGGCAGCCAGCCGACCTCGAGTTCCGCGCCACCTTCGATGAGGATGTCGGCGCTGCGCAGTTTCACGACGAAACTTGGCCGGGCGTCCACAAAGTGGGGATCTTCGGTCGGTTTGGCCATCGAGGTGATGTCGACGTGGTCGCCGCCGATTTCGCGGGCGATGGCGGCGTAATCGGCGAGGGTGGTGACGACGTTGAGTTTGGCCCGCGCGGTGCCGGTGAGGGCGGCAAGGACGGTGATCAGGATGGCGATGTTAGGTCTCATGAATGTGTTGTGTTGTTAGGAAATGTTTTCAGAATTTGTGAGCGCCGTGGGCGCCGAGGGCGATTTCATACATCAGGAAGATGGAGTTTTCATCGCGGCTGGGCAGGAAGGCATTGGATTGGAGCAAGTCGTAATTGTATTGCAGGCGGAACTTGGAGAACTCCGAGGGGTACCATGTTAGATCGGTTGCCAGGCGGCTGCGGTTTTGGCGTTGCGGGTCGTTGGTCACGGCGGATGACTCCATGTGGATGTAATCCCCGCGCAAGCCGGCCGCCCAGCCCTTGTAAAAGCCCCACACGACCTGGGAGTAGGCACCCCAGTCATGGAATGTCTCGGCGGCGGCAAACGTGTTATTGAGTCCCTGGCCGGCCTCATATCTGCGGACCATCGCCTCGCTCTGCCATTTGACGTATGGCCAGCCGCCCTCCGCGTCGGCCGGCTTCCACTTGTAGAACAAATCGACGCCATAGATTTGGGTTGAGGTGTTATAGCCGGTGTCATTGGATCCGAAGGCTGCGGACATGCCGCCGAGAACCGTCTGGGTGGACGTTAGATCGCACGAGGCCTCGAGTCGCGGGGTGACCACCAGATCGGACAGGCCATCGGTTTGTCGATTGATCGTCTGGCGTTCAAAGAATGTGCCGCTATCGCCGGGGTTGCGGAAGGAATAGCCGGTGCCCCCCTGGCCGTTTTGGAGGGCGAGCAATGCCTGCGCATAGAACGGGGTCGGCAGCACCCAAGCGAGTTGGGTGCCGACGCCGCGCAAGCCGTCGGGGCCCAACAGCAAGCCCTGGACCAGCGGCGCATCGACAAAATCCCAGGTGTGGGGATGGGTCGGGTTGATGCGGCCGAATTGGGTGAAAAACTGACCGGCTTTGGCTTGCAGGCCGTAGGGCAGGTCGGTGGTTTGGCCGAAGGCCTCCTCGACCTCGACCTGGGTCTGGTTGTTGTTGTCGAGCTTGAAGACGATATTGGCGAAGCCTTCGAAGAACGGGTCCACCGCGCCATCCAAGGCGAGTTCGACGTTGCGGGCGTTGAATCCGCGTTGCTGCGGGTCGTGGTCGCCGACTTCGAGGGTGCTTAGATTGGGACTGGTGGATGCCGCGCCGACGATCACCGCGTCGAACGAGATGTTCAGATAACTGCCCTTGGACGCTCCGCCGCCGATGAGGCCCGGCGCTGGCAGCAAGTCGGGCGACGGTGCTCTTGGCGGGCTATTGGACACCACCGAGGCATCCGTGGTGGGAAATGCATTGGCTGCGGTTGGCGGGACGCTGGGTGACGGGTTGCCAACTGGCGGCCCGCCGGCGGGTTCCGGCACGATGGATGGATCCGTGGTGGGGAAGGCGGCCGGCGCATCGCTGGCCGGCGCTTTGGTGGGTGCCGGGGTGGAGGGCTCGGGCAGGGCGGGGGAGCCTTGCTTGATCGAGTTGATCACCGACTGCTGGTCGGCGATTTGCTTTTTCAGCGCGTCGAGTTCCGCCTGGTGGCGGGTTTGCAGGCCCTGGATGCTTTTTTGCATCTCAAGGAGTTGCTGGTGAATCTCCTCGTTGGAGGAGGGCTCGGCCGCGGGATCAGCTGCCTGTAGGTGGTTGGATATGAGAAGAGCTGTTAGAAAAATGGATATGGTTTTGTTTGAGTGCATGACAGTGCCAGATTGAATTTTTGGAATGGTGCGCGATGGCACTCATTCATGATCAAAGCCGGAACCAAACGGGGTCCGGCATGCCGATTCGTTCTATCAGGCCAGGGCCGGCGGCCCATGCACGAGCAAACTGCCGCACAAATGGTCAGGCAGCGCATGGCGGGCATGCGCCGCCACTGCGACGACTCCGAAGTCCACCGGCGAGAAGGACGGCGCGACGACGGGCACCACCAGCGGCTGCTCGACGAGACCCGCCTTGAAATCAGTGGCGAGACAATGGTGGTCGGAGTCGTGCGAGGAAAGATGGAAGTGCTCGTGCAATTCCGGCGAAGACGCGAGCATCGAGACGACCATTACCTGGAATATGGCAAGCCAAACCAAGGGCACGAAAACGCGCCGCCAGCGGTGTTGGATGGATCGCATTGTCATCTCGAGGGGCGATGTAGTTCAGCTTTGGCCGCCTGGCAAATTTATATTTTCGGAATTAGCTCCGGCGCTGTCAGCGGCTGAATAGCGGGCGGGAAGATTGAAGGCAGGGAATCGAACTTGTCGATTGATAAATCCCTGCGTTCCGCATGATTCGGCTGGTGCCCGGCCGCCGCATTTGCTAAGCCCTGTCTAACGATTTGAAAGAAACCATGAGAAATCTCTCGCTGGTTCAGGCAGGGGCGCCGATGACGCCGGGAATCGGGCCGTGGTCTTCGGGTTGGTTTTCCTCGGTGGCTTTTTTGGCCGGCTTTTTGCGGAGTTCGTCGGGAACGGGCGGTGGCTTGGGCACGTTGGGCGGGTTGGTCATGGTCCCGTGCTCGATGAGGTCGTGCAGGTGGGAGGCGTCCAGTGTCTCGTATTCGAGGAGGGCGACGGCGATGACCTCGACCTTGTCGCGGGCACCGTTGAGGATCTCGGCGGCTTGGCGGAAGGCATCGTCGATGAAGAATTTGATCTCTTCGTCAATGAGCTTGGCGGTGTGGCCGCTGTAGTTCGGGTGGCGGCCGGTATCGCCGCGACCGATAAAGATGGGGGCGTCGCCCTCGCCGTATTCGATCATGCCGAGTTTTTCGCTCATGCCCCATTCGCAGACCATGTTGCGTGCCAGGGAGGTGGCCTGGCGGATGTCGCCGGAGGCACCGTTGGAAACGTCATCGCTGTGGAAGCCTTCGGCGATGCGTCCACCCATGGTGACGATGAGGCTGGCGAGGGCTTCTTTTTTCTGGATCGAGTACTTGTCGCCTTCGGGCAGGTACATGGTGGCACCCAGGTACGGGCCGCGGGGAATGATGGTGACCTTGTGCAGTGGGCTGGTGTGTGGCAACACCATGTTGAGGTAGGCATGGCCGGCCTCGTGCCAGGCGGTGCCGATGCGTTCCTTTTCAGACATGGCGAGCGAGCGGCGTTCGCGGCCCCAGCGGACCTTGTCGCGGGCTTCTTCCATTTCATCGAGGGTCACGGCGCTGAGTCCGCGGCGGGCGGCCAGCAGGGCGCTTTCGTTGACCAGGTTGGCGAGTTCTGCGCCGGAGAAACCCGGGGTGCCGCGGGCGATTTTGGACAGGTCCACGCCGGCGGCGAGTTTGATTTTCTTGACGTGGACGCGGAGGATTTCCTCGCGGCCGTTGACGTCTGGCAGCGAGATGGTGACTTGGCGGTCGAAGCGGCCGGGGCGCAGCAGGGCGGGGTCGAGGACGTCGGGGCGGTTGGTGGCGGCGATGATGATGACGCCTTCCTGGGTATCGAAGCCGTCCATTTCGACGAGCAACTGGTTGAGTGTTTGCTCGCGTTCGTCGTGACCGCCGCCCATGCCATGGCCGCGGTGGCGGCCGACGGCGTCGATTTCGTCGATAAAGATGAGGCAGGGGGCGTGTTTTTTACCCTGCTCGAACATGTCGCGGACGCGGGATGCGCCGACGCCGACGAACATTTCGACGAAGTCGGAGCCGGAGATCGAGAAGAACGGGACATCGGCTTCGCCGGCGATGGCGCGGGCGAGCAGGGTTTTGCCGGTGCCGGGAGCGCCGACCATGAGGACGCCTTTGGGGATGGAGCCGCCGAGTTTTTGGAATTTGCGGGGGTCGCGGAGGAATTCGACGATTTCGCAGAGCTCTTCTTTGGCTTCCTGGATGCCGGCCACATCTTTGAAGGTCACTTTAACGCGGTCCATCGAGAGCAGGCGGGCTTTGCTTTTGCCGAACGACATGGCACCGCGGCCGGCGGATTTCATTTGCTGGCGGAACAGGAAAAACAGCAGTAAAAGAATGAGCAGGACGGGCAGGAAGGTGACGATGGCGCCGCCGAGGTAGTCCTTGTGGCGTTCGTACTTGGCCTTGTCCTTGACGAGTTGCTTGAGCTCATCGCCGAGGATCGGGACGGAAACACTGACGGTGAACTGCTCGGCGGCAAGGTCCTTGCCGTCGGCGGCTTTTTTGGCGGCGAGGTTGGTGACGACCTTGCGGGTGCCGACGATGACGGACTGGGAATTATCGCCGGAGGTGAGGATGCGGAGGGGGTTGGCGGCGTCCTTGATTTGGATTTGGCCGAGGGCCAGGGCTTTGCGGAATTCCGGGAGGGACAGGGTTTCGCTGTCGGCGGCAGGGCGGTTCGGGGCTGCCGGGGTGGCGGCGGGCGCTGCCTCGATGCGGATTTTGTCACCTAGGATGGCGGTGATTTCGTCTTTTTGCAGGCTGAGGTTGACCGGCACGCAGAAGCTGGAGATTTTTTCCTCGGAGGTCTCGGATTTTTGGAGTTCCGGGGCGAGCCAGCCGCTGATTTCTGCGTCGTAGGAGGTATCGGTGGTGATGACTTTGAGCGGGTGCTTGGAGTCATCGAGCAGCACGCGGCCCTGGTCCCAGCAGGCGCGGAATTCCGAGTAGCTGAGGGGCTTGGACGGGTTGCTCGCCAGCGGGTTGTTAAAGAAGGCGAGGCCGAGGATGAGGCTGGCCACGGAGAGCAGGATCAACAGACGCCAATTGAATCCGCCAGCGTCGCCTGTGCTGCGGTTGGGAGTGTTGGTGGGGGGGGGAGTAGGTAGGTCGGACATGGTGGACGGTTCAATCAGCCCTGCTGGGGGGGGGTGAGGGAGCGTAAACGAGGGAAGCAAAAAGAAAACCCCTTTTTTGCGGAGTTCTTGCGGGTCGGGTCAAGCTCTGGCATGGATGGGGGCGTGGCCTGGCATTTTCACGGCAAGGAATTGAAGTTCAACCCGCCGCAATGGATGCGCTGGGGCTGGTTGCGGACGATTCCGGGGATCGGTCGGCTGCGGGCGTTGCGACCGGGCACCGACGCGCATGTGGGGATGCTGGTGGATGCGTTTGCGGCATTTGCGATGTTGGATGACAAGTTGAACACGGCGGAGGCGGACATGATTCTGGACTTGCTGCGGAGTGCGTTTCCGGAGGTGGATCATGGTTGGTTGCGGCGGCGCTTGCAGCGGGCGGTGAAGAATCCGCGCCCGTTGCAGGGGGTGTCCGCGGAGTTGAAGGAAATTTTGAATGATGCGGGCAAGCTGGCGGTTGGCTTGGAATTGTTCACGCTGGTGGATGCATCGGGGCGATCGGAGCGGGGGCGGGCGAGTTTTGACGTGTTCATGCGGCGTCTGGGGCGGCCGGACTACGGGGCGGCGATTTTGCGCGAGATGTTGGGGGAGTCTGGCGACGAGGAATTGCCGTTTGAGCGGGTGATTTTTGGTGGGGATGGGGCGGATGTGGTGTTGCCGCCGCTGGCGGTGGCGCACGGGCAGGAGTTCCGGGTGTATCGGACGGGGGACTTGGTGTTGGTGCGCAATACCGGGGTGGCCCCCTTGTGGATTCGCGGCCGCTCGCTGGAAACCGGATCGTTTCTGCGGATGCGTGAGCGCCAACCGCTGGTGGTGCCGGGCTGGACGCTGAGCCACGAGGACCTGATGTTTTTCCTCAACGCGAAACGCACGGGCAACACGCCGTCGATTTATCTTGAGGCCGGGGAGGGCGGGTTGACCGCAGAGCGGATGCGTGGCCGCATGAGTGCGGTGCGGGTAAGTTTCGGGTTGGAAGCAGTGGTGGAGGCGTTGCGCAATACCAACCTGCACGCTGGCAGTCGCGGCCCCTTGCGGCGGGGGGAAAAGGTCACCTGCCTCAATCACGAGCGGCTGGGGGATGCCGCGGGGGTGAGTTTTTCGATCAACGAATTGCGGCGGCGCGCCACCCAATCCGGGCGGCGGTTCCGGTTGGCGGGGGACCGGCAGGAGTATCTGGTCTCCAACGATGCGGCGGCACTGACGCGGGGGGATTTGTTGCTGGGGGCCAAGCTGGCGCCGCGGACGGAGTTGTTCATCCGCTATGATGCGGAGCGTGCGGAGGGGTCGCTGGAGGTCAGAAGGAGCGAGGGCCCGATTCTGGTGGACGGGCAATTGGTGCGCGGCACGGCGGTGCTGGTGGATGGGTCGTTGATCCGCTTGTCGGGCAGCCAGGCGGTGCGGTGTCGCTTTCGGGAGGGGTTTCTGGATGAGGAGCGGACGCAGATTGAGTCGCTCCAGGTGGAGGATTTGATCCATGATTTCGGGCCTGGCACGCGGGCCTTGGACCACATCAACTTCGAGGTGCGGCGCGGCGAGATGTTGTGCATCATCGGCCCCAGCGGCAGCGGCAAGAGCACCCTGCTGTCGGTGTTGTCTGGTCAATTGCAGCCGAGTCGTGGCAAGGTGGAACTCAACAGGATCCGGCTGTATGACCATCGCGAGCGCTTGGTGCCGTTCATCGCCTACATGCCGCAGGAGGAGGCGCTCAATCCGCAATTGACGGTGCGCGAGCACCTGCGCCACGCGGTGACGATCCGCAGGCCGGGCTTGTCGCTGGCGGAGCATGAGCGCCGGGTTGACAGCGTGCTGGCGGAGTTGGGGTTGCAATCCATCGCCCGGCGGCGGGTCGGCTCGGCCGGTGAAAAAACCCTGTCCGGGGGCGAACGAAGCCGCTTGAATCTGGGGCTGGATCTGGGTAGCCGGGCGGAGGTGTTTTTGTTTGACGAGCCAATCTCCGGGCTGTCGTCAAAGGACTCGGAGCATGTGGCCGAGACGTTGCGCTCGTTGGCTCGCGAAAAAATTGTGATTGCATCGCTGCACCGGCCGGGGGCCTTGGTGCTGCGATTGTTCGACAAGGCGTTGTTGTTGGATAGCGGCGGGTGCATGGCGTACTTTGGAACTCCGGCGGGAATGGTGGAGTATTTCCGCGAAGCCTGTGACGAGTTGGCGATTTCCCATCCCTCGATATTGGGGGGGGGCGCGTTGGGTGCGGATTTTGTGTTTGATGTGCTCGAGACGCCGCTGAGCGCGATCGGTGGCGGTTCCAACACCGGGGCGGCGCGGCGTTTTCCGCCGGCGTTCTGGCAGGAGCGGTTCGAGACGGCGGCGCTGCTGCGCTCACTGCTGCCGGGGGTTGCGCCGGTGTCGCGCGTGAGTGACGTGGGAGCGGTGGCGGGCTTGCCGGTGCCGCTCAAGCCGGAGCGGCGGTTGCGCACGGTGATGGCGGTGTTTGCGACGCATTTCCTGCGCTCGTTGCTCTCGAAGGTGAGAAACCGCGGGACGATTTACAGCATGTTCATCGAGGCACCGGTGCTGGCGGCGTTGATTTCCATCACGCTGCGCTCCTCGCCGACGGGCGATTATCAATTTGCCACCGCCTTGCACATTCCGGCGTATTTATTCCTCAGTGTGACGGTGGCGATGTTCCTCGGGCTGACCAACTCGGCGACGGAAGTGCTGCGCGACCGGCCGATGCTGCGGCGCGAGCGCAATTGCCAGTCGGGTGCCGGATCGTATGTGGCGGCCAAGTTTGTGGCATTGGGTCTGGTGGCCTCCGGCCAGTGTTTGATCTATGTGACGGTGGGCAATTACTATTTGGACATCCGCGGCATGCTGATGGAACATTGGCTGTGGATGACCCTCACGGCGTGGACTGGCACGGCCTTGGCGCTGGTGGTGTCCTCGCTGGTCAAAACCGAGCGGGCGGCACTCACGGCGGTGCCCTTGTTGCTGGTGCCTCAAATGTTGCTGGCCGGCGCGCTGGTGCCGTACCGGGAGATGAACCGGGGCTTGTTTGACAAGGTGCCGCTCAACCGTGAGCGGGGCGGCGCTCCGGTGCCCTCCGCCTTCATGCCGCTGCGTTACGCCTATGAGGGCATGGTGGTGGCGCAGGCGACGCGCAACCCATTCGAGCTGGAACGCATCCGCTTACAGCGCAATATCGACGCGATGCGCGATAGCCGCGGCGAGATGGACGCCGCGCAAACCGAGCACTTCGAGCTGCTCAAGGAGGGGCTCCGGCGCTTGCTGGCAGCCGGCGCGGTGACGCCGGAGGAGGCCGGGTCCTTGGTTTCGCGCATCGCGCGGATCGCCCGCTTCGGCAGCAAGCTCGAGGTGGAGACCATGAAGGTGTGGCCGGACAAGGCGACGGCGCGCCCGGCGTCGGAGTTTTTTGTCAACGAACGGACGGATTTGTTAGTCCGGGAGGCCGAGACGTTCCGCAATGATTACCGCAACAAGGGGTATCGAAATATCTTCCTCGCCCTGGAAAAACCGCTGCCGTTTGCCGGTGCCAAGCCGGCGGAACCGAATGGGGAGGCCGGCAAGGCCGCCCGCTTGGACCATTCCAAGTGGGAGATCGAGACCAAGAAATATTGTGGTTTGGTGCTGGGGGGGCTGGTGTTTGCCTGCTGGATTCTGGCCAGCTTCATCTTGTCATATCAAAACCGCCGGACCCATTAGATCGCCCTCCCACCATGCCAATCCCGCGGCACCCCGATGAAAGGCTTGCATGGGTGCTGGAGAACGCTTAAGAAAAGCGAAACATCACCCCTCATATGGCAGCGGACTACACGGAAGCGGACATCAAGTCCTTGGATTGGCGCGAGCACATTCGCATGCGCCCAGGCATGTACATTGGCAAGCTCGGCGACGGTTCGTCGCCCGATGACGGTCTCTACATTTTGCTCAAGGAGGCCATCGACAACTCGATTGACGAGCACATCATGGGCTACGGCAAGGAAATCCAGGTGGACATTGATGACGAGGGGCGGGTGGAAGTGCGCGATTTCGGCCGCGGGATTCCGCTGGGCAAGCTCTTCGACTGCGCCGCCCAAATCAACACCGGTGCCAAATACGACAGCGAGGCATTCAAGAAATCCGTCGGCCTCAACGGCGTCGGCATCAAGGCGGTCAATGCCTTGTCCACGTTTTTTGAAATCCAGGCCTGGCGCGAGGGCCAAACCAAAGCGTTGGAGTTTTCCAAGGGTCTGCTGACGGTGGACATGAAGAACCCGCGGCGCGACGACGGCATCAACGGCACGCGGCTGGCGTTTGAGTTGGACCGCGGGGTGTTTCCGCCCAAGGCGAAGTATCGCGAGCCGTTTGTCGAGAAGATGTGCCGCTACTACTCGTACCTCAATCCGGCGCTGACGATGATTTTCAACGGCAAGAAGTTCCGCGCCAAGGACGGGTTGCTCGACCTGCTGCGCGCGGAAATGGAGAACGATCCGCTGTATCCGCCGGTGCATCTCATCGGCAAGGACATTGAAATTGCCTTCACTCACAGTGCCGAGAGCGGCGAGGAGTACTACACCTTCGTCAACGGCCAGAACACCTCACAGGGCGGCACTCATCTGGCGGCCTTCCGCGAGCAGTTGGTGCAGGTGATCCGCGGCTTTTACAAAAAGCAATACGAGCCGGCCGATATCCGTGCCGGGATCGAGGCGGCGGTGAGTGTGCGCATCATCGAGCCGGTGTTTGAAAGCCAGGTCAAGACCAAGCTCGGCTCCAGCACGATCACCCCGGATGGCGAATCGCTGCGCACCTTCATCGGCAATTTCCTCAAAACCAACCTCGACAATTACCTCCACAAAAACCCGCAGGTGGCCGAGGCGATCCAAAAACGCATTCAGTCCGCCGAGCGCGAGCGCAAGGACCTCAAAGGCATCCAGAAAATCGCCCGCGAGCGCTCGAAGCAGGCCAAAGTTCATAACAAGAAGTTGCGCGACTGCCGCGTCCGCTACGACAGCAAGCACAAGCGCCGCGACGAGAGCACGCTTTTCCTAACAGAAGGTGACTCCGCCTCCGGCTCGATCACCAAGAGCCGCGACGTGGAAATCCAGGCGGTGTTCTCGTTGCGGGGCAAACCGCTCAACACCTTCGGCCTGCCGCGCAAGATCGTCTATGAAAACGAGGAATTCGCCTTGCTCCAGGCCGCTCTCAACATTGAGGACGGCGTGGATGCCTTGCGCTATAACAAGGTGGTCATCGCCACCGATGCCGATGTGGACGGCATGCACATCCGCCTGCTGCTGCTGACCTTTTTCCTGCAGTTCTTCCCCGAATTGATCCGCGACGGCCACTTGTTCATCCTGCAGACGCCCTTGTTCCGGGTGCGCAACAAGAAGGAAACGATCTATTGTTACGACGAGGACGAGCGCAAGAAGGCGCTGGCCAAACTGGGCAAAAACGCCGAGATCACCCGCTTCAAGGGCCTCGGCGAAATCTCCCCCGATGAGTTCAAATTCATGATCGGCCCGGACATGCGCCTCGACCCGGTGGCCTACGAGGAGGGCAAGGGTGTCAAGGAATTGTTAGCTTTCTACATGGGCAAGAACACCCCCGATCGCCAGGAGTTCATCATCGAAAACCTCCGCGAAGACGTCGACCGGCAGGTTGCGTGACGAGCGCCGGGCTGGATGTGGCCGCAAGGCCTGCGGAACGACACTTGCCAGGCGCGCTAAGTCAATAGTATTAGCTGTCTCGCGGGTCGACATCTCACAAGCCGGCAACGTGGTATCGCGGCGACGGACCGGACTTGGCGGAGGCCGCAGTGCACGCCGGCATCGAGCCAAAGCGGTGTCGCGCTGGCGCTTGCCACCGCACTCCACACCTGCGCGGTCCCATGTGCGGCCAATGTGTGGAGTGCGGCGCGAAGGGCGGAGCCCGCCGCGCCGCTTTGGCTAAACCGGGCGCGCTGGGGGGCGGGACTGCTCAGGCCAGTTCGCAGGCGAGGCGGATGGCGGCGATCATCGACGCCGGATTGGCGCGGTGGTGGCCGGCGATCGCAAAGGCGGTGCCGTGGTCCGGGCTGGTGCGCGGCTTGGGCAGGCCGAGGGTGACGTTGACCGCAGTGTCGAAATCGAGCAATTTGAGCGGGATGAGGCCCTGGTCGTGATACATGGCGATGACCGCATCGAAGTCACCGCGGGCGGCGTCGCGGAAAATCGCATCGGGCACGGCCGGGCCTGAAAAGACGCCGGGCAGGTGGCTGTTGAGTTGGTCGATGGCGGGGCGGATGATGCGGGATTCCTCGTCGCCGAAGGCACCGTCTTCGCCGGCATGGGGATTGAGGCCGGCCACGGCGATGCGCGGTGCGGAAATCCCCCGCTTGGTTAGAAAGGCGGCGGTCAGCAGGCCGATGCGCAGGATGCGGTCCTGGGTGAGCAGCCCGGCGACCTTGGCGAGCGGCTCATGGATGGTGGCGAGGCCGACGCTGAGGGTAGCCCCCGTGAGCAGCATGCCGTAGTCGTGAACACCCATGGCATCGGCGAAAAACTCGGTTTGCCCGGGAAACGGGAAACCGAGAGATTGCAGGCCATGCTTCGAAACCGGACCGGTGACGACGGCGTCCGCTGTGTGGTGGATGAGGCGGTGGGCGGCTTCGTGGAGGGCGTCGAGGGCGGATTGCGCGGAGCGTGCGTCGGGCTTGCCCGGAATGCCGGCACCGCGATCGCCGAGAACCTCGAACTCAAATCCGGCGGGCAAGTCGCCCGAGGCCAGGGCCAGGTCGATGACTTCGGGGCCGATTCCAGCGGGGTCGCCCAAGGTGATGAGGATGCGCGGCATGGCCGCAGTGTGCAGCGCGTGGGCTGGCCTGCCAAGCGTGGAAACAGCGGGGAAACGGCGGATTTTTGCACGGTGATCCGCCGCGCGGTTAATAGTTCTGGCGGCAGAGCGCAGATGGATTGATGAGTGACGAGTGTTGATTGTTGATTGTTGATTGTTGAAGTGACCGAAGGCCGAACGCTTTCCTCTTCCAATCACAGCACTTGCGGGGATGTGGGTCAGGTGCTAGCCTCACGCCTTACGCAATGTTGCCTT
This sequence comes from Akkermansiaceae bacterium, assembly GCA_903908495.1. Classification (GTDB taxonomy): domain Bacteria; phylum Verrucomicrobiota; class Verrucomicrobiia; order Verrucomicrobiales; family Akkermansiaceae; genus Luteolibacter. The sequence goes on from CAIVSK010000242.1 coordinate 12,678, forward strand.
AACCATTCTGAGCATTTTTCCCCGCTGCGAGTCCAAGGCCCCGCCCGACAAGTAATTTTCCTCCTTAATGATCCAATGAAAAACGGTAGCGTCCGGCGCGGCGTACAAGCAGCGAATGTTTCCCGACTGCCGGGGTCCGCTCCCGATCTGGGACGGGTGACCCGAATGCCCGGCTATGGCAGGCGCGGCACGCGTCGCCGCCGCAACCATAGCGATGCATTCCTGTCGCAGCGGCAGCGGCAGCGCAGTTGGCAGGTGCTGGCGTGGTCCATCGGGATCGGAGTGGTGTCGGTGGTGGTGCTGGGGGGGGCTTTCTCGTTATGGCTGATTCCGATTTTGAAGGACGGCAACAACGCGCCGTTGCTGCCGCAGGCGGTGTTGGACGCGCAGACCCGGGTGGTGTCCAAGTTCAAATCGCCGACCCAGGCGGAGGCTCTGGACTTGGTGAAAAAGGCGCTCGCGCTGCGCGACCCGCTACTGGTGGATGGCTTGATTCGGACCGGCCCGGTGAGTGCGCCGGACGTGGTGGGTTATTTGGCGGCGATGTCGACGGTGGATGGCCAGATCAAGAATTACGAATGGCTGCGCAGTATCGACAAGAACGGCCTGTCACTCGAAGGGGTACTGGTGACATTTAGCCGTGGGGACAAGACCAGAAGCCGTTTGGCGATGCTGACTCCGGATGCCGACGGGGTTTGGAAAATGGATTTCGCCGCGTTCGCCAGATCGGTTGAGCCATCGTGGGAGGCGTTGCTGGAACAGCATGCGGCGTCCGCTGTGGTGCGCGTGTATGCCGCAATCGACAATTATTTCAATGGTGCATTCCGGGATGATCGCGCGTGGGCGGCCTACAAGCTGGTCTCGCCCGACACCGAGCAAATTCTGATAGGTTATTGCAAGATTGGCTCCGCCCAGCAGCGGGCCATGGACTTGCTGTGGCAGCGCGGTGAGACCACGGTGGCCCGCGTCACCTTGGAAATCACCCGTCCGCAGGACGCCGCCGACTCGCAGCACTCACAGTTTGAAATCACCCGGGTGCTGGCAGAGGATTGGGTGATGTCCGCCAAGCCCTTGGATCAAGGGCTGTAGCTCTTCTGCGGCCCCTCCAATCTGCGGGCTTGCCGGCGCGAGTGGCAGGCATTAGCCTCCCGCCATGCTCAATTTTGTCTTGCGATTGCTAGCGGCGGTGGGGGTGTGTTGCGCCTTGACCCACTGTGGGATGTCATCGATGGGCGCTCCCAACATGGGCGGTCCGAGCGCCGAGGCGCGGGAGGCAAAGATTGCCTGCGAACCGAGCGGCGATTTCTATTACGGTCGGCGCTATTTCGTCGAAAAGACGCGGTTCTGGGGCTATCTGCGCAAGCCCGGGCAGCCGTGGGAGCGCGCCAAGCTGGTCATTTTCAATGAACACAAGAAGGCCAGTCCCGATCGCTTGCCGGAGGATGGCCCGGAGGGTCAGCGCTATGCCTTCGATAACAACTACGAGTACCGCATCCGTGGCTACTTCACCGGCCGCGAAGACTACGAACCTAACAGTAATCAATTTCTGCCGGAGTTCATGTTGACCGGCTATGACGTGGTGGACCGCAATCCCGGCTGGCTGTTCCAGCCGAGCGACCACTACGAGCGGCTGCGGATCACCCTGTACCCGCACTGAGCCAGCCGGCTTGGAGGCTGGCTAGGGCTGCGGTTTGGGCGGTGGCGGTGCGGTCTCGTTGAAGGTCACCACCTTGGCGGGTAGCCGGGGTTTTTCGCCATCGGCGCGGTGGATGAAGATTTGAGCCCGCTCATTGGGGTTGAGCAGGACCGCGCCGGAATAGAAGCGCTGGAATTGGCCGGTGGCGTTCTTGAAGGCAATCTGGACGGGCAGGTCGGTGCCGGTGGCGAGTGGCTTGATCAACGCTTTGCCGGGTGGGAGTATCACCCGCTCCTCGGCGAAAATCAGCGCCGCATCCACCGGCAAAAGGTTGACGATGCGGATCGAGCCGGCGGGCAGGGCGGCGGCGGTGTCGGCAAACAGGAGGCTGCGCGGCAGCGTCCAACGGGTGCCCGGATCGCGCCACAGCACGGCTAACACATCGCCGGTCTCTGGTGGGTGCAAGGTCAGCCAGGGCTTGAGCGCTGGATCATTCGGGGCCGTGGCCTCGCGCAACAAAACGGCTGCGGTACCGGCGGGGATTTTGATGGGCTCGGTGGCGCGGCCGAGGTTGAGGCGCAAGAGGGTTGGCTTGTCGCCCTCGCCGAAGCGGATCTGCCGCGGCGGGATGCTGCCCGGTTCAGGCTCCTGTTCGTAGCGCACTCCGTCAGTCACGATCTGGCGGAACGGCGGGCTCTCCCCCAGCGGCAGCAGTCGTAGCGAACGGGGCGGCGGCGGCTTGTCCGCGCCGTCGGCACCCTGGCCGTGGCCTGCCGCCAGCGTCAGAGCCACCAGGAATAATATGCGCCGGATCACGTTGTGAAGATGCACCGCTTTGGCGGGTGCGGCTAGGAAAAGATCGGGAAACGTTCACACGCGGGTCCGCAGATGCTCGATCGCATCACGCAAGTCGGCGTGGCTCACCACGTCGCTCACGTACGCGTTGCCCGGCGCGTCCAACAGCACAAAGCGGATCCTCCCGGAGGCGAACTTCTTGTCCCGCGCGAGTTTCTCCATGATCGTGGCGGTGGCGATCGATTCCGCCAGAACCAGCGGCAAATGAAACTTTTGCAGCAAATCCAACACCGTCCGGCTGGCGCTCGGCGCCAGCTTGCAGTGGCGTTCGGACAGAAACAACGCCGCCCGCAAGCCCAGCGCGATGGCTTCGCCGTGCAGCATCTCACCATAGGGAATGGCGGCCTCAATGCCGTGGCCGATGGTGTGGCCGAAATTCAGCAGGGCGCGGATGCCGCGGGTCTCGTGTTCGTCGGCTTCCACGATGCGCGCCTTGATGGCGATGTTGCGCGCGATCAAGTCGGCCGGCACCTCCCGGCAGCCCGGATCGAGCGCGGCGAGGTCGGCGAGCATCGCCGCATCGCGGATCGCCGCGTGCTTGATGGCCTCGGCAAACCCCTCACAAAATTCGCGCTGCGGCAGTGTGCGCAGCGTCTCCGGATCGACCAGCACCAACTGCGCTTGATGAAAGCAACCTAGCAGGTTTTTCCCCTCGCCGACGTTGACCCCGGTTTTGCCGCCCACGGATGAATCGACTTGGGCGACGATGGTGGTGGGGATTTGCACCAGCGGGATGCCGCGGAAAAAGATGGCGGCGATGAAGCCTGCGAGGTCGCCGACCACGCCGCCTCCCAGGGCCACCACCAGCGAACGACGGTCATGACCGGCACGGATCATTTCCCGGCACACCTCCTCCGCCTGCGACATCGATTTGGACGCCTCACCCGCTGGGATGACGTGCAGGCTGGGTTTCAGCCCCGCTGCTTCCAATGCGGCGAGCAACACCTCGCCGTGCAAGCGCGCCACCCGCTCATCGCTGATGACCGCCGCGCGCAGACCGCTCAGATGGGTCGCGTTGATGACCGCGCCCGCGCGCCCCAGCAGGCCGGGTTCCACCAAGACATCGTAGGACCGTTCGGCCAGATTCACATGCACGCAAGACATCCCCCAGCCTGACGCACGATTGTTTGGATGTCGATTGCAGAGTCAGCGACTGCGGCGCATTGCAGCGGCGAATTGAAGCGGCGGTCTGTGACCGCGCGCTGCGCATGAAGAAGCGCGCATGAAGAAGCGTCTCTCTCTCCGGCTACGGCGCTCACAGAGTGCCGCCACAATCCGCCATGCACAATTGCCATTGCCGCAGTTGCCCGTCACTGCTTGGCTGGGGCATGGAAATCCGCCACTACGAGCAACAGAAACCCTTCACCACCAAGGACGGTTCGACCATCCGCAGCCTGTTGGATAAGGCCAATGCCCCCGTGGCCAATCAAAGTCTGGCCGAGGCGACCCTGCCCGCCGGTTGTGCCACCCAGCGCCACCACCACCGCCTGAGCGAGGAGTTTTACTATCTGCTAGAAGGGCGCGGGTTGATGGAGATCGATGGCGAGCTGAGCGAGGTGGGGCCTGGTGCCGCGGTGTTGATTCCCGCCGGTGCCTGGCATCAGATCCGGGCGCTCGAGCCCTTGCGCTTCCTGTGCTGCTGTGCTCCGGCCTACGCTCACGAGGACACGTATTTCTGACCGCTGCTCACTGCAGCAGCGCCCAGATCGGTTGCGGCCAGATGCCGAAGAGCAGCACCAGGGTGGTTAGAATGGCGATGCAGGCGGTGCTGATCGGCGGCAAAATCACCGGCGTGGGGTCGGCCGGCGGTGCCCACCACATGGCGCGGATGACCTTGAAGTAGTAATAAAACCCGGCGCCCGCGGCGATGGTGGCGATGCCCACGGCCCACCACAGGTGTGCATCGACCGCCAGATAGAA
>CAIVSK010000243.1 GCA_903908495.1 Akkermansiaceae bacterium
CGTCGGAAACGGGTCCCTGCCAAGCTCCTCTCGCACCTTCCTGGGCAGGCCTGCCACGACGAGTTGGTAGGAATGTTCGATAAGCTCGCGCAGCAAGGCGGCGGGGAGCGAGCCATCCAGCGTCACGGTGTTCCAATGGCGCTTGTTCATGTGATAGCCGGGCTGGATGGCAGCGAAGCGGTCGCGAAACTCCAGTGCGCGCAGCGGCTCGCATTTCAGATTCATGGTGGCCGGGAAATCGTCAGGAACCGTCAGGGCAAACATTTTTCCGCCGACCTTATACACCAGCACCTCGGGGCCGAACGGGGTCTCCTCGGTCACATGCGGTTGGCTCAGGCAGTGGGCGATGGCATCTTCGAGGTTCATTGGGGCGCTGCGGGCTACTTCTGATAGTCCTTTTCGCTAGGTTCGTGGACTTCCTTGAGGACCTTGGCGATGATGTCATCGACGTCGACGCCTTCGGAATCCGCGGCGAAGTTGGTGAACATGCGGTGGCGCAGTACCGGCAAGGCGGCCAACCGCACGTCGTTGCAATTGACCACCAAGCTGCCGCGCATGATGGCCCCGGCCTTGGCGGCTAACAACAGGTACTGGGTCGCCCGCGGTCCCGCGCCGCAATGGACCCATTTGCGCACGGCCTCGGGGGCGCGGGGGTCGGCCGGGCGGGTGGCGCGCGCCAGACGGGTGGCGTACTTGACCACGTGCTTGGAGACGGGCAGGCGCCTGACGAGTTTTTGGAGGCGGAGGATTTCCTCGCCGCTCATGCGTTTGTGCAATTCGACCGAGTGGTCCGAGGTGGTGGACTCGGCGATTTCCTCTTCCTCGGCTTCGCTCGGGTAATTGACGCGCAGGCTGAACATGAAGCGGTCGAGCTGGGCCTCGGGCAATGGATAGGTGCCCTCCTGCTCCAGTGGGTTCTGGGTGGCGAGCACGAAAAACGGCGGGGCCAGCGGATAGGTCTCGCCGGCGGCGGTGACGTGGCATTCCTGCATCGCCTCCAACAAGGCCGCCTGGGTTTTAGGCGGGGTGCGGTTGATCTCGTCCGCCAGCAAAATGTTGGTGAAGACGGGTCCGCGGATGAAGCGGTAGTTCTTGCGGCCGCTGACCTCGTCGACTTCCAGCACATCGGTGCCGGTGATGTCGGTGGGCATCAGGTCGGGGGTGAATTGGATGCGGCGGAAGCGCAGATCGAGCACCTCGGCGAGGGTGCGGATCATCAAGGTTTTGGCGAGGCCCGGCAGGCCGATCATCAGCACGTGGCCGCGCGACATGAGCGCCAACATCAGGCTGTGCAAAATCTCCTTCTGGCCGACGATGGCCTTGCCGATCTCCTCGACCACGCCTTCCAGCTTGGGCACCAGCACCCGCAGTTGCGCCGCAGTGTCCTCCGCGAGGTCATCAGGGCCGGTGTCCCGGTTAGAATCGGGGCGGGCATCACGCCTGGAGGCGGACCGGGCATCTTGCCCGGATTCCCGGGCGGCGGGCAGGCTGCCCACGCCACTGTCGAGAATCACGGTCGCGGCCCCGGATTTGCGCACGGCGGGGCTCTGCGGGTCCCGGGGCGCGGCCTCCGTATTGGAACCCTCGCCGGCATCCTCCTCGAACACCATCATCTCGCTGGCGATCTTGATCTTGTCGCCGAGGTGCAACACGCGCGGCCACTCGATGCGCTCGTCATTGACGTAGGTGCCGTTCAAGCTGCCGAGGTCGCGCACCGACCAAATGCCATCATCCTCGCTGAACTCGGCGTGGTGGCGCGATGCCGCGGTCTCCGGCGAGAGCACGACGCGATTGTCGTCTGCGCGGCCGATGGTCAGCGGCGAGGCAACCAGCGGGATGCGGGTGTCGCGGTATTTGCCGGCGATGATTCTCAGACATTTCGGGGTGTTCATAGATGGCTTAGGGTGACGTTAGATCGAGGATGCCCAAGTCGTGCGGGCTGCCCGCGACGCGCAAGCCGCCGAGGGCGGGGAGGTGGCGGTGGGTGAGGAACGGGATGCCAGGCTGGCGCGGGGTTTCCTCGCGATAGAGGTGGCGGGTGCGCACCATTTGCCACTCGTCATCGGCCTCGTGCAACTCGATGAGTTCGAGGCGGCGCAGCCCGGCGTTGAGTTCCTCGCCGGAGCCGCGCAGGATTTGGCCGTCGCGGATGCGTTCGACCAACACCAGCGCGATGCCGTCAGCGACGCCGCCGCGGTGGCTGACGTGGCGGTTGAAAAACGAATCGGCCTTGGTCACGCCAGCTTCGAGGTGTTTTGCCCGGTTCTGCGGCAAGGCCGCCTGCGGGCCGAGGGCGAGGCCTTCGAGCACGCGGTTGTCCTTGGTGACGAGCACCAGATCGAAGCGGCCCACCGGCAGGTTGACAAAGCGGAATCCCGCGCCGTCCGGGTCCAGCGCCGCCAGGTAGACGCGGCTGCGGTCGCGTTCGACGGCGAGCGCGTGGGTGAGTGCCGCGCCTTTCACCTTGGCGGAGATGACGCCGCTATCGGTGGTTAGAGGGGCGGTGTAGATGCGGCCGGGTCCATCGGCACGGGCGGGGAGGGAGAAGAATGCCAGGACAATGGCTAGCAAGGTTGGGTATATCTTCCCGAATTGCATACTGCCAAGGCCGCGCATGATTGACCACGGATTGCACGGATTTTTTGAGATGAAGACATTTAAAAATCCGTGTGAAATGTGGTTCATCCGGGTACGGGCTCCACAACGGTCCGCTGCACGGATACTGAGAGATCGCAAGAGGGCAGGGGATGGGTGGGGCCCTGGCGTGGCATTGGCGGAAGAGAGTTCGGCAGGATGCCAAACTCTGCCGGCGGGACGCCGGTGCTCCCCGTCTAACAGCGATGTGATCACGGTTTGGCAGTCCATAGTTTTGCGGCTTCGGCGCGTTCGTGTTTCGGGTAGTCTTTGACCAATGAGTTCCATATTTTGCGTGCCTCGTCCTTGCGGTTGAGTTCATAGAGTGCCCTGGCCTGCCAGAAGCGCACATCGATTTCCTCGGGCGAGCCGGGCCGCACCTTGAGGCTGGTTTCCAAATCCTGCAAGGCGCGCTGCCACTCGCCCGCTAAAAACATCACGCGGGCCCGCCACAACAACTGGTCGCCCTCGATGCGGGCGGCCGGGCGTTGGAGTTCCCAGGCGTCGAGGTTGGCGCGGGCCTCATCGAGGTGGTTGCCATTGATCAGATCCTCGATGGCCAGCGAATGCGCACGGTCGATCACCGGTGCCTTGCCTGCCGTGGCATCGCGCCCGGGCACCGCTTCGGCATAACAGCGCGCCGCCTCCTCGATCCGGCCGTTAAGAAGGTGATAGTCGCCCAGGCGGATCACTGCCAGGGTGGCGAGGGCCTTGTCGCCACTCTTGCGCAAGCGGGCGCACAAGCCGAGTGCCGCCGGGTCCTTGAGACCGAACACCCGCAGGTCGAGTTCCAGTAGTTCGGCGCTCGCCCCCATGGCGTCGCGGGCGGGCTTGGCCAGCGCGCCGAGTCGATCCAGCGCGGCCTTGGGATCCCGTTTGGCCGTCTCGCGGATCACCATGGACTGCGCCGCGACCCACGCGCCGCCCGCGGGCTTGGCCACCGCTAGCCAGCCTTCGGCCCAGCGCACGGCGGCCGCCGCCGGCAGGAACGCGCTGGCCAGCACGAAGCCGGCGCGGCGCGCCGGTTCCGCCACCGCAGTGGGATTTTCCTTGTCTAGCAGCTCAAGAAATTCCGCCAGTTGCCGCAGGTTATTGACGGTGGCCGCCTCGAAGTTGCGGGGGATGACCAGCACGTTGCGGCCTTCTATGACGCGGGTGCCGTTGCGGAGCCGCAGCGTCAGCGCCAGCGGGTCGAGGCTCGTCCACAAGCGGGCGACCTCGGGGCCTGCGTCGAGATGGCCGTCCGGCCACAGCCATTCCACAGCCCAGCCTTCGGCAGGCGGGGCGGTGGCGGCTTTGATTCTAACATACCACTCGCCGCCGTAGCCGAGATAGCGCTCGGCGTTGAGCGAGGCGAGGGGCACCGGTGCGCCGTCGCGGGCCTCGGTGGCAGCGGGGTTGGTTTTGCCCGGGTGCACCCATGCCTCGGGCGGCACGTTGCCAAGCTTGCCGCCCTGGTCCCAGCCGAGCACCATGGCGGTTGGCGGGTCGGCGACCGCATGGAAATATTCGACCGCCACTGTGCCCTTTGACAAGCTGACCTTGGCCAGCGGAACTTTCTCCGGTGCCAGCGGCGGCGGGTTGTTCGCTTGCCACATGAGCGCCGCTCGCCCGTCGATCATCACATAGGAAACGTCATCGGAAAGCGTGTAAAACTTCAGGTCGCCGCCGTCGCCGGATTGCAGCTGGCCGGTGTAGCGGCTCAGGAAATGATGCGACTCGCCGAACGGATTGTCGCCTTGGAAAATGAGCGGCACAAACCCCGCACCGTCGACCTCGCGGGATTTGTTCCATGCCGCCTGCCAGCCGCCATAGGTGGCCACGTTGGCACCCTCCGGCAGCCGCCGCGTTTCTAACAACAAGCTGCGCTTCGCGGTCCACGAGCGCAAGCGCCGTTGCGTGTTGCCACCGAAATAGAGCGTCGCCGCCGTGCCTGCCTCGGGCATCGATTCGGCCAGCAGCAACAACGAGCGGCCCGCCCCGCGCCACACCGGGTCGAGCGCGATTTCCTTGCGCTCCGGTCCCAGCAAAACCGCGTCGCGCATGTCGGCGCGCCCCGCGCCGAAGTCAGGCACGCGGATTTCCCAGCCTGCGGTGGCCTCGCCGGGCGGCGCGCCGGCATGCAGGACGATCCGATAGGGCGCGCTCTCCACCGCCCACGCCGTGTCCTTGGCTTTGCCTTTCTCTTTGTCCTTGGGAACGGCAAGAGCCGTCGGCATGGCTAACAACAACAACAGCAGCGTTGAACCGAGTGCAGTCCGGTGAGAACCACGGATTACACGGATTTTCAGAGATCTTGATGGATGTCCACATTCCCGCAACGGAGGGGGGGGGGGCAGAGGCGGGCATTTCTCACACATTTTATGAAATTTATAATAAATCCGTGTCATCCGTGTCATCCGTGTCATCCGTGTCATCCGTGTCATCCGTGTCATCCGTGTCATCCGTGGTTCTGTTCGTCCCGGCTGGGCGGC
>CAIVSK010000244.1 GCA_903908495.1 Akkermansiaceae bacterium
AAACTGGAGCGGTGGAGTTCCCACCGCCGCCACGGCGGCGGTATTCGGCGCCAGCAGCAACTACGGCCTCACCTTCACCAGCGCTGGGGCGGCCTTGGGCCTTACCTTCAACACTGGTGGCTCGGCGTACTCTTTCGCCAACAATGGCTTCGTCCTATCGATCTCCGGCAATGGCATCGTCAATAACACGGCCAATACCGAGACGTTTAATGCTCCTGTCACGGTTGCCGCCGCCCAGACATGGAACAACACCAGCACTGGCGGACTGACGTTCAACACGGTCACGCTCTCCAGCAACCTGACGCTGTCCGGTGCCTCGAACATCTCCGTCACTGGCGCTCTCACCAACTCGGGCGGCAATAATACGCTCACCAATAACAGCACCGGTGCCGTCACCATCGGCAACATCAATCTTTCCGAGAGTAACACGGGCCGTGCGCTCACGCTTTCCGGCACGGGCACCACGACCGTCTCGGGCGTCATCGCCGACGGCGGCAGCGGCGCCGGAAGCCTGATCAAGCCCGGCACTGGCACACTGATCCTTTCTGGCGCCAACACTTATACCGGAGCCACCTTCGTCAACGCCGGCACGCTCAGCATCCAAAACGCGGGCGCCTTGGGCACTGCCGCCAACACCTCCAATACCACCGTCGCCAGTGGCAGCACGCTCCAGGTGGCAGACGGCATTCACATGACGAATCACGGAACCCTTATCCTCAACGGATCCGGCACCGGTTCCGGTGCATTTCAGGGCGTGGGCAACAGCTCTTGGAATGGTGCCATCAGCCTGTCCTCGGATGCCACGATATTCTCTTCAACTGCCGGGAGTGACCTTAATCTCGATGACGATTACACCACCGCGTATGCCCTGACCTTGGGGAGCCACAACCTCATCATCGACGGCCCCGGAAACACCTTTGCCAACCAAAACATCGGTGTGATCGGAGACACCGGAGGAGTGATCAAGAATGGCACCGGAACGCTGACTTATTACGGGTACAATTCCTTTTACACTGGCGCCACGATCGTGAACGCCGGTTCCCTGGAACTCGTCGTCGGACCATTCACCCCAGGTTGGTATGGGATCAACGGTTCACTAACGATTGGCACCGGGCCGGCGAATCCGGCTTTGGCAGGCACCGTCAAGGTCGACATCTGGACGAATAGCTACCCCGACCAGATCTCACCCACCTCGGCAGTTACCATCAATTCCGACGGTGCCCTCAACGTGGGAGCAGCCACCAGCCTAGGCTCCCTCACCCTCAACGGTGGGCAAGTGAATATTACGTCCGGCGTCGCCCTGACCCCGACCGGCAGCATCAGCTCCAACGCGAACAGCGCGCACCAGACTTCCTTGATTTCGGGCGGAAACCTCACCCTCGCCGGATCAACCACGTTCAATGTCGCGAGGGACGCCACCATCGCCAGCGATCTGACCGTCAGCTCAGCCGTCGGCGGAGGAGCCCTCGTCAAACAAGGAGCCGGCGTCCTCACGCTCACCGGCGCCAACACCTACACCGGCGCCACCAACATCAATGCCGGCGCCGTCAATATTCAAAACAACACCGCCCTCGGCACTGTCGCTGGCGGCACGACCGTTGCCTCCGGCGCCGCCTTGCAGACGCAGGGCGGGATCACCGTGACCGGCGAAGCCCTCACTCTGAACGGCACCGGCGTCGCCAATGACGGCGCGCTGCGCAATATTTCCGGCAACAACAACTGGACGGGCGCCATCACCCTCGGCTCCGCCAGCCGCATCAATTCCGACGCCGGCACCCTGGCGATTTCGGGCAACATCGGCGGCAATACGCAAAACCTCACGGTCGGCGGCGCCGGGAACACCACCATCAGCGGTATCATCGGGACCACCACGGGCTCCCTGACCAAGGACGGTGCGGGGACTCTCATCCTCTCCGGCGCCAACACCTACACCGGCGGCACGAACATCAACGCTGGTAATCTGCAGCTCGGGGCAAGCGACCGTCTCGCCAACACGGGCGGCGTCTCGATCGGCTCCGCGGGCACGCTGAATCTGAATGGATTCTCCCAGCAGATCGGTAACCTCACCGCCGCCGCCGGTGGCACGCTGGACTTCGGCTCAACGGCCGGCGCCAACACGTTTGTGTTCGGCACCTACACGGCCCCTTCCAGTGGCGTGCTGGTGGTCAACAATTGGCAGAATGCCACCGACACGCTGGCCTCCAGCGTCGGCAGCCAGACGGTCAATACGATCTATTTCTCTGGCGTTGGCGCGGCGCAGGAGGCGGCTGGGACCTCCGGCACACTCTATGGCCCCGCCTACCTGCTCACTCCGATTGTTCAGACCGCAGTCGTTTGGAACGGGAACGGCACCACTTGGAACACCGGCACAGACTGGACTGGCGGCTTCGTACCGACGACCACGCAGATCGCCGTTTTTGACAACACCGGCGCCGCCCAGACGGCGGTGACCCTCGATAGCGGCGCCAACACGATTGCCGGTCTCAAATTCGACACGACGGCGCCCGCCTACACAATCTCCGGCGCCAACACCCTTACCCTCACTGGGACCGTTCCGTATATCCAACAGAAAAGCGCCAGCAACCAGACGCTCGGCTTTTCGACCCTCGCCCTCGGCAACAACACCGTCGCCGATATCACCGGCGCTGGCAACCTCACGATCAACTCCATCGTCAGCGGCACAGGTTACGACCTTATCAGGGACGGCACCGGCACCGGCAAACTCATTCTGAACGGCAGCAACACCTTTACTGGCGGCCTCTTCGTTAACAACGGCATCGTGCAGGCTGGAAACACCGCCGCGCTCGGAACCGGTGCAACCACGGTTTCGTCCGGCGCCACGCTCGAGCTGTCCGGCGGCATCCTGCCGACCAATGCAATTTCCATCACCGGCAACGGCGTCGGTGGCGCTGGAGCCATCCACAACGTCGGCGGCGCGAATACACTCTCCGGCACGATCACCGAGACCGGGGCCACCACCATCGCGGCCGACACAGGCACCACGCTCAACCTCACGGGCAATCTGACGGGTGCCAACCAGAACACGACTTTCGCGGGCCCCGGCGCGATCAACGTCAGCCAGATCACCACGGGCACAGGCGGCGTCACCGTCAACAGCGGCACGGTCGCTTTCCAGGGCGGCGCCACGGCCAACACGTACACCGGCACGACGACCGTGAACAACGCTGTTCTGAATCTCAACAAGAACGCCAATGTGACGGCCGTCGGCGGCAATCTCACGATCAACAGCAGCACCGTGAACGAAAACGCCAGCGGGCAGCTTGCGAACACCGCGACCGTCACGTTGAATAGTGGCGCGTTCAATCTGGCCGCCGGCGCCACGCAGACCGTCAATGAATTCGACAGCTCCAGCGGCAGCACCGCCACCCTGACCGATAATGCTTCCGCCCTGACCATCAACGGCTCAGGTAACAGCGTAATTAAAGGGATCATCACGGGCGCGGGCACGCTGACAACTTCCGGAACCGGTAGCGTCACGCTCGCCGGCGCCAACACCTATACCGGCGCCACCAACATCAATGCCGGCGTCGTCAACATCCAGAACAACACCGCCCTCGGCACTGCCGCTGGCGGCACGACCGTCGCCTCGGGCGCGGCGCTGCAGGTGCAGGGCGGCATCACCGTGACCGGCGAAGCCCTCAACCTCAACGGCACCGGCGTCGCCAATGACGGCGCGCTGCGCAACATTTCCGGCAACAACAACTGGACGGGCGCCATCACCCTCGGCTCCGCCAGCCGCATCAACTCCGACGCCGGCACCCTGGCGATTTCGGGCAACATCGGCGGCAACACGCAAAACCTCACGGTCGGCGGCGCCGGTAACTCCATTATCAGCGGCGTCATCGGGACCACCACCGGTTCCCTGACCAAGGATGGTGCGGGGACTCTCATCCTCTCCGGCGCCAATACTTACACCGGCGGCACGAACATCAACGCCGGCTCCCTGCAACTCGCTGGCTCGGAACGAATCGCCTCCGGCTCGGCCGTCGCCGTCGCGACCGGCGCCACCCTGAATCTGAATGGCTACACGCAAACCCTTGGTGAGTTTTCCGGAACCGGCATCGTGCAACTGGGCGGCGGCACACTCATCGTCGGATCGGGCAATGCCTCTTCTACCTTTAGCGGCGCCTTTTCCAACACCAACACCTCGACCTTCGAAAAGACCGGCAGCGGCACCCTCACCTTCGGTGCCGGCATGAACCTCTCGGCCGGCGCCCTCGTGCTCAACGGCGGCACCCTGAAACTTGGTGGCTTCACCAGCACCTTCGGTTCCCTCGACGTCACCGCCAACTCCATCCTCGATTTCGGCACCAGCGGCAGCTCGGTCCTCGACATCCTGAATAATGTGACGATTTCCACGGGCGTCACGCTCACGATCGCGAACTGGACTGACGCGGTTGACTATTTCTATTCGGTCAACAACCCGGGCTCCACCATCCTCGGACAGATCGTCTTCAATCCCCCCACCTACACCGGTGCCGACACCAAGTGGCTGCCCTATGACAGCCAGATCACGCCCGTGCCCGAGCCCGCCACCTATGGCGCGGCCTTGATGCTGCTGGGACTCTCGGCGGGGGTCTGGCTGCGCCGGCGCCGGCAGAACCGGACGTAGCTCTGGCCTAGACTTATTCTGCCGGTCAGCAGAAAGGGGCTCGCGATGACAGGGCGGCTTGAAGACACGCCCTGATTCCCGTTGGAGACTTCGTCTCTCCAACGCCACGAGAAGCATGAATTGCTTCCGGTGTTTCAACCGTGCCCGCCGCACCAAGGGCGTAGGGTATTGGAGCCATCGTAATTCGTTAATGACTGATTAATAAGACCACCATTCCATAGGCTCCAAAAGACGCCGATGTGGGGACTATCACCTACATCATATTATCCCCGTTTCGGTGATGATGCGGCGTGCAATTTAAGCTGAGCGAAATATGTCTGGTAGGCCTGACGAAACGTGCCTTGGCATTCCCTGCCCGCATGACGTTGGGTGCGTGCCTGCTTGTTGCAATCGCAGGGCTGTTGGCACCTGCAACGCTTCGAGCGCAAACGATCATCTATTGGGAC
>CAIVSK010000245.1 GCA_903908495.1 Akkermansiaceae bacterium
AAACCGCCGCCGCCGCCCTTCTCATCGCCGCCCTGCCCATCGTCGCCATCCGCCTGGTCATGGGCCTGCGCCCACGGAAGAGTTAGAGCGGGGAGGGGAGCGCCGGCGTCCCGCCCAATACTGCTGACTTAGCGCGCTCTGATCGGAAAACTGGCGTCCCGTCTGTGACGGAAGACAGCGCGTCCCGCCTGTCCGCGCATGAAAGGACAGGCTGGAAGCCCGTCGTCCATGACAGGCAGGATGCCTATCCTCCCGCTAAGTCAGCAGTATTGGGCGTCCCGCCGGCAGAATTCGGCATCCTGCCGAATCTTCTTCGGTCGAGGCGACGTGCACGCCAAGCCGGCCTGCGAGCGCCTCCCGCCGATAGCCCGTAACTGCGTGCATCTTGCCAGTCCTCTAGCCAAAATGGGGTGTAAAACGCAGAGGTGCGAAGTGCGCAGAGGAGCTTGAAGAGTTGAGGCAGCAAGATCGAGGGCGGGAATGCTGATGGACAAGGCGACAGCCGGCCAATCCCGGCGCTTGACCGACGGCTCAGGGTCCTTTACCCTCCGGGCGTCATTAGCGAAATCCCTCCCATGTACGACATTCCAACCGACCTCGGGCTGTTTTTCGGCCGCTTCCACATGCTCCTGGTGCATTTGCCCATCGGTTTTCTGGCGTTGCTGATGTGCCTCGAAGTCTTGGGCTGCCTGCCGTGGTTCCGCCACCTGCGCGCCGCCCGCAGCGCCGTGCTGGTGCTTGCCGTGCCCGCCACCGCCCTCAGCGCACTGTGCGGGTGGCTGCTCTCGCGCGGCGGCGGTTACGACGCGAAGCTGCTCGATTGGCACATGTGGGCCGGCTTCGGCGTGGCCGGCGGGTGTTTGGTGGCGCTCATTTTGCATTGGCTCAACTGGCGGGCGATCTACGGCGCTGTGCTGCTGCTGCTGTTTTCCGGCCTGGTTGTGGCCAGTCATTTCGGCGGCTCGCTCACCCATGGCAGCGATTACCTCACCCACTACCTGCCGGCTCTGCAGCGCCAATTCAACAACGATGCGCCCGCCGCCCTGCTGCCGGCCAGCGCCGCCCAGACCGCCCAGACCGCCCAGACCGCCCAGACCGCCCAGACCGCCCAGACCGCCCAGACCGCCCAGACCGCCGATGCCTCGGCTTTCGAAACCCTCGTGCTCCCGCTGCTGGAGGCCAAATGCGTCGCCTGCCACGGCCCGAACAAGGCCAAGGCCGGCCTCCGCCTCGACACGCTGGAAGCGATGCTCAAAACGCGCAAGTCCGGGCCCGTACTGGTGCCCGGCCAAGCCGCCGCCAGCAGTTTGATCAAGCGCCTGGTGTTGCCGCTACAGCACGACGATCACATGCCGCCTGACGGCAAACCGCAACCCAGTGCCGACGAAATCGCCCTCTTGCAATGGTGGATCGATGCCGGTGCTCCAGCCAACAAGCCGCTGCGCGAACTCAAACTCCCCGCCAAGCTCCAGCACCTCGTCACCGCAACGCCAACGCCAACGCCAACGCCGGCCACCACGCCGGCTCCGGCTCCGGCGGCCACCTCACCGGGTGCCTCAAGCCCGCCGTCCGGTGCCCCCAAGCCGCTGGCTGAAGTGCAGCCGTTGCTCGCGCCCCTGGCCGCCGAGTTGGGCATCAGCTTGCTGCCGCTGGCTCAGGGCGAGCCGTGGTTGCAAGCCAATGCCAGTGTCGCGGGCCTGAAGTTCGGCGATGCCGGATTGGCCAAGCTCGCCGCCCTCGCGGCCAACCTGCGGTGGCTCGATCTAACCGGTACCGGGGTCACCGATAAGGGCCTCGCGCAACTCGCCGCCATGCCGCACCTGACGCGGCTATCCTTGGCGCGCACCACCGTCACCAATGAGGGGCTGGCGCAGCTCGCGCTGTTGGGCGAGTTGGAGTACTTGAACCTCTACGGCACCCCGGTGAGTGATGCCGGTCTGGAGTACCTCAAGCCCTTGCACAAACTGCGCCAACTCTATCTGTGGCAGACCGGCGTCAGCCCTGCCGCCGCCAAAATCTTTGCCGAACACGCGCTGGATCAGCCCCAAATCGAGCGCTGGCAGGCTGAAATCGTCGCTATCACCGCCAGAATCAAGAGCCAAGGCATCGCCGTGGATATCGGAAGCCCGCCCACCGCCGCTCCCGCCACTCCGGCTCCCGCCACTCCCGCTCCCGCCACTCCCGCTCCCGCCACTCCGGCTCCCGTCACTCCCGCTCCCGCCACTCCAGCTCCCGCCACTCCGGCTCCCGCCACTCCCGCTCCCGCCACTCCCGCTCCCGCCACTCCCGCCACT
>CAIVSK010000246.1 GCA_903908495.1 Akkermansiaceae bacterium
ATTTTGGGATTCATTGGGCTCGAATTTCCTGAACAATATTCAGCCAGATACCGGGTTGACCAGCCAAAAGGTCAATTGCCGGAAGAATTTTCAAAGAAGTAAATACACGGATGTCCGTTGGGTTGTCGCTAGCGATTGACGATTGTGTAGGGATGGCTCATGACTGGGGCATGGCGCGCACGCAAATTTCATTTTTGACTGGGGGTTCCCGGGTGGTTGGGAGCTTTGGCGACGCCGCTGCGCTCTGCCAGAGCGATGCCTCCGGCACCGTTGGGCGCTGTGACATTGCGGAAATCCGGCTCGACATTCTGGTTGCCGAAGGAGCCGAACCGAGGCGTGCGCTGTGGCAGCATCTGGCGGCAGTGCCGCTGCTTTTCACCGCGCGCTGTGCCGACGAAGGCGGCGCGCTGGCGCTGGATGCGGCGCAGCGCAGCGGCTTGTTGGTTGCTGTGCTCGACGACGCAGCGGCCATCGACGTGGAAGTGGCGAGCCGCGACGCGCTGCACGACGTGCTGGCCGAGGCCCGGAGCCGCGGCATCCCTTGGGTCGCTTCGTTTCATGATTTTGCCAAATTGCCGGAAACCTCGGTACTGGCGGAGGCCGCCCAACAGGCGCGGGCTGCCGGTGCCGCGGTCTTCAAAGTGGCGGCCAAGCTCAATGGTCCTGCCGACGTGCTGCGGCTGGCGGAGTTTCAGCTGAGTGAGCAAGGACTGCCGCTGGCCACCATGGGCATGGGCCCCTTGGCCCCGGCCTCGCGGTTGTTTTGTGCGCAGTGCGGCAGTGTCCTGAACTACGGCTACCTGGGTGCCACCGCGACCGCCCCCGGCCAGTGGGATAGCGGCTTGCTCAAGCAGGCCATCACCCGATCACCTCGATGGGCGCGTCCGGCAGGGCCTTGAGAAACATCGAGCCGTAACGTTTTGTCAGGATCCGGTTGTCCAAAATGCACACCAACCCGTGATCGCGCTCGGTCCGGATCAAGCGGCCCACCCCTTGGCGCAATTTTAAAATCGCTTCCGGCACCGAGTACTCCATGAACGGATTGCCGCCGGCCGCTTCGATGGCCTCCAGCCGCGAGGCCACCAACGGATGATCCGGCACCGCAAAGGGCAAGCGCGTGACCACCACATTGGACAGCGCCTCGCCCGGCACATCCACGCCCGCCCAAAAACTGTCGGTGCCAAACAACACGCTGGGCACATCCTCGCGGAATTCCTCGATCATGCGGTGGCGCGGCAAGCCATCGCCCTGCACCAGCAAACGCCAGTTCTTGCCGCGAAAAAACCCCTCCAGCCGCTGCGCCGCATCGCGCATCGTCCGATAGGAGGTGAATAAAACAAACGCCCGGCCGGAACTCGCAGTGACAGCCTCGCGGATGCCCTCAGCTAGCAATTCATC
Organism: Akkermansiaceae bacterium; assembly: GCA_903908495.1. Lineage (GTDB taxonomy): Bacteria > Verrucomicrobiota > Verrucomicrobiia > Verrucomicrobiales > Akkermansiaceae > Luteolibacter. The sequence goes on from CAIVSK010000246.1 coordinate 1,399, forward strand.
GTAGCGCGGCTTGCCGGGGTCCGGCACGCTTTTGTAGATGCGCACCTGCATTTGCCGTTGGTAGTCAAACGGACTGCCGATACACACGGCCCGCGCCCGTTCAGCCCCCACCCGGCCGCGGAAATATTCCAGCTTCGGGTCGCCGACCCCGAGGGTGGCGCTGGTGAGCACCAGGCTTTTTTTGCCGGTGAACAACAGTGGGCGCAAGCGTTCGGCCACATTGACCGGCGCGGCATGCAGGCTGTATTGCGTCTCATCCCGGCCACTGCGCTCGACCCAGTAGACGCTGGCCTCGTCGCGTTGCTCGAGAAAAACCGCCAGCGATCCATGCATCTCGCGCAGCCGCCGCGACGCGTCTTGCAACTCGGCGCGCGTCTGCTCCGCCTCCACATCCGCCGCCAGCGCGTCCACCTCCAGCCACAGCTTGCGCAGCGGTTCGGCCAGGGTGTTGGAGACCACCTCCGGCTCACGGATGCGGCATTCCTTGGAAAAATCCCCGAAGCGTGCGGTGTCCCCCACCCGCTGGAAAAACCGCTCCACCTCGCCCAGCGTCTCCTCCACCGCGAGCATCGCCGAGGCCTTGTGAAACGCCTTGAGCAGGCCCTTGCGGGTCCGCGGATGATACAGCCGTTGCAAATCGAAGCGCAGGCCGGACTGCGACAGCCGCAACCCGAGCTGTATCGCCGCGACTTGCTCGATGGTGTGGGCCTCATCGAGGATCGCAAAATCGTTGGGAAACAGAAAACCGCCGATTTTCCCGCGGGATTCCTCGCCTTCCTCCTCCTCGGTCTCCTCGGTCTTGTTGAGCAACGCGAAAAACAACGTGTGATTGACCACCACCAGGCGGGCGTCGGCCGCCGCCTTGCGCGCCTCCTGGAAAAAACAATTCCCCCGCGGCCCGCAGCTGCGCGCCGTGCAAATGTGCGCCTCGCTGCACACTTGCAGCCAGACTTTCGGCTGCGGCTGGAACCTCAAATCGCTCAACGTCCCGTCGCGCGTCGTTTCCGCCCACTTCCGCAGCGTCTCGAGCTCCTCGCTTTCCGTGCTGGTGAATAAATCGTCGGTCTGCTCCAACGCCCGCCGCAATCGTTGCGGGCACAGGTAATTTTGCCGCCCTTTCAGCAACACCGCCGGGAAATCATCCCCCAGGATCTTGCGCACAATCGGAATGTCCTTCCTCACCAATTGCTCCTGCAAATTGATCGTGTGGGTGGATATCACGCCTTTGCGGCCCGTTTCCAGCGCAAATCGCGCCGCCGGCAGCAAGTACGCCAGTGACTTGCCCACCCCGGTGCCGGCCTCCGCCACCAACGAGCTGGCATTGACCAATGCCTCCGCCACCGCCACCGCCAACTCTTGTTGCTGCGGGCGGTATTCAAAATCCCGCGACTTCGCCAGCACGCCCTTTTTTGAAAAAGCGTCTTTCACCGCATCGCAGAACCCTGGCAGCGGATGCCCATCCGTCATTGATATCATCGCGGCCCATCAAATCCTACATTGCCCGCTCTGCCAAGCCGCATCTTCCAGTCGCCGGCGGGCTGAACAATCCGGGCCCCCTGACCACCACACCCATGCCCGTTCGACCGCCCCGGCCCCGCCAGCACCCGATCCACCGACGGCGCGGCGGGGCGCTCCGGTGCCAGGGCGCGGTAAGAAAATCCGCGTCGATTTGGAGTTTAAGCACTTGCCGGAATGGTCGGCGACGCTAAGTTCTGGCGTCCCCCACCGTTGTTCATGTCCACCCTTGCCACTATTTTCCACGTCGCTCTGCTGATTTTCGTCGTCGTGATGATCTTCAATGTGATTATTTTCACCCATGAGCTGGGCCATTTCCTGGCAGGCAAATGGCGCGGCCTGCAGATCGACCGCTTCCAAATCTGGTTTGGAAAGCCGATCTGGAGCAAGACGATCAACGGCGTGCAATATGGATTGGGCTGGATTCCGGCGGGCGGGTTTGTCGCCCTGCCCCAAATGGCGCCGATGGAGGCGCTGGAAGGCGGCAGCACATCGGCCGCAGCGTTGCCGCCGGTCACGCCGCTGGACAAGATCATCGTGGCATTCGCCGGTCCGTTGTTTTCTATATTGCTCGCGCTGCTGAGCGCCGTGGTGGTGTGGCAGGTCGGCAAGCCGAATGATTTCGTACCCACCCAGGTGATCGGCACGGTGATGCCGGACAGCCCCGCCCAAAAGGCCGGCCTGCTCGCCGGTGACCGCATCACCGAGGTCAACGGCAAAACCGTACACGGCTACGCCGGCACCCTCGACAGCATTTTTGAAAGCATCATCTTGAGTCAGGGCACCGAGATTGAATTCACCGTCGAGCGGCCCGGCACACCGGCTCCACTCAAACTCGTCTCGAAGTTTGAAATCCCCGAAAAGAGCCATTGGTTCCATCGCAGCGGCTTGCGCCGCGTCGGCATCCTCCCGCAAGGCGAACGCATCGCCATCCAGACCGTCAGCAAGGACAGCCCCGCAGGCCGCGCAGGCCTCCAACCGGGCGACACGCTGCTGGCCATGGACGGCGAGAAATTTTCCAATGTCAATTCCGCGCTCGACCACATCAAACAGGCCGGGCTCAAGCCCATCGACGTTGCGGTCGAGCGTGCCGGCTCAAAGCTGACCCTCAGCGTCACCCCACAAGTGCCGCTTTCCCCGGCCGGCAAGGGACCGATGATCGGCCTGAGTCTCGATGATGTGGAATTTGTCGATGAAGCCATCGTCTATCCCCGGCCGCTGCAACAGGTGGCCGACAGCCTGACCATGATGTGGACGACCATCAGCCGGCTCGTTTCGCGCGATTCGAGCATTGGCATCGATCACCTCAGCGGCCCGATCGGCATTGCCAAGCACCAGTACGCGATTCTGCAAACCGAGCATGCCTGGCAGCGCTTGCTGGCCTTCATGGTGCTCTTCAACGTGAATCTGGCGGTGCTCAACCTGCTCCCGCTGCCGGTCTTGGATGGCGGCCATATCACCCTCGCCATCTTGGAAAAACTCGCCCGCCGCCCGGTCAAGGCCCGGGTGCTGGAGGTCGTGCAGACCGCCTTTGCGCTGCTGCTCATCAGCCTGATGCTCTACGTCTCCAGCAAGGACCTCGGCGACGGCTTCGGCCGCAGCTCGTCCAAAAACGAGAAAATCGTCTTTCCGCAATAAGCGGCGGCCCGGCCTCACTAGCTGCGGCGCGATTCCAGCCACTTGGCTATGGTGCCGAAGGCGATGAGCCCGAGCATGGCCAGATAGAACGTCCACAGGACATTCTTGCCGGCGGTGAAGCCGTAGTTGTGGAGGCCGACGCCGAGGAAATTCACATGCCACCACGAGAAGACCACGACGCAGGCGGTGAAGGCGGAGGCGAAATGCAGGCCCCATTCCTTGAGGAATCCACCGAGACGGGCGTGCAAAATGACGAGGGTCCAGATGACGATCAACAGGGCACCGTTTTCCTTGGGATCCCAGCCCCAAAAGCGGCCCCAGGAGTCGTTGGCCCAGATGCCGCCCAACACGGTGCCCACCAACGATAGAAACAAGGTGAGGCAGACCATGCCGTAGACCGCAACGCTGAGGATGCGGCGCAATTCGCCGTCGGCACGGTCGAGGCGCAGGCCGCGCATCAGGATGTAGAGGGTGGAGAGCAACGCGCACAACAACCCGGCGGCATAACCGAGGGTGATGGTGATGACGTGGATGGTGAGCCAGAAATTAGAGGCGAGCACGGCGACGAGCGGGTCGAGGTGGTCCTTGGGATCGCCCATTTCGTAGCGGCGGGACAGGAAGACCAACAGGGTGCCGAGGATCGGGGCGAGTCCCAGCGCAAAGCGCCGACGGGTAAACCCTTCGATGACCAGCGCCAGCAACACGCCCGCAGCACTGATGAAAATGATGGTGTCGTAGAGGTTGCCCACCGGCGCGCGCTGCATGATGAGACAGCGTTCGACAATGGCAATCACGCAAAGTGCCAGCCCGCCCAACGCGCAGCCGAGGGTGGTGCGCGCCAGAATGCGCCCGGCGCGGCCGGCACCAGCCATCCACATCGCCACCGCGCACAACGCGCCGATGAAAAACACCACGAACGCATTGAGAAACCAGTCAGCCCGGTTGTAACCGGCCTCCAAGGCGAGATGCCGGCCCTCGCCGCGCGCCCCCGCTCGCTGGGTCAGCTCGTCGCGCAGGGCGCTGAGCTCGGTGAGAAATTCTGCTTCGCCGGCGTCGAGGGCGCGCGCGGTTTTCTCCAGCGTCGTGATATCGCGGATGGCGGGCTCGGGAGTCGGGCTGGCACCCGTCAAGACGCTCATGATCAGGGCTCCGGCACTGGGCCAACTGCGCTCCGTGGCAGCAGCAGGCGGGAAAATATTCATGCCACGCATGGCGAGATTGGCCGCTTGGGCCGACTCTTGGTAAAGGAATTCGGCCGGTCCCCGTTCGGTTTTGCCCTCACGTTGGGCCGTGGCGATGTCCTCGCGGATCTTCGGTGCCTTGGTCATCACCGTGCTGATGTCGATGCGTTGCTGGTTCGGCTCGCTGCCGATGACCACCCCGCTGCGGGCAAAATCAAGCTGGCCCAACAAGCTTTCAAAGTCCCGCACGTTGTACGCCAGATCGAGAATCTGTTGTTGCAGCGCGTCGCGTTGTTTCGAGTCGAGTTGCTCGTAGGCGGCGGCGAGTTCCACCAGCTTGTCCAGGCCCGGCTCAAGATCGAGATAACTGTAGCGGTCGCGCTTGCCGCGGGGCTTGGCCCCGATCGCCTCGAGCACGGCGGAGTTATCGACGCGGAACGTCGGATGCTCGACGGCGAAGTGAGGACGGAACAAGGTGTCCAGCAACCATGCGGCGGGCGTGAGCGTCAGCGGTTTGCCATCATTGCCAGCCACCGTCAGCGAGCGGGCACCGTGGATGGCGAGCATGTTGAAGCCGGCATAGGTGGCCAGCGGCTTGATGCGTCCGCCATCCTGCACGGGCAGGGTTTCGGCGACGGCGAGGGTGGCCGCCGACCACGGCGTGTAGTCCTTGATGGTCCGCAACTCGCCGCTGGGGCGCGTGACGGCCACCAGATTGAAAAAAACGGCGGCCAATCCCGCCAGGACCAGGGCGGCGGCGATCTTGCGACCGGTGTTAGATGAGGGGTCAGTCATGTTGGGCTGGGCGTGGGCGGTCCTGGATGAAACCGGCGAGTTTGGTGATGAAATGCACCAGCAGGCCGAAGGTGACGACGTAGAGGCTGTACTGCGGCCACTTGTCCGCCGGATTGCGCACCACTTCAAACACCGAGGCCATCCGGGCGCTGGGGCCCTGCCCCAACTGCTGGTAGCTGGCCTGATAGAACGTGAGGTTTGCGTAGCGCATCGGCTCGTTCATTTGGATGACGGCCTTGGCGTCCCTGCCGCTTTCGCTGCGGGTGATGTTACTGACGTACTTCGAAGGCTTCATGGTGCCCGGATAGAACTCCGCCGTGAACTTGTCGAGCCGCACACTGAAGGGCATCAGCCACAGCCGCTTGCGCAGCAGGACCGTGAACACGCGCCCGTCGGAGCGCACACTGAACGGCTGACGCGCGGTGCTGCTGAGCAAAAACGGCTCTGAATTCCTGCCGTCGCGCCCGACGATGCGGGCGACGCAGGCGGGAGTGTTGGCCTCGGCATTGAGCTCCGCCGCCTTGGCCAGCAAATAGTAGCCGTCGATCACCGCAACGCCTGCCGGCGATGCACCGGAGGCGAGCGCCTTCACCTCCGCATTCGGCAGATATGCGGAAAGTTCCACATCAAACGGCAGGGCCGGCAGCCGGACGCGGCGGCTCGCGGCATCCGTTAGGTCAGTTAGGTACTTGCCGCCGATGACCTGGATGGCTGCGGGTTTGTCATCCTTCACCTCGGCGACCTCCACCACCTGTTCGAAATAGTCTTCGGCGGCATCGCTGGCAGCACCCTCGGCGATGAGCATGTGCCCGCGCTGGGAAAAATGGTGCGCCACCGCACCCGCCACTAGCAGATAGATGATGCCGAGGTGGGCGATCAGCACGCCGGTGCGCTGCCAGTCCCTGCGCCAGCGCAGCAGGCCGCCGAGGGTGAGATTGAGCGCCAGCAGGGCGCAGACCCAATAGCCGCCGGGCAGCGGCAGCGGCACGGTCTTGCCGCCGAGCTCCGGAATCAGGTACCACGCCCGCCAATCGAAATACTTGCGCAGCGTATGGTGCAGGCCGCTATCGATTTGTTCGAGAGTGGCCAGCCAGGTGAGCAAGCCTAACAAAACAAGCAGCACGGTGGCGAGGCCGAGCCCGGAAAGGAACCCCAGCAAGCGAGTGGCGAGGGTAGGCGGCGGCTTGGGGGCTGCGGGCAGAGGGGGGTGTTCCATGGGGGAGGAGTTTATTCAGCCGCCTCAGCCGGGCGCAGGCTTGTGACAAAGGCTTCCAAGGCTGGAATGGCGGTGCTGAGGTCCGCCGCCGGAGCCACCATTTTCACCGTTAGAATCTGCCCTTGGATCTCGGTGACAACCCCGGCGAGGCCGTAGCCGGGTTTTGGCTCCGCGCCCATGCCGCCGGCGTACGTGCCCTCGGCCTGCACCCAGATGCCGCTGCCACCGAGGATCGGCACGCGGCGCAGCGCCTGGAGGCCCGCCGCGTCGAGCGGTGGCGCGCCGAACTGATGGAGCCAGCGGTTGACGTTGTCGGCGAGCGAGCCGGTGGCGGTGGAGACCCAGACTTCGCCACTTCCAGCGGGGCCGAACCGGTAGTTCAGCAGGCGGAATTCATTGCCGGGCAAAACCGACCAAGCGGCCGGGGTGTCGGCCCTGACCGGGCTGGGGCGGGCATTGCCGAAGCGCTCGTCGCTGGTGGCAAACAATTTGAAGGCACCATCGCGGCTGCTAACCGCGCGGGTCTCGCTCACCGTGACGTCATTTTTCTCATGGCACCCGGCCACCACGACGAGGCCGAGGGCGAGACAGGTGGCGATGCGGCATTCCATGCGGCTGGAAGTACGGCAGGAACGGTCAAGCGGCAAGCGGCAATTCTCCTCCATGCTTGCCAGACATCCTGACCTCGGAGGAATTGGCATGACCTCACGAGCAACCTGGCGGCGGGCTGGCTGCCTAAGGCTGGGGGCCAAGCCCGGCGGGTTAGGGGATTGCCTCGGCGTGCCAGCCGGCGCCGAGCGCCTTGATGAGCGAGACACTGGCGGCGACGCGCCGGGCATTCAATTGGACGACGGTTTGCTCGTGGGCCAGCGCCAGGCTTTGGGCGATGGCGACGTCCAGGTAGGTGAGCACGCCGCCCTGGTAACGAGTGGTGGAAATCTCCAACGTGCGGCGCGCGGACTTGAGTGCGGCGGTTTCCGCGGCGAGTTGTTGGGCCAACAGCCGCTGCGAGGCGAGTTGGTCCTCGACGTCTTGGAACGCGCTCAACACGGCCTGGCGGTAATTGGCCACCGTGGCATCGTAGCCGGCGCGGGCCAACGCGACATTGGCGGCAGTGCGGCCACCCGTGAACAGCGGCTGTTGCAACGATGTGCCCACCGACCACATGCGGCTCGACCAGTTGAAGAGCTTGCCCGCTTCCAGCGCCTGCAAACCGGCACTGCCGTTGAGCGTCACTCGTGGATAGAACGCGGCCGTGGCCACCCCCACCGTCGCATTGGCCGCCGCCATCCGGCGCTCGGCGGCGGCCACATCCGGCCGCCTCTCTAGCAACTCACTGGGCACCCCGGCGGGAATCACCGGCGCGCTTGGCAAGGCACCCTTGGCCGGTGCGAGGCTGAAGCTGGTGGCCGGCTGGCCGCAGAGGGTGGCCAGCGCGTGCAGCAGGGTGGTGCGCTGCAGCGTGACGGCTGGCACTTGCGCCTCGGTGGACTTGAGCTGGGTCTCGGCCAGCGACACATCGTACTCGGTGGCGATGCCGCCGGCGCGGCGGTTCTGGGTGAGCTCGAGCGAGCGTTGATAGGCGGCGGCGGTCTCCACCAGCAATTCGCGCTGCGCCTCCAGCGCCCGCATCGAAATATAGTCGATGGCCACCTCCGCCTGCACGGCAAGTTTGGCGGATTCCAAGTCGTCGGCCGAGGCGCTCAGGTTGGCACGCGAACCCTCAACCTCGCGCCGCACGCGCCCCCACAGGTCCAGCTCCCAACTGGCATCGAGCGGCACGCTGAAGCTGCTGAAAGTGGCACTCTTGCCGGCGCTCAGGTTGCCACTGGTGTGTTGGCGGGTGAAATCCGGCGCGCTGGAAAGTTGCGGAAACGAGTCGGCACGGGCGACGTTGACCAGCGCCCGCGCTTGCTGGAAATTCGCGCAGGCGGCGGCGAGTTGTTGATTGTTCGATGAGGCGATGACCTCGAGCCGGTTCAATTCTTCATCATGGAAGAGTTTCCACCAGGCACCGCGCGGCAGGTGGGCGGAGGGTTGCGCGGTTTTCCACTGGCCCGGGTGGCGGTCATCTGCGGCGGCATAGGCGGCTGGCATCGGCGTGCTGCCTAGTGCCGCGGGCCGCCGGTAATCCGGCCCGACGCTGCAGCCGACAACCAGCAGGAGGACGCCAACTCCGTTAGAAATTGCGGTCAGTTTGCGCGGCTCAGGAATTTTCATGGGGGAAGGCAGCTGGAGTTGTGGCGGCCAGCGGCGCGGCCAGGCGGCGGCGGCTGCGGCGCCACGCCTTGACGCGTTGGCCCATGCTCTCGAAGGCCAGATAGATCACCGGTGTGGTATAGAGCGTGAGGGTTTGTGAAAGCAGTAATCCGCCGACCACCGCGATGCCCAACGGTTTGCGCAACTCCGAACCCGTGCCCAGTCCAATGGCCAGCGGGATGGCACCAAACAACGCGGCCATGGTCGTCATCATGATCGGCCGGAAGCGGATCACGCAGGCCTTGTAAATCGCGTCGCGCGGGCTGAGTCCCTCGTGGCGTTCGGCATCCAGCGCAAAGTCGATCATCATGATGGCGTTCTTCTTGACGATGCCCATTAACAAAATGATGCCGATGAAGGAAATCAGCGATAGGTCGATGCCGGTGGCCATCAGCGCGAGCAGCGCGCCAACTCCCGCCGACGGCAGCGTGGAGATGATGGTGAGCGGATGAATCAGGCTCTCGTAAAGCATGCCGAGCACCACATACACCGCGATCAATGCGGCGGCGATCAGCAGCGGCATGTTAGACATGGAGGCGCGAAACACTTGCGCGGTGCCCTGGAAACTGCCTTGCACGCTGGACGGCATCTGCAGCGCTTGCACCGTCTTCTCGACGATCTCGGTCGCCTTGCCCAGCGCCACTCCGGGCGCCAGATTGAACGAAACGGTCACCGCCGGAAACTGGCCCTGATGATTGACTGATAGAAACGTGTTCTCGGTGGTGAACCGCGCCACGCTTGACAGCGGCACCTGCGCACCGCCGGTCGAGCGCACATGGATCTGATCAAGCGAGGTGGGATCCTGCAAAAATCCGGGCTCCACCTCGAGGATGACGTGGTGCTGGTTGTATTGCTGATACATGGTGGAAACCTGGCGCTGGCCGAACGCATCATACAGCGCGTTGTCGATGGTCACCGGCGACAGGCCCAGGCGGGAGGCGTCATCGCGGTTGATGGCAATGGTGGTTTGCAAGCCGCGCGTTTGCTGGTCGCTGCTGACGTCACGCAGTTCGGGCACGCGCCGCAGTTGGTCCACCAGTGCCGTGGACCAGCGGTTGAGTTCTGCTAGATCGCCCGATTGCAGCGCGTACTGGAATTGCGCGCGGCTCATCCGGCCGCCGACCCGGATGTCCTGCGACGCCTGCAGAAACAAGTTGATGCCAATGACCTTGGCGAGCCTGCCCCGCAAGCGGGCGATGACCTGATCCGCGCTGACCTGGCGCTCGGCCAGCGGCTTGAGGGTGATGAACATGCGGCCGTTGTTGCCGGTGGAACTGCCGCCGCCGCCACCGCCTCCCACAAACGACCCGATGGTGGCGACGGCCGGGTCGTCGAGCACGATGCGCGCCACCTTTTGCTGCAGTTCGGCCATCGCCGGAAATGATATGTCTTGGGCGGCATCCGTCGAACCCATCAGGATGCCGGTGTCCTGTTGCGGGAAAAGCCCCTTCGGCACGGCTTGATAGAGCCAGCCCGTGGCCACCAGCGTGCCGAGCCACACCAGCATCATGAAGACCGGATGGCGCAGCACCCACTGCAAGCCGTTGGCATAGTGGCCTAACAACCAATTGAAGCCGCGCTCGCAGCCGCGATTGAACCAGCCCGGCGGTTTGCAGGCGGCTTCCGGCTTGAGGAAGCGCGAGCAGAGCATCGGCGTGAGGGTCAGGGAAATGACGCCGGACACCAGGATGGCCAGCGTCACGGTCACCGCGAACTCGTGGAACAAGCGGCCGATCAGACCACTCATGAACAGCAGCGGGATGAACACCGCAATGAGCGAGGTGCTCATCGAAATGACCGTAAACCCGATCTGCCTGGCACCTTTGAACGCCGCCCGCATCGGCGGGTCGCCCAGTTCAATGAAGCGGTGGATATTCTCGATGACCACGATGGCGTCATCCACCACAAAGCCCACCGAAATGGTGATGGCCATGAGCGAGAGGTTGTCGATGCTGTAATGGCACAGATACATCAGGGCGAACGTGCCGGCCAGCGCCAGCGGCACGGTGATGCTGGCGATAAAGGTCGGCCACGCGCGCCGCAGGAACACAAAGATGACCATCACCACCAGCGCGATGCTGAGCAACAGCGAGAATTGCACATCGTGGACCGACGCCCGGATGGTCGTCGTCCGATCACTCAACTCGGTGATCTTCACCGATGGTGGCAGCCATTTCTCCAGTTGGGGCAGGATCGCCCGGATGCGGTCCACCGTATCTATCACATTGGCGTCGGCCTGTTTGAAAATAATCACCAACACCGCACGACTGGTGCCGGCCCAACCCGCAACCCGCTGGTTCTCGACGCTGTCAACCGCCTGGCCCAGCGCGTTCAATGGCACCGGGACGCCGTGGCGCTGGGTGAGGATGATGTCATTATACCCCTTGGCGGAGATGAGCTGGTCGTTGCTGCCGATCGTGAAGGAATGCGACTCGCCGTTGAAGCTGCCCTTGGGCAAGTCAACATTGGCTTGGCTCAGCACGCCGCGCAGATCCTCCAGACTGAGGCCGGCGGAGGCGAGCGCGCCGGGGTTGACCTGGACGCGCACGGCCGATTTGTCCGCGCCGCTGATGGCGGCTTGGCTGACACCCTCGACCTGGCTCAGGCGTTGGCCGATGATGGAATCGGCGAATTCAAACACCTGGGTGGCAGGCAGGGTTTCCGAGCGCATCGCCAGAATCATGATGGGCGCATCGGCCGGGTTGACTTTCCGATAGGTCGGCGGGCCCGGCAGGTTGCCGGGCAGGTCCGCCGCTGCGGCGTTGATGGCCGCCTGCACGTCGCGCGCCGCGCCATCGACCAAGCGGCTGAGGTCGAACTGGATGTTGATCGAACAGCCGCCGAGGGTGCTGACGGAGGTCATTTCGGTGACCCCGGCGATTTGGCCGAGGCGGCGTTCGAGGGGTGCGGCCAGTGACGAGGCGACGGTGGCGGGGTCGGCGCCGGGCAGCCCCGCCGAGACACTGATCATCGGGAAATCCACCCGCGGGATGGCTGCCACCGGCATGACGTGATAGGCCACGATGCCCAGCAGCAACAGCCCGATGGCCAGCAGCGAGGTGCCGGCCGGACGGCGGATGAATGGCGCGGAAAAGTTCATCAGAATGGATCCGCGGCTGAGATTTCTTCAAGCGACAATTGCGGGCGTCCGCGACGGCACCAGCTGCCGAGGCGATCAAGGTAAAGATAGACCACCGGCGTGGTGTAGAGCGTGATGAGCTGCGAGAGCAACAGGCCGCCGACGATGGCGATGCCTAGCGGACGGCGCAATTCCGAGCCGGTGCCCTGTTGCATCGCCAGCGGCAGCGCGCCAAGCAGCGCCGCCATCGTGGTCATCATGATCGGACGGAACCGCAACAGGCACGCCTGATAGATCGATTGCGCCGGCGCCAAGCCCTGCGTGCGCTCGGCGTCCAATGCGAAGTCGATCATCATGATGGCGTTTTTCTGCACGATGCCGATGAGCAGAATGATGCCGATGAGCGCGACCAGCGACAGGTTCTGCCCCGTCACCATCAGCGCCAGCAGGGCGCCGACGCCAGCCGATGGCAGGCTCGATAGAATGGTGAGGGGATGGACATAACTCTCGTACAGCACGCCTAACACAATATAGATGACCAGGATGGCGGCCAGGATGAGAAACGGCTCGCTGGCGAGCGAGGCACGGAACTCCGCGGCGCTGCCCGAAAACGTCGGCACCACCGTCTCGGGCAGGTGGATGTCCGCTTGCGCCGCCTGAATGGCTTTCACCGCGGCACCGAGCGAGCTGTTAGGCCTGAGGTTGAACGACAGCGTCACCGCCGGGAACTGCCCCTGGTGGACGATGGTCAGCGGCGCGGTGCCGATACTCACCTTGGCAAAAGCATCCAACGGCACCATCTGTCCGGTGGTGGACTTGACAAAAATTTTTTCCAGCGATTCCGGCTCGAGTTGCAGCAGTGGGTCGACTTCGAGGATGACGCGGTATTGATTGAGCTGGGTGAAGATGGTGGAGACCTGGCGCTGGCCGAACGCATCATAGAGCGTGTCGTCAATCGTCTGGGTCAGCACGTTGAGGCGCGACGCCTTCTCACGGTCCACCTCCACTTTCACTTGCAGGCCGCCGCTTTGTTGGTCACTGGCGACGTCAACCAACTCCGGCTTGGCGCGCAAGGCGTCGAGGAGTCTCGGGGCCCAGTCGGAGAGTTCAGCCACGTCGGCATCTTGCAGCGTGTACTGATATTGGGTGCGGCTGACGCGGCTATCGATCTGCACGTCCTGCGCCGCCTGCATGAAGAGGGAAATGCCCTCCACTGCGGCGGTCGCGCTGCGCAGGCGGTCAATGATGGCGGAGGCGCTGGCCTGGCGGCCGTCACGGGGCTTTAGATTGATATATAGGCGGCCGGAGTTGACGGTGGCGTTGACGGTGCCGGCACCGACGAAGGATGCCACGCTAACCACATCGGGATCGCGGCTGACGATTTCTGCGATGGAGCGCTGGCGGGTGACCATCGCCCTGAACGAAATGGATTGCGCGGCATCAGTGACGCCGACGATCAGGCCGGTGTCCTGTTCGGGCAGCAACCCCTTGGGCACGATGATGTAAAGCCAGACGGTGGCCACCATCGTGAGGATGGCCACCAGCAGCGTCAGCGGCTGGTGCCGCAGCACCCAGCACAGGCTGCGGTCATAGCCGTCTAGCAACGCTTTGAACATCCGGTCGGTGGCCAGGTACAAGCGGCCGTGCTTCGACTTGTCCTCGGCCTTGAGCAGGCGCGCACACATCATCGGCGTTAGAGTCAGGGACACCACCGCGGACACCACCACTGCGGCGCTGAGGGTGATGGCGAACTCGCGGAACAAGCGGCCGACGATGCCGGTCATGAAAATCAGCGGGATGAACACCGCGATGAGCGAGAAACTCAGCGAGATGATGGTAAAGCCGATTTGTTTGGCACCCTTGAGTGCGGCCTGCATGGGTGCCTCGCCCGCCTCGATGTAACGCACGATGTTTTCGATCATCACGATGGCGTCGTCCACCACAAAGCCGGTGCAGATGGTCAGGGCCATGAGCGAGAGGTTGTCGAGACTGAAGCCGACCAGATGCATGATGCCGAAGGTGCCCACAATGGTCAGCGGCAGCGCCACGCTGGGGATGAGCGTGGCCCAGAACTTGCGCAGGAACACGAAGATGACCATCACCACTAACAACACTGCCAACAGCAGCGTGAACTGCACATCGGTGACCGAGGCGCGGATGGTCGCCGTGCGGTCGGTTAGAACGGAGATCGTCACGGAGGGCGGAATGGCCGCACGCAGCCTGGGCAGGAGGTCTTTGACGCGGTTGGCGGTTTCGATGATGTTGGCGCCGGGTTGGCGCTGGATGTCAAGAATCACCGCGGGCTGGCGATCCACCCAGCCGGCCATGCGCACGTTTTCCACGTTGTCGATCACCTCGGCAACGTCGCCGAGGCGCACCGGTGCCGCGTTCCGATAGGCGACGATGATGGCGCGGAATTCCGCGGCGGAGAATATCTGGTCGTTGGTGTTGATGGAATAGGAGAGGCGTGGGCCGTCGAAGCTGCCCTTGGGCGCATTGACGTTGTTTTGCACCAGCGCGTTGCGGACGTCCTCGAGGCTGAGGCCTTGGGCGGTGATGGCGGAGGGATTGACCTGGACCCGCACCGCGGGTTTCTGGTTGCCTTCGATGGTGACCAGGCCGACGCCTGTCACCTCGCTGAGTTTCTGCGCAATGACCGTGTCTGCCAGGTCGTTGACCTTTTCCAGCGGCAACGAGTCGGAGCTGATCTGAAGGGTGAGGATGGGCGTGTCGGCGGGATTGACTTTGCTATAAGTCGGCGGATTGGGCATTTTCGGCAGCACGCCGTTGGCTGCGTTGATGGCGGCCTGCACGTCCTGGGCCGCGGCGTCGATGTCGCGGTCGAGCTCGAACTGCAGGGTCACGCTGGCATTGCCGAAGGAACTCACCGAAGTCATCTGCGCCAGCCCGCTGATCTGACCGAACTGCCGTTCCAAGGGGGTGGTGACCGAGGAGGTCATGACCTCGGGACTGGCACCTGGAAACTGCGCGGTGACCTGGAGGGTGGGAAAATCCACCGGCGGCAGCGACGAGATGGGCAGCAGGGTGTAACCGAGGGCCCCCATCAGCAGCACGCCCGCCATCAGCAGCGAGGTGGCGATGGGCCGCTGAATGAATGGCTCGGAAATGTTCACTGCTTCGCTTTCTTGGGGCCGGGGTCTGCGCTTCGGGCGCTGGCCGCGGCAACCGCGGCGGCGGTGACCCGGGAACCTTTCTGGAGTTTGTATTGGCCATCGACCACCACCTGCTCGCCAGGGCGCAGGCCGTCCTCGATCAACGCTTCGCCCTGTTCGGTCTGGGCCACCTTCACCGGGCGGATTTCCACCGTGTGATCCTCCTTGATGACAAACACAAACTCGCTGCCCTCCGGCCCCCGCTGCACCGTTGATGTCGGCACCACCGCGCTGGCCTGGCGGACCGACAAGCGCAGGCGGGCGTTGACGAACTGGCCCGGCCAGAGCCGCAAATCGGTGTTGGGAAAGGTGGCCTTCAGTTTGATGGTGCCGGTGGTGATGTCGATCTGGTTGTCGATGACCGCGAGCTTGCCCTCGCCTAGCAATTCAGTGTGCTTGCTGTCCAGCGCCAGCACGCTGAGGTCGGGATTGACCAGCAGCTGCTTTTGGATTTTGCCGAGGACCCCCTCGCGCAAGGTGAACACGACCGAGATCGGGTGCAACTGGGTGATGACCACCAAGCCGGTGGCATCGGTGGCGCGCACCAGGTTGCCCTGATCGACCAGGCGCATACCGGTGCGCCCGTCGATGGGCGAACGGATGATGGTGTAGGCAAGCTGGACGTTGGCGCTATCGACCAGCGCCTGGTCGGATTTGATCGCCGCCTCGAGCTGGTGAACCAGTGATTTCTGAGTGTCAAATACCTGTTGGGTCACGCCTTCCTTGGCGAGCAACTCGTGGTAGCGTTGCAAGTCGGTTTGCGCGTTGGCCAACTGCGCCTCATCCTGGCCCTGCTTCGCCACCGCCTGGGCCAGCAGCGCGCGATACGGTGCCGGATCGATTTGCGCCAACACATCGTCCACATGCACGTCCTGGCCTTCGGTAAAGGCGACCTTGACCACCTGCCCATCGACACGGGCGCGGACGGTGACGGTGTTGAACGCCTGCACGGTGCCCAGGCCATCGAGGTATATCGGCACATCCTTCTGCGCCACCACGCCGGCGACCACGGGCACCGGCGGCACTTCGCCGCGTGTGGCAGCTGCGCTTTTGGGGGCAGCCGCCGCGCCATGGATGTGAGCCCACCACCCGGCACCAGCCGCGAGCAATCCGCACACGGTGAGGATGCCGAGCCATTTGCCAAAGGCCGGGGCGGAGGAGGCGGGGGCCTGGCTGTCCGGAGGGGGCTCGGGAGTGTTCATGTCAGATAGGCAGCGATGGCGGGATTCATGGGGACTTGGCACCAGAGTGGGGAGCACTCTGCGGCACTATCAACCCCGATGCCATCCAATTGTCGCGCCGTATCCCGCCAGCGTCGTCAGGGGGTTTGCTTGAGTGCCTGCCAGGCCTGCCAAGCAAAGAGGCCGAGGAAGACCGGGAAGATGATCGAATGGTGGAACCTCTGGCTCTGATAGACGAGAAGCGCGGCGGTGGTGGCGCTGAGGATGGTGATCCAGAGGGTCAGCCTGAGGCGGGCCGGGCCGAGCAAGGCGTTGAGCATTTGGCCGCCATCCAAGGGCAGCACGGGCAGCAAATTGATGAGGGCCCAGACGATGCTGATGCCGGTGAGGACTTTCCAGAAATGGCCGGCGACGGAGGTGAGTAGGAAAAGATCGGGGATGGCCAGAAAGGTGAGGGCGGCCAGCAGCAGTTGGGCCACGGGGCCGGCGGCGGTGACCAGGAAATGCTGGGGGCGGGTGAAGCGCGCGCCGGCGAATGCGGCGAAGCCGCCAAAAGCTTGCAGGGTGATTTGGCTGCGGGCACCGAAGGCGCGACCGGTGAGGGCGTGGCCGAGTTCGTGGACGAGGATGGAGATGAGGCCGGCGAGCAAGAACAAGATGAGGCGCACGATCCCATCCTTGGAATTGGCCGACTCCCCGCCGCCGAGGATAGCGAGTGAGATCCAGAACCAAGGTTGGATCTGAATGGGGATTCCAAATAGGGAAAAACGGATCATTGGGAGCGATGGATAACCGAGGAGGGGCCAGGGCGCAAGCGCGGCGCGTGGGGCTGCGCGAATCGAGCACCGCTGAGCGGATTGCAAGCGGACTACTTCCAGCCGCCGCCGAGGGCTTTGGCGAGAGCGGTCAGGGTGATGCGCTGTTGGGCATCGACCATGCTCAGGGCGAGGCGGGTTTGCAGCACCGTGCGGTCGGCATCGACGACCTCGAGGTAACTGGTGAGGCCCTGATTGTAGCGTTCCTGAGAGAGTTGGCGGGTGTCTTTGGAGCTGGCCAGCGCCGCCTCGAGGGCAGTGCGGGAGCGGGCCAGACCTTTAAGATCCACCAGTGCGTCCTCCACTTCGCGCAGCGCGACAAGCAGCGCCTGGCGGTAGCCGGCAAGGGCTTCGTCGCAGGTGCTGCGGGCGGCGGCGAGGCGGGCTTGGTTGGCCCCGGCGTCGATGACGGGTGCCACCGCAGCGGCACCCAGGGAGAGGATGTGGCTTTCCCAAGCGAGAAAGTCGGCAATTTTGAGGGATTCCAAGCCGGCTTCGCCCAGCAGGCTGAAATTTGGATAGAAAGCGGCTTGAGCGACGCCGATTTGGGCGTTGGCGGCGCGCAATTGTTGTTCTGCTGCGCGCACGTCGGGGCGGCGCATCAGCACGCTGGCGGGCAGTCCGGCCCGGATGTTGGGCAACGCGGGCTCGGCCACCTTTGACGCAATGGAGAAATCGGACGGGCGGGTGCCGCACAGCACCGCGAGGGCATGCTCGGCCGAGCCACGCTGGCGTTGCACGATCGCCAGATCGTTGTTGGCAAGTTCGTACTCGGTGCGGGCGCGGCTGGTCGCCAGGCCGTCGGTCAGGCCGGCATCGGTCTTGGTTTTCTGCAAGTCGAGCGCTTCCTTGCGGCTGACCAAGGTGTCCTTGACGACGGCGTCCTGGGCATCCAAGCCGCGCAACACGAAGTACTGGCGGGCCACCTCGGCGGCCAGGCCGAGGCGCTGCGCGTCAAACAGCGCGGCAGCGGCGGCGGCTTGGGCGGTGGAACTTTCAAGCAGGCGCTTGTTGCGGCCCCACAGATCGGGATCGTAGGCGAGTTTGAAGCTGGCACGGTAGTCCTGGTTGGTCAGTGGGATGAGAGGACTGGCGACCACGTTGGCCGAGGCGCGGTCGACGCCTGCGGCGGCGGCCAAATTCAAGGTGGGAAACAAGCGGGCGCGGTCCACCCCGACGAGGGCGCGGGCGGTTTCCACGCGGGCCTTGGCGGCGGCCAGATCGTTGTTGGCGGCCAGCGAGCGGTCGACGAGTTGATTGAGCTTGGCGTCGCTGAAAAGTTTCCACCAGGCATCCGGCAGGTGCTGGCCGCTGGTGGTGGCGGATTCCTTCCAATGGCTGCCACCAGTGGCGGCGGGCGGTTTGAAATCCGGGCCAAGTTTGCAGGAGCCGAGCAACAGGGCGGTGGGGAGCAGCAACAGGCGGGGGTTCATGGGGCAATGCGTTGCGAGGAGGGGGCGGCGTCTGCGAAAAAAACGATGACCGGCAGAACCCGGAGGCCATACCTGCGGCTCCGGTGAGCGACACCTTGGAGACGTGAGGTAAGGCCCCGCAGCGACAAACTCAAGCTCAAATGCACCAGACAAGCACGGATCCGTCTGCCGCGCAGCGCCGAGGAATTCTCGCGAAATCCTTGCCTTGCGGCAGGCGGGCACTAGGCTCGCGGGGCCGCAACCGGTTGATTTTGCATGACCCTTCATCCCACCGCCCTGATCTCGCCCGAAGCCGAACTTGCCGATGATGTGGTGGTGGGGCCTTTCGCCGTGATCGAAGGCCCGGTGAAACTGGCCGCCGGGGTGACCATCGGCGGGCATGTGTGGATTTGCGGCGATACCACCGTCGGCGAAGGCACCAGCGTCGGCTGGGGCAGCGTCATCGGGGCCAATCCACAGGATCTGGGCTTTGATCCGGCGCTGCGCAGCGGGGTTCACATCGGCGCGCGCAACGTGATCCGCGAGTATGTGACAATCCACCGGAGCTCGCGGGAGGGTGGCCACACGACCTTGGGCGAGGGGAATTACTTGATGACCGGGGTGCATTTGGGGCACGATTCGCAGCTGGGGGATGCCAATGTGATCGCCAACAACGTGATGTTTGGCGGGCACGTGCACCTGGGTAACCGGGCATTTCTGGGCGGCGGCGGCGGGTATCACCAATTTCTCCACATCGGCGATCTGGCAATGGTGCAGGGCAACGCCGTGGTCAGCCAGGACGTGCCGCCATATTGCGTGGCATTCGGCAAAAACCAATTGGCCGGCCTCAACACGGTGGGTTTGCGCCGCGCCGGCTTTGATGCGGCGGCCCGCGCCGAGCTCAAAATGGCCTACAGCCTGTTGTTCGGCTCCGCATTGCCGCTGAGCAAGGCGCTGGAGGCCGCCACCACCCTGGTGTGGAGCCCCGCCGCCAGGCTTTTGTTGGATGCGGTGGCCAAGCCGTCGCGCAAGGGCGTCATTGCCCGCGGCTGAGGCGTTTGGCGTATTAGCTGCAATCCGGCGGACAACGCGCTGGACAGACCCGCCACACCGCCGCCATCCTGTGGTCGTCCTGTGTCCAGTGCGGACTGTCATGCCCCTCTCCCGAACCCTGCCGCCACGCTTCCTGTTGCCCCTCGCCTTTGTGGCGTTGGGGGCGGGGCTTTGTGTCTGGCTCATTCCGTCCGAGTTGCAGGCCATCACCGAACAACTCATCGGCTTCCCGGATTCGGACGTTGCCGCCCACCGCGCCCGCCCCTACGTGCTGGCCGGGCTGTGTTTCCTGCCCTCACTCGCGGCGCTGGTGTACGCCTGCGGCGGCACGCTTGACCGCCACATCACCCGTCACTTCGCCAGCATTTTTTTCATTTGCGTCACTTCGTTGTTGCTCATCTGGATGCTCATCGACTTTGCGGAAAACCTGAAGGACTTCCGCAAGGGTGCCAGCCCGCTGCTCACCGCGGCCACCTACTATCGGGTCCGCTCGCCGGCCATCGTGCTGCTGCTGTTGCCCTACGCCCTGCTGTTGTCGCTCATTTATTCGCTCGGCAAATTGTCCCGCGACCGCGAAATCATCGCCATGGTCCAATCCGGGCGCAGTCTCATCCGGCTCACCGCGCCGCTCATCGCCGCCGGCGTCTGGTGCAGCATGGTGTGCCTCGGCCTCAACTACCAGTGGGCACCCACCGCCGAAGGCCGCCAGTCCGAAATCCTCGACGCGGCCCGCGGCGTGCTCATCACCGCGGCCAAGCACGTGATCTACAATAACCCGGACCACCACCGACTGTGGATGATTGGCGCTTTTCCCAAAAACTACGAAAGAGGCGAAGCGCTGCTCAACGTGGAAGTGACCACCACGCGTGCCGACGGCTCGCTCATTTCCCGGCTCGTGGCCAAACGTGCGCGCTGGGATGTGCGCGACAATTCGTGGACCTTTGAGTCACCGGTGATCGGTCATTTCACGCCCGGCGAGCCCCCGGTCATTGAAGTCCCCGATCCACCCGTCCTCCGCCAGCTGTGGGCGGAAACCCCCTGGCAGTTGATCAAACCCGGTCTGGCCGCGCCCTTCCTCGGCATCCCCGATCTCAACGGCTGGCTGCGCGCCAATGCCACCAAACATCTCACCCTGCCTAATAAAAACAGCGCATCCCCGTATCTCACCCAGTGGCACTATCGCTGGGCGCTGCCCTTCACCTGCCTGGTCACCGTCCTGCTCGCCGCGCCGCTCTCAATCCACTTCTCCCGCCGCGGCCCCGGCGGCAATATCTTTCTGGCCATCGTGCTCTCCGCAGCAATGATCTTCACCACCAGCGTCGTTCTCAATTTTGGCGAAGCCGGCTTGCTCAACCCCGCGCTGGCGGCCTGGCTGCCCAACATTGCCTTCTCGCTCCTCGGCCTGTTCCTGTTCCACCGCCGCATCGCGGACCGTTCCATCTATCAGTCACTCCTGCGGTTTTTCCGCATCGCCAAATAACCCGACCTCCTCATCGCCATGGCCCTAGCCGAATCCTGGCACATCCGCTCGCGTGGCCGCGAGTGTGCCGCCTCCCAACGCCCGTTTGTGCCGGGCGAACCGATCATCACCGCCATCTTTCCCGATCCGGAGAGCAGCGGCTATCTGCGCCGCGATTATTGCCTGGAGGCATGGAAAGGCCTGGCTGCCGCGGCGGAGGTGCCGTTTTCGTCCTGGCGCACCAGCTACACCACCCCCGGCGGCGATAAACCGCAGGCGGTCGAACGGGAAAATCCCGAAGACATTCTGCGGCGCATGGTGGAAGACGATCAGGACCACACCGAGAACACCCGCTACATCCTCGCCGTCATGCTCGAACGCAAGCGGATCCTGCGCGAGACCGACACCCAGCGCACTCCCACCGGCATTCTGCGCATCTACGAAAACCGCAAGACCGGCGAAGTCTATATCGTCAAGGATCCCGACATCCCCCTCAGCCAGGTCGATGCCCTCCAACAGGAAGTCCTGCTCCTGCTCGAAAGTAACACCCGCCCGCCCGACTCCGAGCCGACCGAGCCGACCGAGCCGACCGAGCCGACCGAGCCGACCGAGCCGACCGAGCCGACCGAGCCGACCGAGCCGACCGAGCCCACCGAGCCCACCGAGCCCACCGAGCCGACCGAGCCGACCGAGTTTCCGGACCCGCCCGCCGCCTGACACCGCACCATGTTTCTCCCGGGCTACAAGGATCTGGTAAAACCACAATGGGTGGCCACCCTGGAAGAGCTCAAGCTCTCTGGCGAACTGCCCGTCAGCGAGTTGTCCCGCCGCCTCGGCATGAGTTACATGGCCGTCAAACAATACTGCGAAGCCCTTAAAAATCTCGGCTACCTGGAACGCAGCCGCGCCCCGCGCGCGGAAGTCGGCCGCCCGGAAATATTCTATCAGCTTGCGGCGAAGGCCGCGCTGCTGTTTCCCCAGGCCGGCGTCGTTTTCTCGCTGGAATTGCTGGACGATCTGAAGGCGCTGTTTGGCGAGAGTGCCCCGGAGCGGCTCCTGTTCCAGTATTTCCAGCACCGCCAGGAGCGCTGGCAAGCACGCCTGGCCAAGGCCAAGTCCGTGCTCGAAAAGGCCACCCTGCTGGCCGCGCTGCGGGAGCAGGACGGCTGCTTTTGCCGCTGCAAGTACGACCCCGAAAAGGGCGTCCGTATCGAGGAATACCATCAGCCGCTGCAGCCGGTGTTCGCCAAATACCCGCGCGCCCTCGGCATGGAATTGCGCCTGCTC
Organism: Akkermansiaceae bacterium; assembly: GCA_903908495.1. Classification (GTDB taxonomy): domain Bacteria; phylum Verrucomicrobiota; class Verrucomicrobiia; order Verrucomicrobiales; family Akkermansiaceae; genus Luteolibacter. Next base: position 23,462 of record CAIVSK010000246.1, read on the forward strand.
GAGGCACTCCTGGGCACCCGCGTGACCCGCCGCGAAATCCACGCCAGCCGCCACGGCCCCGCCCGCGTCGACTTCGAGGTGGCCACCCTCGGGGTCCTGTGAACCGGAGATTTTGTTAGAAAACCCGCCAGCCACCGATACCCATTACCTGTCGGAATTTCAGACTGAATAATCCGCCGCCGAATCCCGTCGTACCCACCAGCCTCCACTGCCACCATGAAACGCTCATTGCTCCTGCCCATCGCCGTGCTTGCCATCGCTGCCATCACGGGTTGCGACAAACCCAACACCGACGTTGAGAAAAAACTCGCTGAACTGGAACGCCAAAACCGCGAGACCCTCGACCAAAAACAAGTTCTCGAACGCCAGCTCGCCGACCAACAACTCGCCAGCGAACGCGACGCCATCGAGCGTGAACGCAGTCGCATCGAGGACGAGCGCGCCGCAATGGCGGAAACCGAGGGGGCGGAGGCTGCCGCCCGCCAGGAAGCCCTCGCCGCCCGCGAGCAGGAACTGGCCAAGCGCGAGGGCAACCTGGAAGGACTGGAAGTGGCGCTCGAAGACAAGCAACAGAACCTGGCCCAACGCGACCCATTCCTCAGCGGCCGCGAGCTCGAACTGGCGGGGCAGGAACCCATCGGCGAGCCGCCCGCCACACCTGGCGAAACCCTTCCAGTGGCCGACTACGGCACGTTTTATGATTCTCTGGCATCCTACGGGGCCTGGCTCCAAACCCCGGATTACGGCTACGTGTGGCAACCCGCCGCCGTGCGCACGGCCGGCTGGCGCCCCTATCTGGACGGCAGCTGGGTTTGCAGCGACCACGGGTGGACCTGGATTTCCAACGAACCATTCGGCTGGGCCTGCTACCATTATGGCCGCTGGGCGCTGCTCCACGACCACGGCTGGATCTGGGTGCCCGGCGACCAATGGGCCCCGGCGTGGGTCTGCTGGCGGGGCAATGGCAGCCACATCGGATGGGCACCGCTGCCCCCGGAAACCCTCGGCTGGCGCGATTGCACCTGGGACGCCTCGGTGGAGACCCGCTTCGGCATCGGCGCGGCTTGGTTTAATTTCGTGGCGATCGACCGTTTCTCCGGCCCGCTCCGCCACCATTGCCTGCCCGCCGGGCAAAACCGCGATTTTTGGCAGCAAACCACCAACATCACCAACATCCGTTGCCGGGAGCGCAATGTGTTCGTCGGTGGCCCGCGCTACCAGGACATCAGCCGCTCGCTTGGCCATCCCGCCCCCTATTTTCAGCTCAATCTCGATCGCCAGCAGCGCCCCGGCCGCGACCCGCTGGCGATGCGTCCGCAAATGTCGGGACACCAGCTCAACATCGCCGCTCCCGCAATCCATGCCGAGTGGAACGCCGCCCTGCGCCCCACCCGCGTCCGCGCACAACTCGAAAACGTCGCCATCGAGCGGACCCAGCCGCTGGCACCCGCTGTCGTCGATCACTTCCGCCAACAACGCGAGCAAGCCCGGCTCCAGGCCGATCAAGCATTGACCCAGCCCGGCGGCCGCGATGCCTTCAATCAACGCCGCACACAAACCTTGGAAACCAACCAACGTGAGGCCGCCGCCGCCCAGCGCAGGCGTGAGCCAGCTGCCGCCACGGCCACCGCACAGGCCCCTCCCGTCCGCCCGCAGCGCCCTGCCACCCCCCGCCCCGGTCCCGCCGCCGCCGCGGAGCCCGCGATCGAACCCGCCGCC
>CAIVSK010000247.1 GCA_903908495.1 Akkermansiaceae bacterium
TCCGGATCGATCACTCTAACGGGCGGAACCATCGCCGCCGGGGCCAGCGCCACGCTCGTCGTCAACGTCACCGGGACCACGTCCGGCGTGAAAAATGACACCACAGGCAGCGTGAGTTCAACCAATGGCGGCACCGGCGGAACCGCCAGCGCGTCGCTCACCGTGCGTCCGCCGGTGGACCATTTTGCCATCAGCGCTCCATCCGCTGCCACTGCGGGCGCACCCGTCACCGTCACGGTCACCGCCCAGGACATTGCCAACGCGACTGTCCCCGACTACAGCGGCACGGTGCATTTCACCAGCAGCGATGGCAGTGCGGTGCTGCCGGCCAATTCCACACTCACCAGTGGTGTAGGCACCTTCGCCGTCACCCTCAAGACGAGCGGCAGTCAGACGGTCGCGGTCAATGACGCGAGCATCGTCACGCTGACCGGCACCAGTGGACCGATCATCGTGGGTGCCGCCGCAGCCGATCATCTCGCCTTCACCCAACAACCGACTAACGCAACAGCCGGCGCTTCGATCAGCCCCGCGCTCAGCGTGCGGGTGCTCGACGTTTTCAACAACGGGGTCACCACCGACGGCTCTAACATCACGCTGGCGCTGGGAACCAACCCGGGTAGCGGCACCCTCAGCGGGACCAAGACGGTCGCGGCAGTTGCCGGCGTCGCCACCTTCAGTGGTCTGTCTATCAATAAAACCGGTGCCGGCTACACGCTGGTTGCCAGCGATGGCGGTCTAACGGGCGCGACTTCCGCTGCCTTCACCATCACTCCGGCAGCTGCCAGTGTGGTGGTCTTCACGTCAGTGCCTGCCGGTACCACGGCGGGTGTTAGCCTCAACTTCGTGGTTATGGCGAGGGATTCGTTCGGTAACGCCGCGACGGGCTTTACCGGCACGCTGCACTTCACCAGCAGTGATGCCGCGGCGGTGTTGCCAGCCAACTACACGTTCGTCGCGGGCGACAGCGGCAGCCACACGTTCAGCGCCACCCTCCAGACCATCGGCAGCAGAACGATCACGGCCACCGATACGGAGAACCCGTCCATCACCGGCACCAGCAGCACGGTGAGCGTGGCGGAACTCGTCTCCATCGCCGCAACCGACGCCAATGCGGCCGTCACCGGCGGCGACACCGGGACCTATCGATTCACCCGCAGTGGCAGCGGCGGCAGCTTCACGGTGAATTTCCAGCTGGATGCGGCGTCCACCGCGCTGGCCGCGGACTTCTCGCTCTCCGGCGCTGGTGTTAGCTTCACGGCGGCTACGGGTGCGGGCACGGTCACCTTCCCTAACGGCTCGACCACTGTCGATCTCACCCTGACCGCAGCGGCCAACGCCAGCGGCGCGGCCAAGCCGGCGCTCACCGCGCAACTCGATGTTGCCAGCGGCACCGGTTATGCCAGCACTCCGCCTAACCAGGCCACGGTCATCATCGCCCAGAACGGGTTTGTGGTGGTCAACACCAATGACGCGGGTGCCGGGTCGCTGCGCCAAGCCATCCTCAACGCCAATGCCCTTCCCGGCACCGATACCATCACCTTTGGCGGCACCACTTTCACCGATGCCAGCGTGCCGGACGTCATCACCCTGACCAGCGGCGAACTCACCATCACCAGCCCCCTCAACATCATGGGCCCCGGTGCCAACGCGCTGCATATCAGTGCCAACCACAGCAGCCGCGTGTTGAATCTGGCGGCCGGTTCCTACGGGGTCCGCCTGGACGGCCTGACCCTCCGCGATGGCGCGGTGAGCGATCAAAGCGGTGCCGGTATCCAAAGCTCCACATCCGGATCTCTGACAATCACCCGTTGCGTCATTCGCGATAACCAACTCACCAACACCGGCGGCACCGTCGAGCAAGGGGCCGGCATCTATCAAGCCGCCGGCCAGTTGATCATCCGCGATTCCGCCCTCAGCGGCAATGCGGCCGTGAACGGTTGGGGCGGTGCCGTGTCAGTGGACAAAGCGGCGTCCCTCCAACTGGTCAACTCCACCGTCTCGGGCAACCAGGCCAACCAAGGAGCCGGCATCTGGGTCAACCCCGGCAGCCTCGTTAGTATCGTCCAATCGACGCTCAGCGCCAACGCCGCGACGGCCAACGGCGGGGGGATTTTCAACAACAACGGAGCCGTGACTCTGGCAAATTCGCTGGTGGCGGCCAATGCCGCGCCGGCCCAGCCGGATCTGTACTCCGCCGCCCCCGATCCCGGTGCGGGACTGTTCAGTCTCGGCGGCAACTTGCTCGGCAGCAACAGCACGGGCACCAGTACCTTCACCGCCGGCCTGCCCAACGCCAGCGCCGATTTCGTCGGTACCGCCGCGGCCCCGCTCAATCCCGTTGTCGGCCCGCTCGCCAATAACGGCGGCCCCACTCCGACCATCGCCCTGCTCAACGGCAGTCCCGCCATCAACGCCGGCAAAAATTCCAACATTCCCGCCGATACCTTCGACCAAAACGCCAACTCCAACCTCACCGAGTCGATTCCCTTCGACCAGCGCGGCAGCGGCTTCGCCCGGGTCATCGGCACCACCGTCGATGCCGGAGCGTTTGAAGCTTTTGCCTTCGAGCCCACCCTCAGCGCCACCACCACCGACGAGGATGTCATGAGTTCCAGCGGCCTCGTCATCACCGCCAACTCTGCGGATGGCGGTCTAACCACCCATTACAAGATCACGGGCATCCTCCACGGCACGCTCTATCAGAATAACGGCACCACGGTCATCGCCGCCGGCAGTTTCATCACCAAGGCGCAGGGTGCGGCCGGTCTGAAGTTCCTGGCAGATGCCAATCTCAATGGTGTGAACACGCCCGGCGGCTTCGGCTTCAGTGCCCAGGCGGCGGTTGGCAACACCGATGCGAATCTGCGCGGCACCGCCACGCCGGTGGTCATCTCGGTCACTCCGGTCAACGATCCACCCACCGTGGTGGCCCCGGGCATCGCCGATCAAATCATGCTCATCGGCCAGAATTTCCCGCTGCCCCTTGCGCCTGACTTCACGGATATCGAGGGCGATACGTTGAGCTTCAGTGTTATATCTAACAGTAATAGTGCGGTCGCTTCGGCCGCGATCTCGGGCAGCTCGGTCACCCTCAGCGCCCACGCCAGCGGCCTCACCGACATCACCATCCAGGCCAACGACGGCCATGGCGGCACGGTCACCGACACGTTTGCCGTCGCCGTCGGCACCACCAATCCCACGCCCCTGCAAATCGGCACCACGGGCGCGCTCAACCGCCAGGACGGCTTGTTCGAACTCACCACTAACGTCACCAACACCACCCCGCGGCCGCTCAACGGCTTCCGCCTGCACGTGAATTTCAATGCTTACAAGGCGGCCTATCCGAGCTTGCGGCTCTACAATGCATCCAGTCCGGCGGGCAGCTCCGACGTGTATGTCGACTACCCGTATCCGCTCGCGGTGGATGCCCAGGTAGCGGTGAAATTGTCGTTCTATACCAGCACGCGCACCTTCCCGGCGCCCTTCGCGCCGGTCCTCACCGTGGAAACCCTCGCCTCCTCGCAGGTGTCCGATACCAATGGCAATGGCGTGCAACCGCGCCTCGTCACACTGCCGGATAGCACGATCATGCTAGAGTTCCCGGCGGTCATCGGCCACTGGTACCGCGTGCGCTACAGCCCGGACATGGTCCATTGGTCGGATTGCCCGGTGCCACTGCAAGCCGGCTCCACCCCCATGCAATGGGTTGACAGCGGCCCGCCATTCACCAATATTGCACCTGCAAAAGCACCGAGCCGTTACTATATCGTCAACGAAATCGTGGCGCCTTGAGGCCCGTTGCCACCGAACTAACATTAAGCTACCATGACTGCCCGCCTTCCCTTGTTGACCCTGTCCGTGCTGAGTGCCGCCGCCGGCTGGGCCGGTGCCGGTGAGCCGGTCTCCCCCCTGCCGGGCTCGGATGGCACCGCGCCTGCCGCCCAATCGCGCTGGCGCTTCGGCGCGGGCTACGCGCCGATGTTAGGTCTGAAGACCGAGTTCAGCGGGTTGGGCCAGTTTCACAGTGCCTTCAGCCCGCAGGCGCTGGGCGGCGGAACGAATTACACCTATGACAACGGGTTTGTCCACGTCGATTCCTCCAACAATCTGGGCGGCAAAACCTGGAATTGGGGGTATGACGCTAACAGCCAGTATCATGCCGCCGGCAGCGGTTCGATCGATTATTCGCTGACCAACAGCTTGGCTGACGGCCGCGTGAGCGAGGACAGTGCTGCCCGGCAAGGGTTCGAGTGCTACGCCTATCTGGACATGGGGGCCGTCACCCTCCCCGCCCTCAAGGACCTTGGCGCCAGCTGGGGCTTTCGCGGTGGCATCCATTACACCCGCGTCAATGCGGACAACGGCAATCTCGTCGCGGCGGGCGTCACCACGCTATCGGATAGTTTTGACCTCGGTGGCACCCTTCCGCCGCTGGCACCGTTCAGCGGTTCCTTCGGCGGCCCCGGCCCGCTCATCAATGACGCGCCGAGCCGCTTGCTGGCCACCGGCGGCCAGGCGCTCGTCGTCGGCTCCCGCGCCTTGGATGTGGATCTGACCACCTTCAACCTCGGTGCCTATCTGGAAGTGCCGCTGACCCGGAAATTGTCCGTGATGTTAGAGGCGGGCTTCAGTGCGGCCATCGCCGCGGGCACGTATGATTTCAACTCGGCGACCTCGATTGCCGGTCTCGGCACGCAGCAAAGTTCCGGTCACGATGCCTCCACCAGCGTGTTGCCAGGCGTGTATGTGGGGCTGGACGGGATCTATCAGTTAAATCAATCCTGGGCGATCCAAGCCGCCGCGCGCTACCAATACATGCATGATTACAGCCTGAGCTCCAACGGGTCCAGCGCCGCCTTGTCCTTCAACTCCGCCTTTGTCCTGTCCATCGGCGTGCGGTATTCGTTCTAACCGGCCGGCGCGGCGGGGATTTGCTTGCTGAACAGGTCCGTCAGATAGGCGGCTGACAGTATTTCCGGGGCGATGACGGGGGCCTTGCCGGGGACCAGCAGGACATTGACGGGAATGGCGGTGCGGCCGAGCTCGCGCATCTTGGCATCGATTTGCGGGTTGGGCTTGGTCTTGTCCGCCCTCAGGGCGACGACGTGTTTTAGGCGCATCAATTCGACGACTTCCGGCGTGTAGGCCCGCAGTTTGTTGACCTGGCAGGTGAGGCACCACTTGGCGGTGAAATCGATGTAGACCGGTTGTCCCGCCTTGAGCAATTCGTCGACCCTGGCTTGTGACCACGGTTCCCAGGTGAGGGGCAGGGCTGCGGCGTTGGGGTCGGCTGGGGCGGCGCTCTTGGGGTCGGGCTGTTGCTGGCCGGGTTCCTTGGGCGGGATGGCGAGCAACACGCCGCCGGCGGCGAAGATCGCCGCGAAAATCACCGCCGCGCGGCGGGTGGCCGGCTTGCGGTGCGGCAGGAACCAGCGTCCATAAACCCAGGCTGCCAGCGCGATCAACACCAGCCCGCAGACCGGACCCAGCATGTTCTCGGCATCGATTTCGATCACGTAAACCCATAGCAAATACCCGGTGGTGCCAAACAACAGGAACGACATCCCCTGCTTGAAACTCTCCATCCATGCCCCCGGCCGCGGCAAACGCGCGAGCAGCTTCGGAAACGCCGATAGCACCAAATACGGCAACGACAAGCCGATGGCCATCGCCGAAAAGGCGGCGAAAAACTGCGCTGCCGGGAGTCCGACGGCCGCGCCGATGGCAAAGCCCAGAAACGGCGCGGAGCAGGGGGTGGCCACCACCGTGGCGAGCACGCCGGAGAAGAATGAGCCGGCCAAGCCCTGCTGGGTTTGTAGGCTGCCGCCGACCGAAGTGGCGGAGGTGCCGATTTCAAACAGCCCGAACATGTTGAGCGCCAGCACGAACATCAGCAACATCAGGACGAGTACCACCCAGGGGTATTGGAGCTGATAGCCCCAGTTGATGTCGTGCCCGGCCTGCCGCGCCGCAAACAAGATGCCGCTCAACACCCCGAACGAGACCAGCACGCCGAACGTGAAAATCAGCCCGTGCGCCATGATTTTCCCGCGCTTGTGCCCGGCCTGGTTGACGAAACTCATGATCTTCAGGCCGATGACAGGAAACACGCAGGGCATCAGGTTGAGGATCAGGCCACCCAGCAACATGCCGCCCAGCACCAGCAGAAAGCGCGCAAAACCGAGTGCTGGCACCCCCTTGGCCACCGGTGCCGCTGGGGTGGTGGCGTCGGCGTCGGCGGCGGGGGCGGCTGGGGGCGCGGCGATGCGGGTTTCCGGGACCAGGATGGCGGCGGCGTCGGCAGTGCCCGCTTTGCCGCTGAGGAGGATGCCCGAGAGAGTCTGGCCCACCGGGATGGGCTTGTCGAAAATGTCCAGCTTGTTCGGCTTGAGGGTGAGGATCCAATCGGCACCGTCGCGGGTGAGTGAGCCACCGTCGCTGAGCGTGCGCAGGAAATGCTCGTTGGGAATGAAGTCCACCGGGGCCGGTTGCGCAACGCCGGCTGCGGCGCGCGGACTGAGCCGCAGCACGAAGTTGCCGCCGGCCGGATAGGCGCTGAGGGTCCAACTGGCATTGGGTTGCGGGATTTTGCCGCGGGCAGCGCGGAAGAAGTCGGCTTGCGCCGGATCCGCAGCCGCGGTGGCCGCCACCGGCAGGGTCAAGGAGAAATCCTTCTCTTCGTTCATGCAACTTTCCGAGCACATCTGCCAGCTGGCTTTCGCTGTTAGGGCCGCGGTTTGGCCGGCTTGCAGGCTGGCTGGCGCGGTGATGTCCACCAGCAATGCCGGACTGCCCGGGTACACAAAGCTTTTGCCGAAATCGCCGTCCTTGATGGTGGGGGTCGGCCATTGGATCGGCCCGGCGGTGAAGCCCGCAGGCAGTTGCCACTCGATGGTCGGCGAAAGCTCGATGCCGCCGGAATTCTTATAGTAGCTGTGCCAGCCTGCCGGGTGCTTGAGCTGCAGGGCCAGCGTGAACGATTGGCCCGGAGCGATGGATTTGGCCTCCGCCACCAGGCTGGCTACGGTGCTCGCCTCGCCGGGCGCGCCCCCAAAAAGGTCATCGGGTTGGGCGGGGGAGGATGTCGCCAAAGTGGCAAGGATAAACAAAAAGGGAACGGCGCGGGTCATGGGTGGCGGGGCTGGGCAATCCAATAGAGGCACGAAGCGTGCGCTTCATCTAAAAAATCCACGAATTTGCGCCGCCACGCGGGCTTAGTGGATGACGAACACGTCGAGGAAAAACCACAGCACCATCAAGACGCCGACGCCGAACTTGACCACCAGCCCGGTGAGGGTGCCCACCACCGAGCCGACACCGGAGACCACCGCCGGCGTGGGCTGGCTCCGGGCGATGACCATTTCAAACACAAGCGCCCCGAATAACGGCCCGAGCAACAACCCGAAGGGAAGGAAAAACAGCCCCACTGTGCTGCCGAGCAAGGCCCCAAGCGCCCCCCAGCGGGTGCCGCCAAACCACCGGGCACCGGCCGCGCCGCTCGCCAATTCAATGACTTGGGAGACGGCCATCAGCATGCCCAGCACCACAAACGACCACCAGTGCAGGCCTGAGCCCTCTGCTCCGAGCATCAAGCGGTGGGCCACCGCCGCGATCAGCAGGATCAAGTGCCCCGGCAGTACCGGCAGCACGCAGCCAACCATGCCCGCCAGCAGCAGGCAGCTGGTCACGACCCACGCCACGCCCACCCCCACACCATGCCACGGCACCCCGGATTGAATCGTTTCCCACACGCCCCTGCATAATCCAGTCCGCCGCATCGCGCAACCTGACAAGCGCTGAAACAAGCACTTGCGCCGGCGAGTAAACTGTGGAACTGGTCTCAAGTGGCAGCGCAATGCTCCAATGCTCCGGCCTATCATGGGCAAAGGGAGCGTGGCCACTCACCACCCCATCCATGCGAGAGACTTTGATTGTCGTTGGCCTGTTTTTTCTTGCGGTTGCGCTGCGAAGTGCCCGCTGGGCGTTGCTGCGCAAATTCGGTGCGCTCATGTTCCTGATCGCCACTTTCTGGCTCGGCTTCTTCCTCTCCGGTAGCAGGTTGGGTGGCGCGGCCGCCGTGTCGTGTTGGTTTTTTCTTCCCTGGTTCGAGTTGCTCACTCACATCCGCCGCCTGCGCCTGCCGCTCAACAACCGCCTGCACCACCGCCGCGTCCCCGATCCGGCGTTTTTCCCCAACGCGATGGAAGCCAGTGCCGCCATGGAAGCCGAGGGCTTCGAGCATGTTTCGGATTGCGGCTGGAAATGGGCCGGCATGCAGCAGTTTTTCCGTTTTTACTGGCACCCGGAAGAGCGCGCCATTTCGGCCATCTGCCTTTGCGAGCAAAGCGATGTGGCCTTTGCCTTCATCTCGGTGACCTCCCAGGATAGCGAGGGCCGCACTTGGCGCACCACCAATTTCCCGTTTTCGCTGACGTTGCAATGCTCGCCCCACATCCGCTGGAATTATGTCCCCTGCGAGCAGTATTGTTTCCACCGCATCCTCAGCCATCATCGCGAATTCCTCGAACGCAACCAGGTCGACGCCGATGGATTGCGCATCCCTGATCCCGAAGACGTCGAAGACGCCCTCGAACGAGAAATGCACCATCAGGTCCAATACAACCTCGCGTCCGGCATCATCCGGCTCACCGGCGACGGCCACTTCCAATACTCCAAGCGCGGCCTGATTTTCCTCTGGGGCCAGTTCGTCAAGGACATGGTACGGCTTTGTTAGCTTGACGCGCATGCCTGTGATGGCCCAGGCGCGAGCCAATGCATGGAGTGCGGCGCGAAGGGCGCTGCCCGCCACGCCGCTTTGGCTCAACCGGGCGCGCTGCGGCGTCCCACGCAGGTGCAAGCCGTCTCGCGGATAGACATCGCACAAACCGGCAACGTGGTGTCGCGGTGACGGACCGGACCGGCAGTATTTGTCAGGGAACCGGTAATTGTGCCACCGGTTGCAGGCGGACCGGGCCTAACAATCCTGACGGTTGCAGCCGGTCGCCCTTTTTCCACAGCCGCCAACTGGTGAAGCTGATGCGTCCGGTCGGGCTCGGCTTTTCCTGTTGGACCCAGGCCGGCCAGGCGCGCAGGGTGCCATCCGGATTGCGCTCGCTGTCTTCCGGTAAACTCTCGTCGCCGATCTGGCGGTTGATCCAGAGGTTGACGACCTTGAGCTCCAGTCGGTTCTCACCGGACTTGATGGCGGAGGTGACGTCGAGTTGATAGGGTGGCTTCCATGCGATGCCGAGATTCTTGCCGTTGAGCGTCACCTCGGCCATGACTTCGACCTTGCCGAGATCGAGCATCCAGCGGGTGTTTGGCGCTGCGTCGCTGGCGACGAATGTGGTTCGATAGACGGCGGTGCCGGAGTAATACCGGATGCCGTCCTCGGGCCGCTGGGCCCAATCCTGCAACTTGGGAAACGTGACCTCGCCCGGACCGCCGGCCGCGGGATCGAAGCGCACTTGCCAGGGGCCGGTGAGTTCCAGCGGCGCGGGCAATGTGGATAGAGTCAGCGCGGTGGTTTTGCCGCTGGCGCTTTGCAGTTCATAGTGGCCCGTCCGCCACGCGGCAAGCACCGTGCCGCCCGCGCCGCCCCGGAGTTCGGCCAACGGATCGGTTAGGTCAACCGCCGTGAGGGTGATGGAATCCGAATCGGTGCCGGTGGCGGTGAGTGCCTTGCCGCCGAGGGTGTATTCGACCTCGAGGGTTTTGACCACGCCGAAGGCCGGGTCATCGCCGTCGGCCAATCTGGCCACCTCGAACGTGCGCTCGCCCTGATCGGCGAGCAGTTGTAGCTTGGTCCGCACGTCGCGGCTGTGCGGCGTGTCGCCTGGCAAGCCATAGGTCGCCTTGGTGATTTTGATTGGCAGCGCATCATCAGTTAGATTCAGGTTGTCGGGATCGGTGCCGCTCACGGCCGTCTTGTTGCCGGCGGCGGCATATTCGACGCTGAGGGTTTTGACCACGCCGAGAGCCGGATCATCGCCTTCCGCCAGGCGGGCGACCCGGATCTGGCGCTCGCCATGATCCACCAGGTTTTGGAGGGTCTTGGTCACATCGCGGCTGCGCTGCGCGTCACCGGGCACGCCGTAGGTCGCCTTGGTGATTTTGATGGTGGATTTGGGTCTATCCAGCGACCACATCGCTTCGCCGTCGTGGCGCAGGGCGACGATTGGATCGATGCCGCCGGAAGGTTTGCGGAACACCACAAACACCGAGCCGCTCGGCTCCAGGCGCAGGCGCAGGCGGGTCACTCCATCGCGCTCCTGAAATGAGACCGAGCTCTCCATGCGTCCGCTGTCGGGCCACCACAGTTCAGGCTGTTTGCCGGTCACGCGGAAGTCGGCGAGCGCCTCGATATTGCCGTGCTGCGGATTGGCAACGAAATAAACATCGGCCTCACCGATGCGGCGATGGATGTGGCGCAGCATCGGCACGGCAGCGAAATCCGCCGGCACACCGCGGGCGGCGAGCAGCTGCTGGGCGGTCTTCCCGGTTAGGATTTTCCCGGATGACCATAATTCCTCTGCCAGCTTGCGGAGTTTCTCGTCGCCCGCGCCCATGTCGGACAGGCCCGGCGCCTTGCGCGGTGGCTTGGCCGGACCTGCGATCATGGCGCCCGCATCGGCCAGTTGACGGATTTTTCCTAACAAAGCAGGCGTCATGGTGTCCACTTCCGGCAGCACGAGCGTGCGGTAGCTCATGCCGTCGGGCAGCACGATGCGGCCGTCCTTGACGCTCATGCGGGTGAGCACGACTTCGGCCGAGCAGCCGTCGAAGTCATAACCGCCGCGGATATGCGGCGCGATCTCGGCCTCCGGCGGCGCGGTGAAGCGGCGCGGTGCGCCTTCCGGGGCGAGGTAGGCGATGTCGGCCACGAAAAGCCCCTGTTGCAGCAGATGCTGGCAGCGTGTTAGATATAAGTGCCATGCCTTCGATTGTTCCCACCACGTCTGGGTGCGTTCGTAGTGAAGTCCCCAGGGGCCCATGCTCATGCCAGGGGCGGCCTTGAGCCAGGGCTGGGCGGCGTAGCGGTGAAACACGAAGCGGTTGACGCCTTCGCAGAATGCCCAGTCGCCGAGGTCCTTGATATTGGCCGGGTGGCCCTGCCATTTCTCCCCGTCAGTGGCGGTGAAGGCTTCTGCGCCGAGGATGCGCTTGCCATAGGTGTGGGCGGCCGATGCCATTTCCGTGCAGCTGTAGGCCGCTCCGAACCGCGCCCATGACCAGAACTCGCCCATCGGCTCATCCGCCTGGCCGGCGTAGGCCATGTCGTCGGCCGGTTCTGCGTCATAGGCTTCGATTGATAGACGGATGCCGTTTTGTTTGGCCAATTGGTGGAACGTGCCGGCGTAGTTTTCGATCAGCAGCTCGGATACCGTCTGCCGGAGGTCCCACAGGAAACGTTCCGTGACTTCGGTGCCGCCGACGATGCGTCCGGCAAACGCGGGCAGGAATGGCAGGATGTCATAGCCGCGGCGGGTGCGGAACTCCTCGCGCATTCGCGGCGTCCAATTTTGTGAACCGACCTCCCAACTGTCGATATGGGTGCTCACAAGGGCTTTGGTTTCCCCGGTGAGCGCCTTGTTCTGGCGGATGAGTTTTCCCATCAGATTGTCGAAATGCAGTGTGGCGGCCTGTTTGCTGAACTTGTCGCATTCGAGCCCGCGGCCCGTCGCGGGTGCCGGGTGGTTGTCCTTGCCGGTGGTGGTGTGGCCGAAGCGCATCACCAGCCACTTGCCGGGCGGCGGAGTCCACGTCAATTTGCCGTCTTTGCCCATGTGGGATGAGATATCGATGATCCGGTCGCGAGGGATGACCGCCGCCGGCGCTTCCGTGAACTGCGCGGCGAGCGGCGGGAAATGTTGGGGGGTGAACGACGCCTTGCCCGCGATGTCCGCAATGCGTGTGTCAACGCTGGGTGCGGGCATGGCGAGCACCGCGATGTCCTGATAGAATCCGTTCACCGCCGCGGGTTGCGCTAGCACCACGGTTGCCGCCTGCCCGACGACCGCTTCGCTCCACACCACTTTCTGCATCGACATTTCCGGAGTGATCCACGGTCCGCCGCTGCCGCACCAACCGGCATCATTGTTCATGTTGAGCTGGAGCCCGAGGCGTTTCGCCTCGCGGCAGGCGTGGCCGAACATCTCCATCCACTGCGGCCCGCCAAAGTCCGCCGCGCCCGCCGGCGCTCCCTGGTCGGTCTCCATATAAAGCGCCCCGCCGATGCCAACCCGCGCCATCGCCTCCAGGTCGGCGGTGATCCCTTCTTTGGTTAGATTTCCGCTCAGGGGAAACCAATAGACCCACGGCCGCGCCGCCGGCGGCGGGGTGGTAAAGCCCTCCTGCAAGTCATCCGCCATGGCGGGAACTGCGGCAACGGCTAACATAAACAGGCGCATCAGGGAGCGTTTCATGGTTGGTAATGGTGGGGTTGGGTTGTTAGTCCTTTGGATAAAGAATGCTAAAGCGGTGTTTCTGAGGTTCAGTCGGCATCGGATCTTGGTGGGGACTGCCGGAGGTGAAGACCTCGCGCAAGGCGTCGACATAGCCGAAACCGGCCAGGGCGGATGGCATGATGAAGTGGCCTTCGCCGAATTCGTTCCAGTTGGGGAGCATGACGATATTGTGGCCCAATGCTGAGTTCGGCAGCGACGGCATGAATTCATCTTTGGTCCATTGGGCCAGTGTCTTGTAAGCCGGCACCGACGCCCAACCGTTGCTTTCCGCATTGCCATTCCACGGGGACGTCTGCCAGCCGACCGAGACGCTGGGCATCATCGCGAAACCGGCCTGCGCCGCGGCGTCGCGCTGGGCCAGGATGTTGCTTTTCTGGACGGCAGTATCGCCAGTGCCCCAGGTATAGGCATAGCAGCAATCCATCCCCATCGCCTTCATCTCGCGCATGGCGTTGGCGTCGGCGTTGCGCAGTTCCATGAGGATGATCACACCGGGAAAGCCCGCCTTGGCGCACTCCGCGCGCAGGTGATCGGTGGCCAGCCTGGCACCAGTCACGTCGCTGAAGTCGCGCTTGAAGTTATCGCGGTGATAGATCGAAATCACCGGTTTCCCATCGATCTTGAGGTAGCGCGGGTCCTTGAAGAAGTATTCTATCCAATAGGGGACGATGTGCTTTTGCCAATCGTCCGGGTTGGTCGCTCCCGCCCCTTCGTTGGTGTACATGATGGCGAATTTCTTGAGCCGGCTGTAGCGCGCGTTGAAGAGTCCCTCGCGGATGCCGTGCTCCAGCACGCCGTTTTTGATCGGACGATTGATCGCATCGTTGGGCCGGTACCAACAATACATCTCGAAACCAATGCCGTGCTCGGCCTGCCACTTGATCTCCCAGTCCGCCACTTCGGGACTGCCTTCATCATACCAGCCGAGGAGCGGCTTGCGGGTTTTGGCGAAGGGCCGCACGTACTCCCAACCGGCGTAGGCGTCGCCTTCTTTCCATAACGAGCAGCTTTGCACTCCCAGCAATTTGCCGCCCTGCACCAACGCGGGCCTGGGTTCGGGCACATAATCGGCAGGGTAATCGCGCCATGGATAGATTCTAACGTCATCCACCCACATCGTCCCCGGGCCCGCGAGCAGAAAGCGAACCCCGTCGAAGCCGGTTGCCACCGACGGAAAGCCGGCGGCGGCCTGCGCGAGTTTGCCGTTCACGAAGATCTCCGCCTTGCCCGATTGGGGACTTACGAGTGCTTTCACGGAGTACCACAGGTTGGCTCGATAGTCCTGCACGAGCGGAACGGGCTGTCCGTGCAGGTTGACGAAGCAGAGATTGCCTCCCGTGGCAACGATGCGAAAAAATTTTTGCTGCCCGACGAGCAGTTCGGCGGCCGCACCATCGAGTTTCTCCGGCAACAGGAATTTGAATTCCCACACGGTCGTGCCCCCGCTGGCATCAAAGCGTTTGGTTGCAGTGGCCGAATCTAGCAGTTTTAGGCTGAAGGCATCCGGCTTGGCAGCGCAGGCCAGCGGCTCCACGGTGGCGTTGCCGCCTTGGCGGGCAATTTCCCAATCGTCCGGCGCGTGCCCGACGCCGCAGGTGGCGAACGTCTCACACACCGCGTAGCCGCGATGGACGTTGACCATTGCTAGCGACATCTCACCCCTCGCCGCATCACCGGTTTTGATCAGGACGCAGTCGAGGCTGGTCACCGGGTGCGCAAAGGCGGTCGCTTTTGCCTTGAGTTCGCCATCCACGTAGATGTCCGCGCGGCGGGCTTTCACATCGGCCACGACCTTGATGCCGTATTCGTGACCCACCGCCAGGGGAGTGAGCGCCACCGCGCTGTCAGCGGTTTCGTAGCATAGTTTGCCATCGTGCGTGACAATGCTAACAGCCGGTGCCTCGAGATCGCGCAGTTGCCAGGCGGCACCCTCCATGGCCGCCGGCAGCATGAAGCGAAATTCCCAGGTGACCAAGCCGTCCGATTGGCGGGCGATCTGGTGGCGGATAGTGACGGCGTGCTGGTTGCTGGTATCGCGCAGCCGGAACGATTCAACATGGAAGGCGAATTCGTTAGGAAAGAACCCGCTGGGCTTTTCCTCCCAGCCGCCGCCGCTTGGATCGGTGTCCCAGCCGCTGAGTCGCGGGTTCTGTTGCCAGATATACGGCCGGATCGCACGGAACGCGCAGTTCATCAGGTAGCCGGTCTGGATATCGCGCAACCAGGGGAGCGGCGGGCGGGGACCGGAGTTGAGCAATGCCGGGGCCACCCCCGCAGTGGAGAAATGCAACGTGGGCACCCCGTAGCCTTGTTCGTCGCCGCCGTATGTCTGGTCGGGAAAGCCGTCGCCCGTCGAGTAGACTCCTGGTCCCAGATCCGCCACCGCCAGATGCTCGCGGAGATCCCCAAGGTCCATCATTGGATCGCCGTCTTTCTCCTCGGCCGAGGTGAGCCGATAACTCCGGCCCTTCGTTAGTTGCGACGGAGTGGCTAACATCTCGCAGGCAAAACCTTGATCATCCTTGCTAGACGCCGGCGAGACCATCACCCGCCCCAGCGGTTTTTCCGTGGTGCAATCCCACAGCGTCACTGCATGCGGCCGCCGGATCGCGCCGCCACTGACCGAACGGCCCAGGGCGGTCACGGAAATATCGGCCGCCGGGACAAACTCAAATCCCACCTGGCCGGAAAAGTCATTCCTTTGCCCGGCATGGTTCCGGGTGAACAGGCCCTTGCTAGAAGGCCCGGAATCCGCAGCCATGACCGGCCCGGCCATGCACGCTGCCACCAGGGCAAGCCAAGCTTTCAGATAGATGTTTCTGCAATTCATAAACTGTTTAGGCTTCACAGAGTTAGCACAGGACAGCTGCGATTGTCATTCCTATTGGCTATATTCATCCAGCAGGCGCAGATAGATCCGGTAATTTTCCAGCGATACGCCCGGCGGGGTCTGGTGATCGACGCTGGGAATGAAGCCGCCGGATTGTATCAGGGGCCCCAAGCGCTCGAACTCGGCACGCATTGCCGTTTCGCCGCGGGGCATGGTCATTTTATCGAAATGGCCGATCATGAGCAAGTCCGGGAACTGCTGGCGCAAGGTGAACCCGTCCACCCCGGCCTGGCGCTCCAAGGGCAGCACGCCCTGCACACCGAGCGCCTTGAGCCACGGCACCAGCAATGTGACGTCGCCGTCGGTGTCCATGAACAGGGGGATTCCGCGCTCCTGCAAGCGGGGCATCAACTCGCGGTAGAACGGCGCGACGAATTCCTCAAACGTCCGCTGCGAGATCATCGGGCCGTTGTTGTAGCTCATGTCCTCGGCGATGGTCATGAAGGTCGGCACGCAGACGTCAAACATACGGTCGAGCAGGCGCAGATTGAATTCCAAAAGATCGTGGTTGATCCGATGGAGTAGTTCGGGTTCATCGCTATAGGCATACATCATTTTCTCGAAGCCCATGAGAGTTCGGGGAAACCAGAAGAAGCCTTCGAGGGTGGCCCAGACCACCGCCTCGCCGCGCCGCTGCCGCGCCGCCCAGGCCGCCATGCCTGCAATCGCCGCGCCGTGGTCGGGAAACAACTGCGGGCGGATCCGGAGGTAGTCGTCCATGGTTGAAACCATGCCTTCGACGTGATGCTGGGTGGCCGCGATGGTGGCATCGGTGGTGCTGAACCAAAATTGCTGATAGGGATCGAGACCGAAATGTTGGGCGATGTCGAAGACCTGGTTGAATTTCAGTTCGCGCGGCAGCCCTTCGTGGTGCCAGCGCTCGATGGTTTGGTCCCACCACATGGCCCATTCCCAGCGTGGCAGGCGGTCCACCGCCTGGAAGTTGCACACCGCCCGAAAACGTTCAACGTGGTTCATGGACTTGGATTGGAGTTGATGGAGGCCGTCGGAGGGAAGTCTATCGCGTTTCGGCAGCCCGATTCAATCCTGATTTTGATCAATCATTTGTTGAATTCGACCTGATGGAAACCAAACAGCCGGGATCGAGATAAAGCGGTGTCGCGCTGGCGCTTGCCACACGCACACGCATGCATGAGCCGCCCCTGCGCTGCCAAACCATGGAGTGCGGCGCGAAGGGGCGGAGCCCGCCACGCCGCTTTGGCTCAGGGAGACCGCAGGCGCTTGCCGCAG
This sequence comes from Akkermansiaceae bacterium, assembly GCA_903908495.1. Lineage (GTDB taxonomy): Bacteria > Verrucomicrobiota > Verrucomicrobiia > Verrucomicrobiales > Akkermansiaceae > Luteolibacter. Next base: position 16,612 of record CAIVSK010000247.1, read on the forward strand.
GTTGCTCCCCGGTCTAACTGATCAGTGCGGTGTAGGCGGCCGCATCCAGCAACGCGAGGGCCTCGGCGGGATTTTTGACGCGCAGTTTGAAGAGCCAGCCGTTGCCGTAGGGATCGGTGTTGACCAGTGCGGGGTCGGCTTCGACGGCCGGGTTGATTTCGATCACCTCGCCGCCCACCGGGGCGTAGATGTCACTGGCGGCCTTGACGGATTCGACGACGGCGGTGGGATCGGCGGCATCGACCTTGCGGCCAGGGGCGGGCAGTTCGACGAAGACGACGTCGGTGAGGGCTTCCTGAGCGTGGTCGGAGATGCCCACCGTGCCGATGTCGCCGTCGAGGCGCAGCCATTCGTGGGAGGAAGAGTAGCGGAGGTCAGCGGGGACGTTCATGGTGGGAGGGAGTTAGTACAGGTATGGGCAAAGTGGAAAGCTAAAAAGGCAAAGGGAGGACAGAAGACAGAAGACAGAAGACAGAAGTCAGAAGACAGAAGTCAGAGGTCAGAAGTCAGAGGTCAGAGGTCAGAAGTCAGAGGTCAGAGGTCAGAGGTCAGAGGTCAGAGGTCAGAGGTCAGAGGACAGAGGACAGAGGACAGAGGACAGAAGAAAAGAGCTGCGTCACTCTTGCTCTTGTCTTCTGTTTTTATTTCGCTTTGTAAAACGGCTTCTTGACGACGGTGGCGGGGAATAGGCGGCCGCGAACGTCGATCTGCAGGGGTGTGCCGAGTTTGGAAAAGGCGGTGGGGAGGTAGGCCATGGCGATGCCGGCATTGATGGAGGGCGAGAGCACGCCGCTGGTCAGTTCTCCCAGGGCTGTGCCGTCCGCGGCGAGCACCGGGTAGTGGGCGCGGGGCGGGGCACCCTTGTCGGTGTATTGGATGGCGCAAAGCTTGACGGCGGCACCCTCGGATTTTTGGAGCAGCAAGGTGTCGCGGCCAATGAAGTCGGGTTTTGTCAGGTCCACGAAGAACCCGAGGCCCGCCTCGATGGGCGAGCGGGTGGGGGAGAGGTCGTTGCCGTTGAGTGGGTAGCCCATTTCGAGGCGGAGGGTGTCGCGGGCACCGAGGCCGCAGGGGGCGGCTCCGGCGGCGATGAATGTGTCCCAAGCGGCGATGCCGGCGGCGGCGGGACAGAAGAATTCGAAGCCGTCCTCGCCGGTGTAGCCGGTGCGGCAGACGATGGCAGCGGCGGCGGTGGTGGCGTAGCCGTTGCGTGGCGGCAGGGTTTCGCCGGGGCAGGCGGCGGCAAAGATCGCGCTGGCCTGGGGGCCTTGGATGGCCATGCCGGCCCACAATTCGCTTTCGTTGCGCAGGATGATATCGGCGTCTTGGTGGCTTGCCATCCAGAAAAAGTCTTCCTCAATCATCGACGCGTTGACCACCAGAAAAAAGTCCGTCTCGCCGCTGCGATAGACGATGAGGTCGTCGATGACGCCGCCCTGCTCATTGAGCATGAGGGTGTATTGGCCATGGCCGGGGGCGAGCTTGTCCACATTGTTGGTCAGCAAGCGGTTGAGCCAGGCGGCGCAAGCGGGGCCGCTGACCAGGAACTGGCCCATGTGGGAAATGTCGAAAATGCCTGCCTGCGAGCGCACGGCGTGGTGCTCGGTGAGAATCGAGGTGTATTGCACCGGCATGTTCCAGCCGGCAAACGGCACGAGACGGGCACCAAGCGCCTGATGGGCGGCTTCCAGCGGGGAATGTTTCAGTTCTGGGGTCACGCCGGAGGGTGGCCTGAATGCCGAGGCTTGTCAATCGTCCGTGGTTGGCAATGATCGGTGGCGAGATGGTATTTTCAAAAGGATTTGAGCGGCGGTTTGGCTGGATGGCGTTTCCGGGATTTTTGCGGTACTTCGCGCTGCTGCATGTGTTGGTGTACGTGCTGCGGATTGCGCGGCCCGGCATCGGTGTGCTGCTGATGTGGGACCGCGGGAGCATTCAGGCGGGCGAGGCGTGGCGGGTGGTGACATTTTTGTTTGCGTCCTCGGGCTTCGGCCAGTTCAACTCGATGGGGATGATTTTCATGGTGTTCATGGTGATGATCGCCTTCATGATCAGTGACGCCCTTGAGGCGGCTTGGGGCGTGTTCAAGACGTCCATGTTCTACTATTGCGGTATACTCGGCCTCATCGTGGCCAATTTCTTCAACCCCGTGTGGGTGATGCCCTTTGACGGCATGTTTCTCTACGAGGCGGCGTTTTTCGCCTTTGCCACCTTGTTTCCGCGCGTCGAATTCCGCTTGTTTTTCATCCTGCCGGTGCAGGTCAGGTTCTTGGCCATCCTGGGCGGGCTGGGGCTGATTTCGCCGGTTTTCCGCAACCCGATGTGGTTGCTGTTCATGTTGCTCATTTTTGCCAATTACCTGCTGTGGGCGGGCATTCCCGCGATGCGTGGAATGGCGCGGGTGGTGAAAGCTGGCAAGCGGCGCGAACGTTTCCACGCGGCCAAGGCGGATGCCCAAAACGCGTTCCACCGCTGCGAGGTATGCGGCAAGAACGATGTCACCGATCCCCACGAGGAGTTTCGCGTGGGGCCGGATGGGCACGAGTATTGCGAGGACCATCTCGACGCACACTGAGTTCAGCACGTCGGATGCGGCATCAGGTCGGCAGTCCGCCGATTTCGGCGCAGGCCGGTTCCTGCTCGTGAAAGACCAGACGGGCGGCATCTTGGATCGCGGCATCGTCCACCGCGGCGAGCCGCTCGCGCCATTGAGTCGGCGACGGGATTTCATCGAAATCCATCACGCCTTCACCGGCCCAAGCGGCGTGGGCGGCGGTGGATTCAAAGGCGAGTTTGCTTTGGGCGATGGCCAGTCGCTTGGCGCGCTCGAGTTCGCCGGGGCGTGGGCCGTTGGCGACGATATCGTTGATTTCCCGCAGGATGCACTCGACGGCTTCCTCGCGGGCGTCCGGGTCGAGCCCCGCGCTGATCTCAAAGGCCCCGGTTTCATGGAACATCGTCACATCGCTGGTGATGTGATAACACAACCCGCGCTCCTCCCGCAGTTCCTGAAACAAGCGCGAGCTGGCGCTCTCCCCGAGCATCAGGCTGAGCAGGCGCAGCGCGTGCCGGATCGGATCCTGCCGCCCCGGCGTGTGCCAGGCCAGCGCGAGTTGCAGCTGTTCGGTGTCGCGCCGCTCGGCCACCCGCACCGGCGGCCCCCCTGGCCTGGCAAACGCCAACGCCCGCTTGGCGGCGTGAAACGTCCCCGCCAATCGCGGCTCAATGAGCGCCTGCACCTCCTCGAGCGTGAATGGCCCGGCGGCGGCAATCACCAAATCGTCGCGAAAATGTTGCCGGTTGCGGAAATCCAGCAATTTCTTGCGGGTGATCCTGGCGACCGATTCGGCGGTGCCGGAAATCGGGTTGCCCAGCGGATGGGGGGCCCACAGCGCGCCGGATATCAAATCGCCGATGTGGTCGGAGGGCGTCTCGCGATACATCGTGATCTCCTCGCCGATGACTTCGCGCTCAAGCGCCACTTCAGCCTCCGCAAACGTCGCGTGCCACACCATGTCCGTTAGAACATCGGTCAACACCGGCAGCAGGCCCGCCTCGCCGCGCCCCTCGTACACGGTGTGGTCCTCGGTGGTGCCCGCGTTGAGCTGGCCGCCACCATTTTCAATTTCGAAACTCAATTCGCGGGCACTGCGGCGCGCGGTGCCCTTGAACACCATGTGCTCCACAAAGTGCGCCAGCCCGGCCGGCAGCCCTGTCTCATCGCGGCTGCCGGCCGGTACGTAGATCGATAGCGCGGCGCACTCGGAATCTGCCAGCGTGGCCACCGCCAGGCGCGGGCCGCCGGCCAGTTGCCGCCATGCGTAGGTTGCGGGACTCATTGGATTGTCAGGATGGCCCCAGCCAGCACCAGATCGGCCGGTCGGGTGATTTTGGGATTCGGCTGGTTGGCCTCGATGAACTTCACGTGGATCCCGATGGCTTGCATGGCGCTGACCTCATCGGTAATCTCGAGGCGCTTGGCCGCCACCGCCGCATAGGCCGAGTGCAGCAACGATGCGTCAAACACCTGCGGGGTTTCCATCAACCACAGGTCGTCGCGGGCCACCGACTGGGTGCAAAAGTCATCGCCGTCCGCACGCTTCAATGTTTCACTCACGCGGCGGGCCAGGCTGGCGGCGCGAAACGTCCCGCCAGCCGCCACGCAACGGGCAATGTCGAGCGGACTGACCAGCGGCCGCGCGCCGTCGTGCACGGCTATCAAATCAGCTCCGGCAGCCACGGCGGCCAGCCCGTTGGCGACGGAATCCTGGCGCGTGGCCCCGCCGTCCACCCGCCGCACCGGCTTGGCAAATCGCCCGCCGGTGGCATTTTCTAATAATTTCCACCGCTCCGCCGAGCAGACCACGACGATTTCAGCGATGCAATCGGATGTTAGAAATGCCTCGAGCGTGCGCCGCAACACCGGCACGCCCGCCAATGGCGCGGCGAGCTTGTCAAAGCCCATGCGCTGGCTGCTGCCCGCGGCGACGATGATGGCGGTGGTGTTCATCCGGGGGGGCGTTGCGGGGGTCACTCTCTAACGCGCTGGAGGTCGGCTCCCAACATCAGCAGCTTCTCGTCGATGTGCTCGTAGCCGCGGTCGATGTGGTAGAGCCGGTTGATCGCGGTGGTGCCCTTGGCGGTTAGGGCGGCGAGCACCAGCGCGGCGGACGCCCGCAAGTCGGAGGCCATGACGGGCGCGGCGGAGAGTTGCGCCACACCGCGCACCACCGCAGTGCCATTGTCCAAGGTGATGTCCGCGCCCATCCGTTTGAGTTCCGCGCAATGCATGAAGCGCTGCGGGAAAATCGTGTCCTTGACGACGCTGAGGCCCGGCGTGGTGGCCAGCAGGGCGGTCATTTGCGCCTGCATGTCGGTGGGATAGCCGGGGTAGGAGGCGGTGATCAGATCGCAGCCCGTCGGGTGCTCGCCGCGAAACACGCTGCACTCGTCGCCGGCGGCATTGAAATCGACGCGATGGCCGGCTTTGACTAGTGCCGCGGTGATCGCCTTGAGGTGATCGCGGCAGACGCGCCGCAAGGTCACGCCCTCGCCCGCCAGCGCGGCGGCGGCCATGAAGGTGCCCGCTTCGATGCGGTCGGGAATGACCGTGTGTTGCGCACCATGCAGCGCGGCGACCCCCTCGATGACGATGCGGCGGGTGCCGGCGCCCGTGATTTTAGCGCCCATCGCATTGAGGAAATTGGCCAGATCGAGCACTTCGGGCTCGGCTGCGGCGGATTCAATGATGGTGATGCCATCGGCCAAGGTCGCGGCCATCATCACGTTGTCCGTTCCTAACACGGTTGGACCGTGCGTGCCGCAAAGGTCCACTTCCGCGCCGCGCAGGCCGTCCGGTGCTGTTAGGATGATGTTGCCTCCCTCGAACTCGACGTTGGCACCCAGCGCCTGCAATCCACGCAGGTGGAGATCGACCGGGCGGTCACCAATGACGCAACCGCCGGGCAGCGACACCACGGCGCGGCCTTTGCGCGCCAGCAGCGGGCCCATGACGCAGATCGAGGCGCGCATCCGGCGCACCAGATCATAGGGGGCCTCGACCGACAACTCGCTGCATGAGATGCGCACGGTGCCGGACGAGCGTTCGACGCTGGCCCCCAGCGCGCTGAGGATTTGGACCATGTAATTGGTGTCCGAGACATCCGGCACGCGGCCGATGATGCAGTCCTCGGCGGTGAGGAGGGTGGCTGCCAATATCGGCAGCGAGGCGTTTTTTGAGCCGGAGATGTTGATGGCTCCCCGCAGGGTGGCACCGCCGTGCACAAGCAGTTTGTCCATACGTGATAAGGGTGAAAGGTGGCTTCGGGTGGGGTGGAGTGTGATAGGATCGGATTAATGCGGGCGCCGGCCAAACGGGAAACGCGACACTCCGGAGAGGTCGGTCTTGATTTCCAGCTGGCTGAAACCGCAGCGTCGTAGAATTTCGGCGACCTGTGAAGCCTGATCGTGACCGATTTCCAGGGCCAGCCAGCCGCCGGGCTTGAGCCGCGCGAAGGCGTCCGGGATGAAGCGGTTGATCACGTCGAGCCCGTCCGGCCCCCCGAATAGCGCCAGCGGCGGGTCGTGCAGCACCTCGCGACTCAGGCTGCTGCGCTCGGACTCGGGAACATAGGGCAAATTGGCCACGATGCCGTCAAACGTGCCAGTGATGGCGGAAAACAGGTCGCTTTCGCACCAGTGCAGGTTGGAAATGGCCAGGGCGGCGGCATTCTCCCGGGCCAGGGCGAGTGCGGCGGGGGCAACGTCGGCGAGGGTGACCTGCCAGTCCGGGCGTTCGGCCGCCAGCGTCAGGCCCAGCACGCCAGATCCGCAGCCCATGTCGAGCAGGGATTGATGTTGCGGGAAATCCATGCTGAGCAGCCATTCGGCGAGTTCCTCGGTTTCCGGGCGGGGGATCAGGGCTCGGGCGTCGGTCTTGAACTCGCGGTGGTGAAACTGCACCTGGCCTAGCAGATGTTGCAGCGGCACCCCCTCGCCGCGCAGTTTCAGGGTCTCCCGCAGCGGTTGGAGGTCCGTCTCGGTGAGGGGGCGATCGAATTGGACGTAAAGGTCCATGCGGCTGCATTTGAGCTGATGGGCCACCAGCAATTGCATGTTTCGCCGCGCGTCGGCGATCTCCCGCTTTTCCAAGTAGCGGGTTCCGCCGTCGATGGTTTCCAGAACTGAGCTCATGTATCGATGATGTGAAAGGGTCAGCATTCCAGACTCGCGCCCACCCGTCCCGGATCGGGATGGCAATCCGCCATCGTTCCTATCAATCGCCGGTTTTGAGGACCTTGATGAAGGCGTCCTGGGGGATGTTGACTTTGCCAAAGAGTTTCATCTTCTTCTTACCTTCCTTCTGCTTCTCCAGCAGCTTGCGCTTGCGGGTGATGTCGCCGCCGTAACATTTGGCGGTGACGTTCTTGCGCATCGCGGAGATGGATTCGCGGGCGACGATCTTGCCGCCGACGGCCGCCTGGATGGCGACGACGAAGAGGTGCGCGGGAATGACGTCCTTGAGGCGGCTGGCCAAGGCACGGCCGTAGGTTTCCGCCTTGTCGCGGTGCACGATGGTGGAGAAGGCCTCGACCGGATCGCCGGCGATGAGGATGTCCATTTTCACCATTTTGGCGGAACGGTAACCGGAGTGCTCGTAATCCATCGAGGCGTAACCACGGGTCATGGACTTGAGCTTGTCGTTGAAATCCACCAAAATTTCGGCCAGCGGCAGCACACAGGAGAGGATGACGCGGGTTTCATCGATGGTTTCGGTGTGGGTCACCTCACCGCGTTTCTCGAGCACCAATTGCATCATGTCGCCGATGTATTCGCCGGGGACCATGATATAGACGTTGACGATGGGCTCGAGGATTTCCTGGATGGTTTGCGGCTCGGGGAAGAGCGTCGGGTTATCCACGATAACCTCCGTTCCATCGGTTAGAACGACATGATAGATCACCGACGGATAGGTCGAGATCACGTTCATGTCGAACTCGCGGCGCAGGCGCTCCTGGATGATTTCCATGTGGAGCAGCCCGAGGAATCCGCAGCGGAAGCCGAAGCCCAGCGCGGTGGAGCTTTCCTGTTGATAGGTGAACGCCGGATCGTTGATCTGGAGTTTGCCCATCGCCATTTTGAGGGATTCATAATCCACCGAATCGACCGGATAGATCCCGGAAAACACCATCGGCTGGATTTCCTTGTAGCCGGGCAGGGCTTCCGGGCAGGGATGGGTGACATCGGTCATCGTATCGCCGACCTTCACTTCGGCGGCGGATTTCATGTTGGCGATGACGTAGCCGACGTCACCGGCCTGCAGGATCTCGCAAGCGGTCATCTTGGGGGTGAAGATGCCGACTTCCTTGACCTCGTAGGTATTGCCGGTGGCGAAGAGTTTGACTTTCTGGCCACGTTTGACCGAGCCGGAAAACACGCGGACGTAGGAGACGACTCCGCGGTAGGCGTCGTAAAGCGAGTCGAAGACCCCGCAGCGCAGCAACTTATCGGGATTTTCCACCGGTGCGGGGACGCGGGCGACGATGGCCTCGAGGATCTCCTCGATGCCGATGCCGTTCTTGGCGGAGGCGGGGATGCAATCTTCGGCGGGGATGCAGAGGATTTCCTCAAGCTGGCGCTTGCACTTGACGACGTCGGCGGCCGGCAGGTCGATTTTATTGAGGACCGGGATGATCAGCAGGTTTTGCTGGGTGGCCAAATGGAGGTTGGCAACGGTCTGGGCCTCGACCCCTTGGGCGGCGTCGACCATCAGGATGGCACCCTCGCAGGCCGCCAGAGCGCGCGATACCTCGTAGGAAAAATCGACGTGGCCGGGCGTGTCGAGCAGGTTGAGCTTGTAGGTTTTGCCGTCCTTGGCGGTGTATTCCATCGCCACCGGGTGGGACTTGATGGTGATGCCCTTTTCGCGCTCGAGGTCCATCGAATCAAGGAGTTGGTCCTGGCGCTGGCGCAGCGTGATGGTGCTGGTGGCCTCTAGCAGGCGGTCCGACAACGTGGTTTTCCCGTGATCGATGTGGGCGATGATCGAAAAATTGCGGGTCAGCTCGGTGGACATGGGCAGGGGAAATCAGCGGGGCGAGGCGGCAGCAAAGCAGAAACCCGCCGACAAGGCACGAAAAATCCGGCGCGGAAAATCCGGCGGGCTTGCATGGGGTGGGCGGGCGAGGTAGGCTGGGGGCATGGAAGCCGGTGGGGGAATGTTGATTGGAGCGCCGGGGCGCTGGGATGATGCGTGTTTTGCGGTGCCGGCGCTGCGGGTGCTGGTGGCCTCCGGGGTGGGGGTCGGCGTGCTGTGTGCGGCCGAGCAACGGGCATTGTGGGAGACCCTGCCGGGGCTCACCGTGCTGGATTTCCCCGCCAAGGCGAAGCCGCGGATGCTGGCTGGCGGGTTGGCCGGCCGCTGGCAGGCGGCGCTGGTGTGGGAACCGGGCATCGCGGCCGAGGCCTGCCTGCGGGCCAAAATCCCCCGTCGCCTGGGACCCAACATCAAGACCCTGAAAAAGTATCTGACCCACCCGGTGCCGCAGGCGGCGGCGGGGCGCCCGCTTGAGCACCGCGTGCGGCATTACCTCGCGGTGGTGGAATCCTTGGGGCTGGAGACGTCGCGGCCGGAGTTTTTCGCCGCGGCGACCCTCGGGGTGCCGCGCCCACCGAAAACGCTGCTGCTGGGCCCGGATTCGGATTTCGGCGCCAGTCATGAGTGGCCGCTGGCGCGCTGGGTCGAGGTGGCGCTGGGGTTGCAGGCGGTGGGCTGGACGCTGACCATCGGCGGCCGCGCGCAAGGCAACCGGCTCGCTGAAAAATTGCTCGACCAGCTTGGCGGCGGGCCTGCCTACGTCAATCTCGAGCCGCTGGCCGGCGCGCTGCCGGTTCTGGCGGCGCAAGCGCTGGTGCTGGCGGCGGATGGCTCGCTGCCGCACTTGGCTGCGCATGTGGGAACCGACTGCGTGACGCTGTTCGGCCCGAATGACCCGGCATGGAGACGTCCCCTCGGCAAAAGTCATGTGACCGTGCGCCGCCATGTGGAATGCGCTCCCTGTCTGCTGCCAAAGTGCTCGATGGATGGTCGCTGTCAGAACGAACTGAGCGTCCAGCGGGTCCTCGCCGCGGTGAGCGGGCGCGGGTGACCCGGTCCGACTGCCTCCCGTCCTCCTGCCCGCCGCTACATGCTTTCCTTGGCGCGCAGGTCGGTGATTTGCGGGTCGTAGATATTGAACTCGATGCGGTTGAAGGCAGCGAGCTTGAAGGTGGCTGTGCCGAAGAGTTGGCTGTGGCCGGTGAGGGTCTCCGAGGTCAGCGCATCGAGACAAAACACCAGCGACGAACCGTCGCCGAACCAGGCCCGCACATCGCCATTGCGGCGGATCGGCTCTTCCAGCGAGGCGGGTTTGAGGACGATGTTGCGGACGCGGGCCACCGGTAGTTTCACATCGGCAAACCGGGTTTTGATCGTGATGATGCCATCGACAATCGAGGTCACCTCGCCGCGGATCGAATCGCCGTTGCGCAGCTTCATGCGGCCTTCCTCGGCGGGTTTGGGTTTGGACTCGGGCTTCGTCTCGGGAATGGCGAGGCCGCGCTGCAAGCGCAAATTCATGCCCATGCCCATGCCCTGCATGGCGGCTTCCTCGTCGGCGGCTTCCTCCGACGCCCCGTCCCAAGCCGCAACTTTGATGGCGGAAATGCGCAGCGTCTCCTTGCCCTGCGGCACAAACTGGATGAATTTGCCGAACTTGCCCTTGGCCACGCCTGGGTCTTTCCACACCGCACCGCAGCGGCCATTGACGTATAGGCAAATCTTGCCCGACGTGCGACTGGCCCGCACCTCGAGGCGGACTTTTTCATTTTCCTTGAATTCCGGAATGTTCGCCACATCGCCGAACTGCATGGCGGCATTCTGGCGGCGAATGGTGGCGTAATTGCCCTGGCAACTGATCTGATAGCCGACGGCCGGACTCTCCGAGCTAACATCCTCGGCAAAGAAATTGAAGTTGAGCATCAGACTGCCGCGCCAGGCGACATCAAAGCCGATGACACACTCGTCGGGCAAGCCCACGTCCCTGCCGATCGCCACACCCGAGCTTGTGCGCAACGCACCGTTCTCATAGGTCCAGGCGGCCACCTTGGCGGATTGGGTCCAGCCGTCCAAGCCGGTCGGTCCACTGAACACCAGCGCGGGCCGGGCATCGATGGCGACGTCTCTAACCATGACGCGGCGGAAGCCCAGACGCCCGGCATACCAAGTGTCGAGGGTGACGGTATCGTCGGTCACCGCGGCGACCTGCCCCCTCACGGTATCCCCATTCATCAGCGTGACGGTGGCCTCGTGGGTCGCGTTGAACTCCGGCAGCGTCGCGGGCAGCGTCACTTCCAACACACTCTTCAGCCAGAACGGCGTCGGCTTTTCAAGGATGGGGGAATTCCACACCAAGCGGTCCGCGCTGAGGGCACCGAGGGAGCCGGAGAGCTGGTCCATCGTGGTGTTGGCGAAACGGATGATGGACGGCTGCGGCTCGGCGGTCACGCTGACCAGCGAGGCGGCTAAAACCACAAGGGCGAGGCGGGGTTTCATGGTTGTGGGGCCTCCTTGGATTTGGCACTGATGCGTTCAAAGGCGGTGATGCCGTCACGCTGGAGCGTTAACTTTCCTAACGATTGGTGAGTGGCCTCGACCTGCTCGCCGGCGAAGGCGCAGGCAGAGACGTGGAGTGAGCCACCGCCACGCAGTTGTAGAATGAACGGATCCTTGGCGGCATCGGCGGGGGCGTCCTTCTTGCCGACGACAAAGAAGACCGTGGAAATCTCCGCCTCGGGCACCTCGATGGCCTCGTCCTGAAACGCGCTCTTGAACACGTAGAGCAAGCCTTCCGGGCCTTTCTTCACCTCCACCAGCTTGCCGCTGAAGCGCTCGGACTTGCTGCCGATGAGCACATCCTTGGTCACATCGCCGCGATCCTCACTGCGGCGGCGCTCGCCCTTGAGATTCCAATCGAGCACTTCAATGTTGCTGAACTGGAGGGAGGAAGCCTCGTCGATCATGCTCTCAATGATGACGCCGTTGGCATCCGGCGCCTTGTCTAACGGATCCTTGAACGGGCCTTCCGGTTCGTCGTTGAGGTAAAGCTGCAGATTGCGGCCGACGCGGTCGACGCGGATTTCAATCGTCACGTGCTTGCCCGGATATAGCTTCGGCGGCCGGGCGAGGGTGGTGATGGTGGTATAGCGCTTGCCGCTGGACGCCTCGCGCTTGATTTCGATGCCGGCGGAATTGAATGTCAGGTAGTAGCGGTCCAGCGGGGTCTCGCCGGTGCCCGGGGCCGCGGCGAAGTAGACCTTGATGTTAGGCTCGCTGACCCAACTCAGCTTGAAGCGGAAAACGAACTGCTGCGGCAGATCGAGTTGGCGGCTGATGCGGCCGCTGCCGCGCACGTGAAACGATCCGTCACTGAACGACCAGTGCTCCGAGGTGGCCGGCTCGCGTGACCAACCGTTAAGACCGTCCGGTCCGGCATAGATCGACTTTTCCTGGTGCACGCCAAGCTGGAGTGAATGGATTTGTGCGCGGGGGATGACGAAATGGCCGGCGATGCTCGAATTGAGCGTCAGGTTCTGCTCGTCAGCCGCCTCGACGTCGCCTGGTAAAACATCTCCGTTGACGAGCGTGACGCCGCAGGTCGCGGCGTCGGGCTTGGTGGAGTGATCGCTGAACACGACTTTGCGAATACTATTGGGCTTGAGGGGGACCGGATCCGGCGAGAGCGGGGTTTCCAACAGCACCGAGCCGTCGGCGTTGATAGCCCGGACGCAGCCGGATAGCCGCTCGCTGCCCTCGAGCAACAACTCGTCGGCCGCGAGCGGCGGAGCGGCGACGCCAGCGAGGCAAGCCAGCGCCATGGCGGTCATGGCCAGTTTGTTAGAATTGCGGATCCCAGTCATCGAGAAAATTGTTAGATGGTTGAAAGTCGAGGATTACGGCGGATTCGAGTTTGAGGTTGATTTCGCCGGCGTAAGGCGTGAGGAGTTTGAGGCAGCTGGCATCGCCGGCGAGTGGCTTGCCGCTGATATTGCCGATGGGATCGAGGTGGATGATGACGCGCTCGGCGGCGGCTTCCGCGGGTTTGGATAGGCTGTCGGCGGCGAAGCGGACCTCGGCGATTTGCTCCAGGGGGAGGGCGAAATTGCCGAATTTCCCGTGCAGGTGGAGCTTGCCGTTTTGGAAGTCGGTGACTTTGCCGGAGAAGCGATCGGTGCCGTTGGCTAACAGCACGATATCCTGATCGTCCACCTGCATGCTGCGAGCCGAATCAGGCATGCCGTTCCACTCGGCGATGACCACATCGGAAACCCGCAGCGGCGAGTTTTCCATCTGGGTGAGGAAGCCGATGCCGCCGCCCTTGCCGGCGTAACCCGCATCTTGGGTCAGGCCCGGTTCTGCCCATTGCATGGAGAACTCGCCATCGACGTAGAGCATGATGGTGCCCTTGATCCGGTCGCAGCGGAGTTCGAAGGCGGCCGCCCCGGTTTCCGGCAAGCGGATGCTTGGGTTGTTGGCTTGGATGCGCTCCATGGTCGGATTGCCCTTGTCATCGAAGCCGCAACGCAGCAACACCGCGTAGCCCGAGTTGATCTGGAGGATATAACTGTTGCCGAAGAGTTGCGGGAAACTGGATGGATCGCCGGGCCCGAAACCATTCTGCATCATGCGCCGCTTGGCCTCTTCCCTGGCTTTTGCCTCGTCGCCATCTTTGGCGGCGGCTGGCTTGACCGGGCGGGCGAAATCCGCGTGAAAAGCCAGACAGACCATGAGCCGGTTGCGCCAGGCCAGATTGAAGCGCAGGATCGAGCGGTCAGTCATGCCCGTCTTGCGCAGCAATGCGGTGCAACCCTGCTTTTGATTCCAATACCACGCCGCACCCGAGAACTCCCAGCGCGGGATGGCTGATTTTTTCGCGGCCTTGACCTTGCCATCATCCTCGCCATCGGCAGCAGCGTCCTGCTCCCCGTTGGCGTCCTCAACGGCCGCCTCGACTGCGGCGTCCTTGTCCTTGTCCGCATCCTTGTCCTTGTCCTTGTCGGCATCCTTGTCCGCCGCGGCCGCCGCGGCCGCCGCGGCCGCCGCGGCCGGGATGCCATCGGGAAACTCGGGATTGGTCATCAGCCAGCCGTCCTCGGAGTAGGGGCCATGATAGAGCACCCGCCCGCCCAGCGGCAGCGGCGCAATCATGCCCACCAGCTTGCGCGGCAGGTGCATCACTCCGGCAAACGTGGTGTCCACGGTGACCGACTCGTCATCCAGCGCGATGAGGGTGCCGGGAATGCGGTCGCCGTTGATCAAGGCGACGTGCGCAATGGATTCGTTGGACTTCTCGGGACGTCCGGAGCGCAGGATGATCTTCTGGATTTGGGTGGATTTGAACTCGCCGGGAGCCGTTAGGTCCGGACGTTGCCACACCGCCAGTCCGCCTGCTTTGATGCCTTGGAACGAACCGTGCAATTGGTCGCCATTGACAAAGCGCAACAAATCCTGGCGTGGCTGGGCAGGCACGGCTGCGAGCACTCCGGGGATGCTGGCTAACAATGAAAGGCAGAGCGGGCGGATCATTTTTCGTAGATGGGCAGGTACCGGTAATTGAGGGCCAACGAAAGCAAGGCCCCGGCGGTATTGAACGAGGCACCCTGGTTTCCCGGGAACGCGCCCTCGCGGTTTTGAATGGTGCTGAGGTAGCGGATGTTGCGGGCGTTCCACTCGCGCCAGGCGTCGTCATCGGCGTGAAACAGCGCTTGGGACATGTAGTACTCGTAGTAGTAGGGGTAATACCTCTCGCGATAATCGAGGTTCTTTTTCAGATACTCCAAACTCGTCTTGTACGCCTTGGTGTCTGTCTCCTTGGCCAGCGACGAGCACAGCACGCCAATGGCCGTGAGTGTCGGCTTGCCGCCAAACGAGGAAGTATATCCATAAGACCCCTCGCTGCTGCGGCATTTTGCCAGAAACGCGAGCCCTTTCTTGATGGCTTCGTCGGGCACCGGAATGCCGGCGTTGCGCGCGGCAAACAGGGTCACCATGTTGCAACCGGTCACGGTGGTGTCCGCATCGGTCGATTGCGGGGTGTAGCGCCAAGCGCCCAGGCGATTGCGCTTCTGGGCACTGAGAATGAGCTCCACCGCCTTTTTCAAGGCCGGCGCGATCTTCGGATTGTCGATGACCCCGTAGGCCTCGGCCAATGCCTTGGTGGCGAAGGCGTGATTGTACATGCTCGACCCGATGTAGCCGTTAGAGGCATCCTGCTGGGTGAGGATATAATCGATGCCGCGGCGCATGACCTTGGCGTATGGGCCGTTGGTCGGATCCTCGCCGTGAGCCAGAAAGGCGGCGACACACAGCCCGACGGCCGCCGGTTCGGAACCGGTGCTATCGTTCCATGAGCCGTGTTCGTTCTGGGCTTTGGCGAGGTATTGAAGCCCCTTCTCGTAGATCGACTCAGCCTGCGGCGGAACCGTGTCGTCCTGGCGATGAGTCAAGTCCTGAGCGCAAGCCAGCGCCGCCGATGCCAAGATGATAATTGTTGGGTAGCTGCGCATAATTCCTATAACTGATAACCAATAACCAATAACTCTTACTTCACCTTTTTCTCCAAGCCGCGATTGTAGGCGTCGAGCGCCTTGCGGAATTCCTCGGGCAGGGCGTGGCCTGCGGCACCGGCGGCCTTGGGGATGCGCCGGATCTCGCTCTTGCCATCGCCCGCAGCCCCGCTGGGGTCGTTGGCGGCGTCCGAATCACCCGTCATCCCCTGGCCGCCCTGATCGCCGGGCTTTTTGCCTTTGCCATCCTTTTTATCGCCTTCCTTGCCCTCGCCTTCCTCCATCATTTTTCCCATCATGTCCATCATGGCGCTGCCGGGCTTGCCGCCGCCCTGTTGTTTCTGGCGCTCCTTGGTGGCTTCATAAATTTTTTCGATCACATCGGTCTGGGCGGCGAGGGTGCGGCCGCCGGTATCGTAGTCGGCGAGCCAATCGGTGGCCTCGTCCATGATGCCTTCCACTTCCTTGAACATGTCGATGACCTTGGGGATGGTTTGCTCGATGGTGAGTTGTTGGACATCGGCGGAGAGTTCGTCCTGATCGTCAGCCACCTTGGTGGAACCCTCATGGTGCTTGGCGACGGGGTCCTCCGGCTTGGCGTCCGCGGCGGGCGGTTCGGATGCAGCCCATGCGGTGGCCGCCAGGGCCAGGCAGGTTGCAGTTAGGGTTAGGCGGAGGTGGTTCATGGCTTGGGCGCGGGTTGAAGGGAACGGCGGAACTGTTCGAGGGCGCGGGTGCGGGCCCGCAGGTCCTGTTGCGTTTGGATCATTTTCATGACCCGCAGCATGAACTCGAAATCGTCATCTTCGGGACTGGCACCGCCACCGTCGCCGCCGCCGCCCTGCTGGTCTTTTTTCATTTCGCCTTCGAGTTTCTTGGCCCATTCCGTGAGCTTGGCGGCCCAATCCGAGGCACCCTCGGTGGCGATGTACGATTGGTTGTCGCGCAGGCGGTTGCGGACGTCTTCCAGCCCAATATCAATCTTCGAGTCGCGCATCTCGTCAAAAATCTGCTTGAACGTGTCTTTCTCGGTGCGGGCGAAATAGTGTCCCAAGTCCTCCTGAATCCAGCGCACATCGCCAGCGGTGTCGGTTTGCTGGCGGTTGGCTTCCTTGAGGCGGCGGGCGTCCTTGGGATCGACCTCGCCGGGCTTGACGCCCAGAAAGATGGGGCTGGCAAAGGCCTCGATCAAGGAACCTGCGACGGCGGTCTCCTCGGCCGCGGCTTTTTTCAAGCGGTTGACGAAGGTGCCGGCCTCCATTCGGCGGTTGGCATCGTTGGCCTTGTCGATGGCCTCCTTCATTTTTTCCACGACCTTGGCCTGCTCCTGTTTGGCTTTATCGACGTCCTTGCCGGTTTTTTCCGGGGTGTTGGATTGCTCCTGGGCATCGGCCATTTTGCCTTCCACCTTGGGCATGTCCTGCTTGCCGAGTTCCTGCATGGACTTGAGCGACTCGGCCATTTTCTTGAGGGTGGCCTTGTCGATTTCGCCATTGCGGGCGGCATCCTTCATGAGTTGCTCGGTGCGCGCGGTGAGATCCTCCATCCGGCGGGTGGTTTCCGCCTCGGCCTGCTCCTGGGTGGCCAGACGCTTGCGATTTTCCTCTTTCTGGAGTTCTTCGCCGCCGAGGTCATCGAGGCGTTGGGTTTCGTCGAGTTGGCCTTCCTCGCGCCGGGCCAGGTCTTCCAGTTCGGTGATGACGCGGTCATACTGGCTCTTGAGCAATTGCGCGTGCTCGTCGCGAGTGAGCACATAAATGGTCAGCGGCTCGGAGTAGACCCGGCCACGCCCCGGAAAATAATCCTCGGCGAAGCCACGCAGCGTGATTTTCTGCGGGGCAATCCCGAACGCCTTGGGCGAAAACGCAGCCGGGCGCGACACGTGCTGCTGCTGCGAGGCCCCTTCCACCAACTTCATTTCACCCTTGGCCGGCGCGTCGGCACTCGGCTTGGTGAATTCTCCAGACCACTCGATGCCCGCCAGCTTGATGCCAAAATCGTCCTCCGCGAGCACTTCAAAATCGAGGGTTTCCTCCGGCAGCATCACCTTTTGCCGCTCAATGCCCTGCAGATAGCAGGCGGGAGCGGAGTCGCCCAAGGCGTCCACCCGCAGCCGGAATCCCGCCTCTCCGGCCAGGCCGTATTGGTCCGTCCACGCAAAGGGAATCTCAAACGGCACCTTGCCAACCTCAAAATCCGGTGTCAGCGAGTCGCAATCGTGCGGGGTGAGCACCCCCTCCAACGGCGTGTAGGGCGCAGGCGCGTCGGCCGCGGGAGTTGCCGACGGCTTGCCAGGGGCTGCCTCGGCATCGGCGGCCAGCAGCGCGCGGGTCGGCCCGTAGGTGGCGGTGGCAAGGGCGCGGTTGGTGGTCAGCTTGATGCGCACGTTGCTGCCGGCCACCGCGCTGAGCACACCGTTGCTCAGATCGACGGTTTGTTCCGGCAGTTCAAGGTAGGCGGGCGGCGTGACGCCGGCGCTCACCGCCTTGACCGACGGTCGCTGCAGCGGCTCGACTTTCAACTGGTGGAGGGCGTCGCCAATCCGAAACATCACCGTGCCGGGCTCCTGCTGGCCGGGAAAGGAAAAATGATAGGCGTCGCCGTCGAGGCTGGCGCTCACGGCCGGTTGCAACCCGTAGCGGCCGCTGGCGCTGCCCGGGTGTTGCTCGGAATCCTTCGATAGCCGCAACAAAACATCGAACGCCTCCCCATACGGCACGGCCAGGTACCCCAACGGTTGCTCCAAGCGGGTGAAGGTGTAGCGTTCGGTGTCGGACAGCGGCATCAGCCAGCGCTTGAACGCGTTGATCCCGGCCCGCGGGGTCAACGTCAACACCGCAGTGGTCCCTCCCGCCAACACCAGCAAAGCCAGGGCCCAGCGCCGATGGCGGGGCGGCGGCAGCGCCTCATCCAGCGAGCGGCGGCCGGCCTCAGCAGCCACTACTTCCATCGCCGCCGCACGCAGCCGCGGCGACAGCGAGTCGGCATTCTCGTGCTGGCTTTGCAGCTCGATGACGCCCAGCAGGCGGTCACCCAGGCCCGGGAAGCGGCGGGCAATCAAGCGCGCGAGCTGTGCCTCGCGGCGGTGCCGCCACACCCAGCGGTGCAGCCAAAACGGCGCGAACACGGCAAATAACGAGGTCCCGCCGATCAAAATGGCCAAGCGCACCATCTGCGGCGTGACCCAAATCCGGTCCAAGCCGTAAACCAACAAGAATGACACGAGCAAGCCGACCACGCCTGCGGCCATCGCCTCAAACACCTTCACCCGCCAAAGATGACGGCGGAAGGCCTCGAGCTGCCGGTGCAGCGACTCAGGAATGGCAACCGAAGGAGCGGGTGGGGGAGTGGGTTCGGTCATGAGAACGGGCAGAGGCTCAGCTTCGAGCAGGCGACGGAACATTGCAAAAAAATCTGCGGATTTCCAGCGGATTTCTCCGCCCGCTTGCACGCCGAACATAGCGACACCACCGGCCGCCTTTGCTTCGATCGGGAAAAATCCCCCGATATTAAAATTTTCCCGGCTGTTTTCGGCATTGCGCTCGCTCTTTCCGCAGCTAGCTTGACCGGGCAATGAGCGGCTGCGGCACAAAACTAGAATTGGATTCGTCACTTCACCGGGAAAAAAAGCCCCCCTGGATCAAGGTCAAGCTGCCGAGCGATCCGCAGTTTTGGTCCACCAAGTCGCTGGTCACCGACCTGAAGCTCGTCACCGTCTGCGAGGAAGCCCAGTGCCCGAACCGCTGGGAATGTTGGAGCCACGGCACCGCCACCTTCATGATCGCCGGGGAAAAATGCACCCGCGCCTGCGGGTTTTGCGCCATCAAGACCGCCCGCCCCGACCCACTTGAGGCCGACGAACCCGAACGCGTGGCCGAGGCCACCCGCCGCATGAAACTGCGCCACGTCGTCATCACCGCGGTGGCCCGGGACGATCTGCGCGATGGCGGCGCCGAGCATTTTCAACAGACGATCCAAGCGGTGCGCGCCGCCAACCCGGACACCATCATCGAGGTGCTCGTCCCGGACTTCAATGACCGCGATTGGGCGCTGGCCCTGGTGATGGAGGCCCGCCCGCACATTTTTAACCACAACCTCGAAACCGTCCAACGCCTCACCCCGCTGGTGCGTTCCCGCGCCCAATACCAGCGCAGCCTCAGCGTCCTCCAAAAGGCCAAAGCCATGGTCCAGGGCAAGGTCGCCACCAAAAGCGGCCTGATGCTCGGCCTGGGTGAGCGGCTCGAGGAAATCCACCAGGCGATGGACGATTTGCGCGCCCACGACGTCACCGTCCTGACCCTCGGCCAATACCTCCGCCCCTCGCCCAAGCACCTGCCGGTCATCGAATACATCGATCCGTCGGTCTTCGACGAACTCAAGCAAACCGCTCTCGCCAAAGGTTTCCGCCACGTCGCCAGCGGGCCGCTGGTCCGCAGCTCCTACCACGCCGCCAACTTCCGGCCCGAACTCGATGTGCTCGAGGCCATCGATGCCGACCTGCGGGCCCAAGCAGGTCGGACTTGAGCCTGACCACGCCGCCAATGCCGTCGCTACGGCAAGGGACCGCACCCATACAGCGCCGTCCCCAGCGGGGTGGCGGGACTTGGCGGCGCCAGCGCCCTGTCGCAACCCGCTGCCCGGAGGAAACCGCCGCAATGCTTGGGGTTGCTCCGCGAGCGCTCTGCTGCCCGGACCCTCGGACCGCAGTGTCAGGCAATCCCCTTCTGCAGATTCCTAACACTCCACAGCGCCCCGGCCGCCGCGCTGCCCCGCATTCTCCGCACCCCGTCTTCCACCAGCACGCTCTTGAACGCGTCCTCTCACAGACCGCCCGTGCGACCGTGCGACCGTGCTTGCGCTTGCGCCATTGGGTGAAGCGCTGCATGAACCCCTTCATGTACTCGCTCAAACTGTGCATCCGATACCCCAGGGCGCAGTTTTTCTTCAGACGCCCCGCCAGACAGTGGAACAATCGGACGAATTCCACGACAACTGTCGAGCGGCGCGGTCACTGGCTTCCGGCGTTGCACTGACTGGCCCAACAGTGGTTCAACCTGATTCGGATTGAGCCTGGTCGAGCGCCCGTTCAATTTTCAGGTGGGGGTCAGCGCCGATGCTTGTGAGCCAGATCCAGATGAGTGATGGGTGGGATTGACATGGCTCTCACCTCATAGGTCTGGCCAGTCATACCGCCAGGACGGTCAGCTGTCAGCCGAAAAACTCACTCCGAGAAATGGCCCGCCCGGCGATTGAAAATAATTGGCGCTCCTGATTATCTGTTAGCAAAACTGGCCGAATTCGGGCAGTATTCGGGATTGCCAGGGTTTTGGTGTCAGGCTTTTAACTGTTAGGGAATCGCCGCCAGCCCCAGGGGCGTATGGCGGAGAGGGTCAGTTTGTGACGACTCCTGCGCCAATCGTTGATTCTGTGGGCTTTCGTGCGTGTCTGGATTCTGTGGGTGATGCATGGTTGAGACTGGTGGAACGGCTGGTTGTCAGAAATGCGTCAGAAATCGGGGGTCATTCTGTCGCGGAATTGCCGAAGGATTTGGCCCAGGGCAGATCCGCCCTGAATGGGGGCCGTCGTAGGGCAGGTTGTCTGGAATCCGTTCATCCGTCACACTTCTGCCATAACGCCGCCGCCGATCAAGGTCATTTTTAGGCAGCATGAATCTGTGGGTTTGCAGCATATCGTCGGAAGCGGCGACGGGCTTTTGGTCCTGTGTGCCAGTTTCGCCGGGGTCCCGCGGGCGTTTTGCGTGATGCGGTACCATCCCCTGCCGGAAGATTCCGCATTATCCGGCGTTGTCACAAGTTGCCGGTCTCAACAAGACAGGCTTATCGGTGTTCCACGGCCCTAACATGGTGAGGAAAGCCACTGTTCACCGGCTGTCTCAATAACAAAAACCGCCCTGTGGAACAATCACGGCCGGATTGCCTCCCGTGTCTTGGGCGGGATCGCACAGTGGCAAGTCAGCAAGAGGCAGGCCCTTTGCCCGGCGTGCTTGAACTCCTCTGAACGTCAGATAGCCGATCAACGATCTCTCGAACCCTCGAGTGACTTAAAAATCCAATTCTCATCACCTTTGACTTGTATGCTAAACTCAGAATTAAGCATCACCGCATCCTTAACTTTCGCAAAACGAGGGTCATCTTCGCCAATCGTTAAATTTTCGGCAAGCCCACCGACGAAAACGTACGCATCTAGATCCTTTGATTCACAGTGAAAGGCCACAGCAACGGTAAACGGATCAGAATCAGAAAGAATTCCATTTCGGGCAAAATATACAGTTTTCCCATTGAGATCGGTGGTGATCTGCTGCCTTTCCGCTTGAGAGAATCTCAACAACGACCTGTTCACGTCATTCTCAGAAACGGCACCATGCAATTGCAATAAATCATTAACTATCGGAACTATGCCCAAACCTCCCTCTTTCGCACTCATTTGTTCCTTTCCCCAAGTATTCTTGTGCCGCCACCCGGACGGGCCAAAGATGTAGTGCCCCTTGGAACAACAAACTGATAGAAAAGCCTCGGCACTGATGGCTGAAGCACCAATACAAATAAATAGAATGTGGCGGTTCCAATACATGAAGTCTATTGATCTATTTGTATACAGGTCCATCCTTGCCAGGACTGACACCCTTATCTGGAAGCGTAATTTTTTGCCCTAACAGTTTCGACAACTCATTTTCAAGTGCTTCATCATGAGCCGAGCACCCATAGATGTTTATCTTCCCACCCTTGCACAAAAAACTCTTAATTGTCTTGAGGCTCGCCGCGAACTTTATGGCGTCTTTGTAAAGCGGAATTTCATACATTTTATGAAGTTTCCCATTGTCTCGTTCTTTTGGGTGGGCCTTGTAGTAGTCATATAAATCAAAAAACTCATTTGCCCTTTTCATTGCCGCAGCATCGAATCCTTTCCCTGCGGGTTCATCTTCATATAACTGTCCCGGCCTACCCTCAAGATATAGATCAACTGAAATTGCGCAATTACATGGATCCTTCCCGTCTTGATTGTAGGTTCCAATTATCTTAGTCATGCTTGACGTTACGTCATCCATTGAATCGACTATCATTGTGGTAGGCGCGTAAAACGTCTCATTTACCCAGCGGTCAAAGTCGCTCGAACCCTTCCATAAGTTATATGAGAAGGTGTATTGTTTAAGTCCAAGCAAATCCCACCTTCCCACTCCATCGTTGCCGACGAACCCATAGAGATTCATCCCGCCATTTTCCTTAATCGGGTCCCTGGATGGCCAGCGGCCTGTCAGCGGATCGTAGTAACGATATCCGTAGTATGCTACATGGTTGATTTTGTTACTAGCTTGACTTTCACCTAATCCGTTATTGCTCAACGGATTGGGTGAATTTCCTGGTACTGGCGGTGTGGGCCGGGTCGGCGGCGAAAGCGGTCCGGATCCGGGTGAATGACCGGCGTAGCCGGTGTCCAGGCCGCCGGAATTCGGCGGCTTTAGAGTGGGAGTCGGGTCTGAAATGATTACTGTCATGGCTGGATGTCGGAAACACCCCTCATACGGGACTTTTCCGGGTTGCGGCGCTCGGGCGAGGGCATCGTTCTAAAGCAGGTCATTTTCCAAGCGCAATGATGCGCCTGTTGGCGACCGATGGAAGTTCAATCGGCGAAGCCGAAAGGAATTGTGTCTGACCGGAAGGAAATGTGGCTTGGCTCTTCGTGGGAGGTGAGGCCACCCCTCAGCGCGCCGCGATCATTTATACCCTCGTGGAATTCGCCCGCCGCCACGGCCACCTCCCGGAAACCTACCTCCGCGACGTGCTCGAACGCCTGCCTGTCATCACAAACCAAGACGACCGCGGCGCGTTGCTGCAGTCGCTGGCACCCAACCGCCGCTACCGGACCGGCCGCCGACGTTGAAGCCACGATCTGTCTGAGCTGAAGCATGCCGACTCATAGGTAACATAAACATGGCCGCAGCCTAGCAGTCCCGGCCGACTTGACTGGGTGGTGAATTTAGACACGCTTACGTTTGATCCGGCAGGGGGGGCTCCACAACGCAGTGAGAATATTCCAGCGACACCTCGAACAAATGTTGCCATGCGAGGACTGACCCCACCGATGAGAATATTTCAGCGACACCTCGAACAAATGTTACCATGCGAGGACTGACCCCACTGAGGGGAGGCAACGAAATGGGATCTTCTAGGCTTTTCCGGCGAGAAGCTGTGTCTTACCGTGGCCCGCCTTGATTGGCCAGTCCGTCACAACTCATTTTTCTACCTGAATAGACTTGAGCACATCACCAAATGCAGTCTTCAGAGCATCGTGATTTCGGGCGCTTAGGTGCTCGGGCAAGTTTGGCATTGTTACCAGTGATTGTCGATTCCCCAAGGGGTCAATGTATTCAAAGAGCCAGAGATCACCATCGCTGGCTGCCATTTGTGCTACAGCTTCGTCTAGGTCAATAGGTGCCGTTGGAGCCGATCTAATCAAGTTTTTTATGAGCTTCATAAAATCCCCGCTCGTTTCAACTCGGTTAATGGATTTCACCTCTCCTCGTGAGTTGATCGTTCGAAATATCAGCTTCCTTGACTCACCCTCAAACAATACAAGTTCACCGCTTCCGTCCCTTCTTGAAACTCCAATTTGAACGACAAAAAGTTCTTTTGGACCAAGCCTGCGCATCAGAATTGACTTTGCATTGAACCGATGCGTAAACTCTTCTGCAGGAAAATGCTGGTTGTCATCACCTGTAGCTCCTCCGGATAAACGAGCCGTGAAGGAAAGCAATACTGCTATCGATGATATAATGAGGCACCAATACGAGTGTAATTTTTTCATGGGCACGGATTGTTCCTTGGTATCTGATGGGACTGTTCAAGGCTTTCAGTTCCATTTGGCAATCTTGATACCTTGGTTTGTTGGTATCCGGATACCCAACCAATAAACTCGGGAGTCTGAGAGCTTGGAGCTTGGCGAACGGACGTAAAGTTATCATTCTCAACCATAACCCCGGCCCGCATTACCGCATCGTAACGATCTGGATGCGTAAAGCGTTCCCAATCCACACCTGAGGGATTATCAGAGGTCCCACCTATAGACATTGGATGAGAATGGTATTTAGCCAAAGCCTCATAGCCTTCCGGGCAAAGATCGAGATAAATCTTTTTTCCGTCCGCGGCTTTCTTTGTATTGTTCATCCAATTATACACTTCCTCCCGCCCTTGGGTTGGTCCAGTGAAAATCACATGGTTCCGTTTTGTGCCATCACTACACTTGAAACATTTTGAGCAGACCATACCCCCATGCTCTCTTTCTCCCTTGCCCATTGCCGCGGCCCCGCCATTAAGGGGAGCCAAAGAGAGTCGTAGCGACTCCATCGCAATTGAGTATCCAAAATATTCACCGGCAGCAACCTTTTCATTATCTGCAACCCAGATTTCCTTGGGCCCATTGTAGGCCTCGATTGTAGGGGGCTTTCTTCTCCTATCTGACTCCGCTTGTCGCGCTGCGGCATCTCTTTCGCTCTTATTCGGCTTTTTCTCATTACCGAGATCATCAATCCAATCATTGGAATCATTCCCCACAAAGCCATATAGATTCGGCACGCCATCTTCACCGATGGGGTCCCTGGATGGCCAGCGGCCGGTGAGCGGGTCATAGTACCGGTATCCGTAATATGCCACATGGTTGATTTTGTCCCAAGGTTGACTTTCTTCCAACCCGTTCTTGGTCAATGGATTGGATGAACTTCCGGGTGCCGGCGGTGTGGGCCGGGTCGGCGGCGAAAGCGGTCCGGATCCGGGTGAATGACCGGCGTCGCCGGTGTCCAGGCCGCCGGAATTCGGCGGCTTTAGAGTGGGAGTCGGGTCTGGCATGATAACTGTCATGGCTGGATGTCGGAAACACCCCTCATACGGGACTTTTCCGGGTTGCGGGGCTCGGGCGAGGGCATCGTTCTAAAGCAGGTCATTTTCCAAGCGCAATGATGCGCCTGTTGGCGACCGATGGAAGTTCAATCGGCGCAGCCGAAAGGAATTGTGTCTGACCGGAAGGAAATGTGGCTTGGCTCTTCGTGGGAAGTGAGGCCACCCCTCAGCGCGCCGCGATCATTTATACCCTCGTGGAATTCTCCCGCCGCCACGGCCACTTCCTGGAAACCTACCTCGGCGACGTGCTCGAACGCTTGCCTGTCATCACCAACCAGGACGACCGCGGCCGCGTTGCTCCAGTCGCTGGCACCCAACCGCCGCTACCGGACCAGTCGCCGACGTTGAAGCCACGATCTGTCTGAGCTGAAGCGTGCCGACGCATACATAACATACACACCAGTGTATGCGATCTATGCAAACCCGGCCAGCAGCTTCCAACGCCCACTCATAGAGCGCTTACGCCAGCACCGGTCAACATATCGTGACGGAACGGGCATCAAGCCAAAATCCCCGGCCGCCCGGTTCCCTGATTCACCATTACTTCGGGATTGTCACAAGTCGTGGGGAAGAACGAGGCAATGCTCATCAGTCATCCGGTGCCATTCTCACCCGACCCGATCTAGCAAATGAAATGTGGCAATTAAAGGACCAGCCCCACCGAAGTGGTTGCCCAACAGACAGTAGGACACTGCCCGGAAAACCGAGAAATTCTCTGAATCTGATTATTTCACCGTCCCCATATACAATGCCCAACTAATTATTCATAATCTATCAAAGATAGCGGCCGAAATCCACAACTCAGTAGCTGTGGCTAGTGCCCGTCGACTGATGGCTTTCCTTGAGAAGGGGCGCTCGCGTGTTCGGCAAATGGATCTGGACCGGTCGCTTCATGCGCTTCCCATGCGGGAGGAGTTTTTTGCCGCTCTCCGTTCCGCTTAAACACCCCGAGGACCTTGCGATCTGGACCTTCCTTGGTAACAACACAAAGGTCGTCTGGAAAGAACACTGTAAACGTATATGTCACACCGCCTTTGCTAGTTTGCTCGAAAACCCACCCACCACTGTTGGGCGGATATTCTTTACTTCTACCTCCAACGTACGCCCGGCTCGGGTTGAAAGGATCAATTCCTACTGCTTTAGCCATCTTTTGGCAGATACCAGCCGCTTCGACCAAGGAAACTGCAGGAACGACTCCGTCCGGCAAATGATAGGTGTCCGACCTAGAGTCGATCGACCCAAGGATTAGTATCGACAGAATTGTCAAGATGTATTTCATAGCACTATTTTCCACAAGATCCATATTCAATCGCTCCGCTGGCGGCGCTTCCTGACATTCTGCCATGATTCATATCTACAATCCAGCGAGACAATACTTCGTCAAAATCTTTCTGCCTAGGTTGCAACAGGAGGCCGGGAGAATACGTTGTGTAATCCGCCTTGGATTTTGACCCAGGATTGATGAAGTGATCTGGGTCACAAACCAAGTCATTGAGGAGGTCATTATAGACATCGGTAAGGCGCTTCGCCGCGGCTTTGCACTGATCTGTCGATCCGTACATGCACGGCTCTTGGATTAGTTTTCGAATAAGCCTATTCTTCACCCTCCATGCCCAGCTTATGACATGGAGCTTCTCATGATTCAGATTTCCTCTATAGTTTGCCGTCCCCTGCTTATCTCTGCTGTTATTCATTTGAATCCATGACGCCGCAATAACCAAGCAGCGTACCGAACATCCCTTGCATTCGCAGGAAACGTTGCCCGCCACAGTGGTAACCCCGTCGCGATCGCCCGGGGTGTCGCCATTATCAATCGTAACATTATTCGGTGTGGTGAAAAAGAAGTCAACGGGTAGCAGCCCCAGAGGATCATTGGCATCCACCCCATCATTCCCCACGAATCCATACAGGTTCGCTCCACCCTTTTCCCCGA
>CAIVSK010000248.1 GCA_903908495.1 Akkermansiaceae bacterium
AGAAAGTTAACCATGAACCACGAAAGTAGACTGATGAAATTCGTTCCGGCAGGCGTCGTGCTTGCGGCAGCGGTTTTCCTCGGCCTTTCCCAGGAAAGGGTGTGGGACTTCAACCTGTTCTCCATCCTTTTCGGGAGTAGCACAGTAATCGCGCTGCTGGTCTTGGCGGCCTATGATTACCGCAGCAAACTGCGGATTCAGGGCAACCGCTGAGCCGCCGGTTCGATGATTCAGTAAACTTGGAGGCCGGAACCGCAAGGTTCCGGCCTCTTCATTTAATCTGTTGGCCGTGTGGCCGCAGTGACCATAATGAGCACCAGCTCACGTCACCGGCGGGGTGACTTCCGCGATAGCTGCCGGCTGGCGCTTCAGGAAGGCGGAAAGGATCAACGAAAGGACCAGCCCGATGAGCGGCGAAAGAATGGCGCCCATGACCGCCAGTACCGCGGGTTTATACATCATGTGGGTGAATCCCTCGGCCGATGCCATTTGGCTGTCGCTCATTCCCCGGGCGATCCACTGCTGTCGCGCCATATCGATGGCGTAGTCGGCAAAGTTCGGGTTGATAAACGTGAAGTGAATATAGGTATAAACGGCTCCAATGAGACCAGCATAAAGGGCGATGAGCACGCCAGTGCCCACACCCTTGCCATAGCTGAGCGACCGGTCCTTCGCCTCCTCCCGGGCCGCCTTGATGCCAAGCCACATCACGATGATCGTCACCACCAGGGGCACCAATGAGACGATCCATCGGCCTTGCAGCATCTTGTCGGTCTGATAGCCGACGAAGAAAAAGACGAGCGTGAGCACGATGTTACTCACGGCGAGCATAAGTCCGTAGAAAAACGTAGTGTTCATGCGAAACCCAGCATGCAGCTTCCTCCCGCCAGCACAACCCCGCAGTGACGGGCGGCAACCGTGACGGATAAACGGCAGGACGCTGAATCATTTCGGCGGGACCTTCAGCCTGACCAGAGTGGCACCCCAGCCGCCGCTGGTTTCATCACCCAGGCGGAAAGACGCCACGAGCGTTGACCGGCGCAGTAGTGCGTGGACGGTCTCGCGCAGGGTGCCGGTCCCTTTGCCGTGAATGATGCGCACTTCGCCCAGCCCGCGTTCCTGGCAGGCGGCGAGATACTCCCCGAGGAGGCTGGCGATTTCAGCGGGCTGGAAAGTATGCAGATCCAGCTCGCCAGTGATGGGAATGCGGACGGGTTGGGACTCGTCAACCATAGGGGTGGATGGTTCGCGGCGCCCAAGCGCACAAGTTGCCGGCCAACCATCCTCTAGGAATAAGGGTTCTCCTCGGGAGGCTGCGCTGGTTCGCTCGATGGCGGTGGGGTGGGGTTCTTCGACGAAAGGTCCGTTCCGGCTGGAGCCGCCGGCCGGCGCGGCTGTGGCGGTGGGGGAGGCGTCTCCAGGGCCCGTTTGAGCTCCTCTTCAAGGCTGCCGGCCGCCTTCTTGAATTAGCGGATGGACTTCCCGAGACTGCGGGCCAGTTCAGGCATCCGCTTGCTGCCGTAGAGCAGCAAGATCACCAGCATGATCATCATGATCTCGGTGCCCCCGACGTCGAGGATGGCCAGACTTGGAAACAGGGTGAACATGGCGGGTTGCTGGATGGCGGTGCGGAGGGAGTGTAGCGGTCCAGGATAAATCGCCCAGCCAGATTTCACCATGTTTTTGGCGGAATGGATCGCGGTAGGGCGACCGCCAGGTCTGTCCGCCGCCGCAGCCGGCCTGCGCACT
>CAIVSK010000249.1 GCA_903908495.1 Akkermansiaceae bacterium
CCGGATGGGTCGTTAGACCGCCATGTCCTTGAGCTTCTTCAAGGGCCGCACCTTCACTGCGGTGGAGGCAGGCTTGGCTTTGAACGTTACTTCCTCCTTGGTGAAGGGATTGATGCCCTTGCGCGCCTTGGTCGCCGGTTTGCGCACGGTGCTGATCTTCAGCAGGCCGGGAAGAACAAACTCACCCACAGCGTTTTTCTTGACATGCGCTTCAATCACGTCGGTCAGGCTGTCCAGAACCGCCGAAACCTGCTTGCGGGCAAGGCCCGTGCTTTCAGCGATTTGGTCCAGGATTTGGGTCTTGGAGAGTTTGTCTTTGATCGGTTTGAGCTTGGTTGCCATGCCCGATTTTACTGAACAGACCCCGAATGTCAACTTTACAATAATGAAAATCTGCTTGCGTTCTGCCAATTTGTCCGATTTCGCCCAAAGTTCGTGAAAACGGGCGGAAGCCAGCAGGTTAGCGCTTGATTTATTAGCAATTGTGAATAGTCTGCATTTGCGTCTCACCATGGGTTACAGTCGTGCCAAGAAGCCAGCAGGCCGTCCGCCGCCGAATCAACGGCGGGCGCGGGAGTCGTTTGCGATGGTGATGGGAGCCGCGAAAGGGCCCGCCGACGAGCCGTTGAACCGGCGCGGCACGCGGCGTGAGCAAAAATCGATGCAGGCGGCCATCGCATCGGCGGTGGAGGAAGTGGAGGAGGATTTTGACGCGGTGGGGTGGACGAAGCGGGTGCTGCGGTGGGTGGTGGCGTTGGCGTTGCTGCCGTTTTGTTTGGTGACGGCGTGGACGCTTGGGCTGCGCTTCTCGCATGCGGCGCTGCATCAGCGGTTCTGGCAAGGTGCGGAGTTCTGGCATTTTGCGATCGGGGTGTTGGTGATGGTGGGTTGGTTTTGGTCGGGGCTGATGCACACGTTTTTCCTGCGGCTATATGTATTTGGGCACGAGTTCACGCATGGGATGGTGGTGACCTGCCTGGGCGGGAAGGTGTCCGGATTTCACGTGAGTACGGAGGGCGGGTATATCACGACGAACAAGACCAACTGGGTCATTGCACTGTCGCCGTATTTCTTGCCGATCTGGTCGATCGAGGCGGCGGTGTTGTACGGGCTGCTGAAGGTGTTTGTGGATTTCTCGACGGAGTGGGACAAATTGTTCTACGCGGTCATCGGGCTGACGTGGACGTTCCATGTGGTATGGACCTTGTGGATGCTGCCGCGGGAACAGCCGGACCTGCAGGAAAACGGCACGTTCCTTTCTCTCGTATTGATCGGCTTTGGCAATGTACTGGTGCTGGCAGCGTTGCTGTGTGTGGCGGGCAGCGGCTCTTTGTGGGAGCATTGCCGGGACTTCGGGATGGATTGGCTGCGCCATGCCGCGACTTGGGGCGACGCGGGCTGGCGCTGGGGCAACGCGGGCATAGCGTGGTTGTGCAAGGAGTGGATGTTTTGAGACCGCAGGGAGTTTTCGGAATTGAAAAACGGGCTGGGATGGGGAAGGCTGCGGGCATGATTCATTTGGACGCAAACGCAAGCACCCCATTGCTGCCTGAAGTGTTGGAGGCGATGTTGCCATGGCTACGCGATGGCTATGCCAATCCTTCAGGCACCTATGCCGCAGCGAAGCGGGCCCGCCAGGCGATCGAGGTGGCACGCGGCCAAGTGGCGGATTGGCTCGGCGCGGCACCTGAGGAGATTGTGTTCACGGGGAGCGGCACCGAAAGTGTGAATACCGCCCTGCATTCATTGGATTGCCATGCCGGGCCGGGGCCGGCTCTGGTGTCGGCGATCGAGCACAGTGCGGTGCTGCGCTTTGCGGAGGCGCTGCCGCGAGGACTCCGGTTGGTGCCGGTGGATGGCGGCGGGCGGCTCGATTTGGACGCGTTCGCGAGGAACCTGGCCGGCGTTGGATTTGTCTCGGTGATGGCCGCTAACAATGAGACCGGCGTGATCCAGCCCTTGCGCGAAGTCTGCGCGATGGCCCGCGAACACGGCCTGACCGTTCACAGTGACGCCGTGCAGGCAGCTGGCAAAACCTCGATCAAGGTGCGGGACCTCGGGGTGGATCTGCTGTCGCTCTCGGCCCACAAGCTGCACGGCCCGAAGGGCGTCGGCGCGCTCTACGTGCGCAGCGGACTGCGGTTCACCCCGCTTTTATTAGGGGGTGGGCAGGAGGGCGGCCGCCGCAGCGGCACGGAAAATACGGCCGGCATCGTCGGACTGGGCGTGGCGGCGGCCATCATGTGCAAGCAATTGGCGGCGGATGACCACGCGGCGCTGCGCCACCTGCGCGATGCGTTTGAAGCCAAGTTGTTGGACGAGTTGGCTGGAGTGACGGTCAATGGCGATGTGCGCCACCGCTTGCCGAACACCAGTCACCTGTCCTTTGATGGCTGCGAGGCCGCGGGCCTGCTGATTTTGTTGGATGAGGCGGGCATCGCTTGCTCGGCGGGGTCGGCATGCATGAGCGGCAAGCAACGGCCGTCCCACGTGCAAGTGGCAATGGGCATCGATGAAACGCGCGCCAGAAGCAGCCTGCGCTTCAGTTTTTCCACCCTCAACACGATGGGTGAGGCGTTCGCCGCTGCTGTGATGGTCAAGCGCGCGGTTGAAAAACTGCGGCGGGTGCAAGGCGCGGGGGTGGGGCCGGTGCAGGTGTATTGTGCCTGACGCACCACCCGGTGCGTGACCTCGCCTTCACACCCACGGGCTGGCTGGCCATGCCCGCTCTTGAGGTGGCCGTCACGCCCAGCAGCGCCGCACTTCCTCGGCGATGATGCGCAGGCCGTCCCGCACGGTCGTCTCGTCCATGGCATACGAGACGCGCAGGCACTCGTGGCGATGGGGCCAATCCGGCGTGTCGTCACCAAAGAAAAAGTAATGTCCGGACACCACCAGCACGCCGCGCTGCTTGAGGCGTTCGTAAAGTTGGCCGGCGCTGACCGGCAACCCGGGAAACCACAGCCACAGAAACAAGGCACCTTCACTCCGGTGCATGTACCACGCAAAATCCTCGCCAAATTCCTCGACGGCGGCTTGTCGCGCCAGTCGGCATTTCTCCAGGTAGAACGGCTTCACCACCTCGCGGCTGAGCCGTAGAATCTCACCGGACTCGAGCAGCGGCAGGACGATCTGTTGGCCGATGTTAGGATTGGCCAGACCGATGATGGCGCTCATCGAACCCAGCGCGCGGATGATCGCCGGCGGACCGATAACAATGCCGGTGCGGGTGCCGGGCAGCCCGATTTTCGATAGACTGAGCGTCAGGATCACATGCTCCGCCCAGAACGGGGTGGCCTCGGCAAACATGATGCCGGGAAACGGCGCGCCATAGGCATTGTCAAGAATCAGCGGGATGCCGTGCGCCTCCGCCAACGCCGACAGCCGGGAAACCTCCTCGTCAGTTAGCACGTTGCCCGTCGGATTG
Organism: Akkermansiaceae bacterium; assembly: GCA_903908495.1. GTDB lineage: Bacteria > Verrucomicrobiota > Verrucomicrobiia > Verrucomicrobiales > Akkermansiaceae > Luteolibacter. The sequence continues at coordinate 3,428 of CAIVSK010000249.1, forward strand.
GTCGGCCGCGAGGCGCAGATGGCCGCTATATCCGGGGTAACCTCCAACTTGTCAAAATCCACCCGGTACTTGAACTCATGCGCCCCGGTCTTCTCAATCAGCGGGGTGACGGCACAGAACAACCCGCCCGCCACGCCCTGGTTGCTGTAGCCAATGTACTCCGGCACCAGCGGCAGCAGGATTTTCCGGCGAGTGCCGTCGGGCATCGGCCCGGCTAACAGGTTGAACAGGAAATAAAACGCGGTTTGGCCACCACTGGTGACCGCTACGTTGTCCGGACCAATGTCCCAACCGAACGTGCGGCGAAACAAGCCGGCCACCGCCTCCAGAAACCGTGGATTGCCGCGCGGCGGGTCGTAGGAAGTTAGAGAGCGGTCGAGGCCGCCGGGTCCCTCCATCAATTCCTCCAGCCGCTGCTGCCACACCGCGTTGATCGCCGGAATGCGCGCAGGTTGCCCGCCACCTAGCATCTTGATGTCCGGCCCGCCGCTGGCGAGCGCGTGGCCAAGATCATCCATTAATTCTTCGATACCGCTGCCACAGCCGAGATGCCGGCCAAATTGGGAAAATTCGTACTTCATGAGCGCGTGCCGGTTGACCGGCGGGCGTTAGCATCTATAGTCGTAACCCAAACATCAACCCCCAACCAACCAACCATGACCATTAAAGTAGGCGATACCGCCCCGGATTTCACCCTCGTGACCAAAACCGCCGAGGGCCCGCAACTCGTGAAATTGAGCGAGCAAATCGGCACCGCCAACATCCTTTTGTTGTTTGTGCCAATGGCATTCACCGGTGTGTGCACCAAGGAATTCTGCGATATTTCCACCGGCATCAAGGACTACGAAGCCCTCAATGCAAAGGTGTTCGGCATCTCCGGCGACAATCCCTTCGCCCAAGCCGCGTGGGCCGCCAAGGAAGCAATCACCATCCCCTTGCTCAGCGATTACGAGCACACCGTCGCCAAAGCCTATGGCGTCGCCTATGACCAATTCCTCCCCGACGCCAACCTCATCATGGGTGGCGTTGCCAAGCGCTCCGCCTTCGTCCTCGACAAGCAGGGCGTGGTCCGCTACGCTGAGGTCCAAGAGCATCCCAAGGACCTCCCGGACTTCGATGCGATCAAGGCCATCCTCGGCGCCCTTTGAGTCGCCGGTGCCGTGGCGGCCACCTCCTGCATGGACTACTCCTCGCTCATCACCAAACGCCGTGACCGCTTCGCCGAACTGGAAGAAGCGGTGAGCAATCCGGAGTTGTTCGCCGATCCCAAACGCGCCACCGATCTCTTGCGCGAACATCGCAAGCTCAAGCAGACCCTCGACCTGTGGGAGAAGCTCCAGGCCACCAAACGCCACCTCGCCGACAACCAGGATCTGGCGAGGTCCGATGATGCGGAATTCGCCGCCATGGCCGCCGAGGAAATCCCCGCCCTCGAGCTTGCCCTCGTTCGCCTCGGCGATGACCTCCAATACGCCCTCCTGCCCGCCGATCCCAACGAAGACCGCGATGCCCTCATCGAGATCCGTGCTGGGGCCGGTGGCGATGAGGCCTCGCTGTTTGCTGCGGAATTAATGCGCGCCTATCAACGCTACGCAGATATCCGAGGCTGGAAGTGTGAACATCTGGAAAGCAGCCCGTCGGAAGTCGGCGGCTTCAAGGAGGTCATTCTCAAGGTGACGGGTGACGAGGTGTTCCGCCACCTGAAATACGAATCCGGCGTCCATCGCGTCCAACGCGTGCCCACCACCGAGACCCAAGGCCGCGTTCACACCTCCACCATCACTGTCGCAGTGCTGCCCGAAGCCGAGGAAGTCGATATCGAAATCAAACAGGAAGACCTCCGCATCGAAGTCTGCCGCTCCGGCGGCGCCGGCGGCCAACACGTCAACCGCACCGAAAGCGCCGTGCAGATTTTCCACCTCCCCACCGGCACCTATGTGCGTTGCGAAGAAGGTCGCTCGCAGATCAAGAATCGCGAGATCGCCATGCAGATCCTTCGCACCAAGCTTTACGAACAAAAGCTGCGCTCACAACAGGAGGCGTATTCCTCGCATCGCCGCTCCCTCATCGGGTCGGGCGACCGCTCGGAAAAAATCCGCACCTATAATTTCCCGCAGTCCCGCGTCACCGATCACCGCATCGGCCTGACCTCCCACAACCTCGCCGGCGTCATGGCCGGCGATTTCTCCGAGTTCACCACCGGCCTCCAAAAGGCCGAAATGGACGAACGGCTCGCCGAGGCTGGCATCTAGCCGCTTGAAGCCGGCCTCTCAAGAGGGGCCCGGGCAGCCCGCCCGATTCGGTTCGTTTAGAATCGCAAATGGAATGGGTTGCAGCGGCGATTTCTACCACAACCGAGCAGAGCGATCCAGGTTTAGCGCTCTCTTAGCGCAGCCCGAAATCACCACGCTTCCTAGCCGCCGCCCCTATAACGCAAAGAGCCCGGCTCCAATTGCTTGGAGCCGGGCATATACCTGGCGACGACCTACTCTCACAAGACCTATCGTCTCACTACCATCGGCGCTGCGGCGTTTCACTTCCGGGTTCGGA
>CAIVSK010000250.1 GCA_903908495.1 Akkermansiaceae bacterium
AAAGATCCACCTCCAGGATATCACACGTTCACGACTGCCGCGGTCAAAAGCATAGCGCTGGTCAAATACGGGTATTTTGAGATCAAGTGCCGCCCAATGAAATCCAAGGCGTCGAGCGCGTTCTGGTTCTATGGCATCACAAAAGAGGAATGGACCGAAATTGACGTATTTGAAATATGCGGGGTGGGAGATAAATGGAAAAGCACATATAACATGAACGCACACGTCCTTTATACACCAACGGAAAAAACTCACTGGTCAAAAGGCGATACATGGAAAGCGCCGTTTGATTTTGTTGACGCCTGCCATGTCTACGCCTTGGAGTGGGACAAGGACGTGATCAAATGGTGGGTAGACGGCAAGGTGGTGCGCGAATTGAAGAACACACACTGGCATCAGCCTCTAAACATGAATTTTGACAGCGAGACCATGCCGGAGTGGTTCGGGCTTCCGGACAAGGAGAGTCTGCCTTCCACTTTCAGTATAGAGTATGTCCGATCGTGGAGGAACACTGAGAATGGCGGACCAGACGGTCCAGCGAGCGTGAACCAATCGCCGCCGATCGCCCGACATCCCGATTGACCGGCGCAGGGAATTGCCGCACTATCGCCTGCCGATCACCCCATTCCCAACTGGAAGAAAACACGATGAAAGAGAACCCCAAGCAACCATCCATTGACGACTTCACCCCGAAGACGCGCTTTGAATTTCCCGACGGAGCTGTCTTGACGCTCGGCACCAAGTGCGACGGCGACGACTTCATGCGTTACGGCGTTCAGATGGTCTTCACCTTGTCACCCGACTCGGAACCGGGGATGAATATCCTCCTGCCGCCGCATTCCATCGACGTCTTGATCCCGGTGCTCCAGGATCTCGCGAATCAAGCCCGCTTCATCATGGGGCAGAACATGGTGGAATACCCACCGATGCCCGAGACCGGCAAACCGAAGCGGAAAAGGCAACCCACCAAAAAAGCCGCCGAATAAGCCCACGGGAAATTGGCAAGGCCATATTCTTCCTTATTCCATAAGGAGTCTTGGCGGCGAGACGCCCAATACTGCTGACTTAGCGGGAGGATAGGCATCCTGCCTGTCATGGACGACGGGCTTCCAGCCTGTCTTTTCACGCGCAGACAGGCTGGAAGCGCTGTCTTCCCTCACAGGCAGGATGCCTGTTTTCCGATCAGAGCGCGCCAAGTCAGCAGTATTGGACGAGACGCCGCCATCACGGCCTGCGGCGGGGACGCCGCAGCCACGCCCCGCAGCCATGAAAGCGCCGATCAGATGTCCTGGACGGTTAGATTGGCGCATTCCTCGCGGACTTTTTCGGCGAGCGGAGTGGATAGGTAGCGCTCGGTGGAGGAGCAGCCGACGGTGACGATGCGCTTGCCCTTGAATTCGGGACGTTTGGCGATTTGGATGGCGGCCCACACGTTGGCGCCGGTGGAGATGCCTGCCGGAAACCCTTCGATTTGCGCCAGGGCCTGAGCGGTGGCGAGGGCATCCTCATTGCTCACCAGAATAACTTCATCGATGGTTTGCACGTTGAGGTTCTTGGGAATGAAGCCGGCACCGATGCCTTGAATCATGTGCGGGCCGGGCTGGCCGCCGGAAATGACCGGGCTGCCAACCGGTTCCACCGCAAAAGTCTTGATGGCGCGGCGCGACTTGATGACCTCCGATACCCCGGTGAGCGTGCCGCCGGTGCCGACGCCGGACACAAACGCGTCGATCTCGCCATCGGTGTCGCGCCAAATTTCCTCGGCGGTGGTCTCGCGGTGGGCCTGCGGGTTGGCCGGATTGTCAAACTGGCCGGGCCCGAACGCCTCACCCCCGTATTCTTCCAGCAATTGTTTGGCTTTGGCGATGGCGCCGCCCATGCCGCGCGCCCTGGGTGTTAGAACAATCTCGGCTCCCAGCAGGCGCAACAGCACGCGCCGCTCGATGGACATGCTCTCCGGCATGGTCAGGATGCAGCGATAGCCCTTGGCCCGCGCGACGAAGGCCAGCGCAATGCCGGTGTTGCCGGAGGTCGGCTCGATGATCAGCCCGCCCGGCTTGAGCAGACCGTCGCGCTCGGCGGCCTCGATCATCGACTTGCCAATGCGGTCCTTAACGCTGAAGAGCGGGTTGAAAAACTCAGCCTTGACGCAGATCTCAGCACCGAGACCGGCGGTGATGTTGTTGAGGCGAATCAATGGGGTGTTGCCAACGGTGGCGACCAGGTTGTTTGCAATGTTCATGGTGGGAGGGGGGGGATTGGTTAGATGTTATTTACTATCGGTTAGCGGTTAGCGGTTAGCGGTTCAAATCTGAAAGTCGGGGGTGCCGGAATCGAGGTGGAGGCCGCATTCGTACTTGTCGCCGCTGAAGCGGGTGGCCTCGGCTGCGGCATCGGTGCTGGCCGGGCGGGTGCTGTGCCAATCGCCCATGGTGACGTAGCCTTCGGCAGCCAGCGGATGGGACGGCAGTTCGTGCTGATGGAAATAATGTGCCATCTGGGCCTCGGCCCAGTCGAGGATTGGATAGATCTTGAGGGTCTTTTTCTGTTGTTCGGCGAAGGGCCGCTCGGCGCGGGTTTTCGACTGTGACCGGCGCAAGCCGCTGAGCCAGACATCGGAGCCGAGTTCGCGCAGGGCGCGGTTCATCGGTTCGATTTTGGTGAGCAGGGCATACTTGTCGGCACCAGCCTTGCCATCGCTCCAAAGTTCGCCCCACAGTGCCTCGATGCGGGCGGCTGACACGTTGGGTTGATAGATCCGGAGGTCCAGCGCGAGGCGGGTGGTGAGTTCTTCGGCATAGCGATAGGTTTCCGGAAACAGATACCCGGTGTCGATGAACACCACCGGCACTTTGGGGGCGTGCTCGGCGATGAGGTGCAGCATGGCCGCAGCCTGGATGCCGAAGCTGGTGGTGGCGACCAGACGGGGGCCGAACCGTTCATACAGCAAGCGGATGCGCTCGCCGGCCCGCAGAGGTGAGAGGGAGGCGGAGAGCTCGGCGGGATCGACTCCCGGGACGGGCGCGACGGGGGTATTGAATTGCAGGGCAGGCATGGGGAATTAGCGGGCTTTGGCCGCATCCGGCGCAACGTTCAGGTGGAAATCGGGACCTTGCACGGTGGCGGCGACGTAGCCGGCGCGGATGCAGAAATCGCCGAAGCGTTCGCCGGGGATGCGGGCTTGGGCGTAGTGGGCGACGAGCGGTTCGAGCAGCGGCTTGATGGCCTCGGAGCGGACGCTTTCACGGAACAACTTGGACAAGCGCTGACCGGCGAAGCCACCGCCGAGGTAGACGTTGTAGCGGCCGGGAGCGCGGCCGACGAAGCCGATTTCGGCGAGGAACGGGCGGGCGCAGCCATTCGGGCAGCCGGTCATGCGGATGGTGATGGCATCGTGGCGCAAGCCGTGCAGCTCGAGGGTTTCCTCCAGTTCGGTGAGCAGCTCCGGCAGGTAGCGTTCGGCCTCGGCAAGGGCCAGGCCGCAGGTGGGCAGGGCCACACATGATAGCGAATTGAGACGCAGCGCGCTCTGCAGGTGGCTGTCGGTAATCCCGAATTGGGCGAGCAGCGCTTCGATCTGCGGGCGCTGCGCCGGGGCGATATTGGCGATGACCAGATTCTGGTTGGCGGTGAGCCGGAAATCGCCCTGATGGATTTTGGCGATCTCGCGCAAGCCGCTGCGCAGCGGATAGGCCGGAGTGTCCAGCACGCGGCCACCTTGAATGTACAAATTGAGATGAAAGTTGCCACGTTCGTCCTCGATCCAGCCGTAGCGGTCGCCATTGTCGTCGAACTGAAACGGCCGCGCGGCGGCCAGCTCGTAGCCAAGATAGCTGTGGAGTTGTTGCTGGAACCATTCGAGACCGTGCTCGTCGATGGTGTACTTGAGCCGGGCGTGACGGCGGTCGCTGCGATCGCCGTAATCCCGCTGCACCATCACCACTTTTTCGGCGACATCAATGACCTGTTCGAGCGGGCAGAAACCGATCACTTCGGCCAGCCGCGGGAACGACCCCTCGACCCCATGACTCATGCCCATGCCGCCGCCAACCGCAACATTGAAGCCCACCAAACGGGTCCCTTCGACCACCGCAATGAAGGCCAGATCGTTGGCGAAGATATCGACATCGTTGGATGGCGGCACCGCGATGGCAATTTTGAATTTGCGCGGCAGATACGTCTTGCCGTAGAGCGGCTCGACGTCCTCCGCGCTGGAATGGACGGTTTCGCCGTCGAGCCAGATTTCGTGATACGCCCGGGTCTTTGGCGTCAGGTGGTCAGAGAGCCCCTGCGCCAGCTTGAGCACCTCGGCGTGAATCGACGAGAGGTGCGGATTGGGATTGCACATCACATTGCGATTCACGTCCCCGCAGGCCGCGATGGTGTCCATCGCCGCTTGGTTGATCGCGGCAATCGTGCGCTTGAGCTTCGATTTGATCACCCCGTGGAATTGAAATGCCTGGCGGGTCGTCAACTTGATGGTGCCATTGGCAAATTCGGTGGCCAGACGGTCCACTTCCAGCCATTGGGCGGGCGTCGCCACCCCGCCCGGCACCCGGATCCGCACCATGAACGCGTACGCTTTCTCCAGCCCCTGCTTGCGCCGCTCAACCCGCAGGTCGCGGTCGTCCTGTTGATAGGCACCGTGAAACTTGAGGAGTTGGCCGTCATCAGCGGAGATTTCTCCGTTGCTCGCATCGGCAATTCCCTCGGCAATCGTGCCCCGCAGGTAGTTGCTGTTGGCTTTGATCGTTTCGTTCGCGGATAATGGTTTGTCGGACATGGTGGAGAATTTAATCCTTAGTTTGTAGCCTTACATTCTATGGTTTCGGGAGTAGTTTGCTCTGGATTTGCGCGTGGCGCAACCATTTTTTGCGAAATTTTTCACTTTGGGGAGCCGACGCTGCGTTGCGCCAGTGAGAAGTGTCCGGCGATTTCGCCCAAGCGCGGGAGCGGGTTGCAAGAACCCACCGTTCACCACGGTATGAAGCGACGACGAGATTCTACCCATGATTTGGACCGACACAACCCTGGTGATGCTTCCGGGCCTGCATGGCACGACTCAACTCTACCGGACAGCCCTCACCCTGGATTGGGGCGGCATGCAGACGACGGCATTGGCGCTGCCCAACCACGGCGCGCAGGACTACGCGGCCTTGGCAAGCGCGATCACCCCCACCCTGCCAGCGGGCGATTTGGTGCTGCTGGCGGAATCGTTTTCCACGCCCCTGGCCATGCTGCTGGCAGCCCAGGAGGGCCCACGCATCAAGGCCGTGGTGCTGGTCTGCGGGTTCTGCGCCAGTCCGCAATCCAGCGGACTGGGCTGGCTGCCGCTGCAACCGTTGTTCGCAATGAGTCCGCCGGCATTTCTGCTGCGCCGCTATCTAACGGGCGAGGACGCCCCCGACGAATTATTGACTGATCTGGCAAGCACGCTCGACCACACTCCCGGGGCGACGTTGGCCGAGCGGGCGCGGGTGGTGCTGGCGCTGCGGGAAGCGGACTGCCCGAGCCTGGCGCAACTGCCGGTGCTGTTGTTGCAGGCGCGGCAAGACCGGATCATTCCGTGGGACGCCCAGTCGCAACTCGAACGGCATTTGCCGGAGGCCACCTGCCATTGGGTTGACGGGCCGCACTTGCTGATGCAAACCCGCACGCGGGAGTGCCGCGATGCGGTGATCAAATTCCTGGCGGCTGCGGCGCCGGCTTAATCAGTCACCGCCAATGCCAGTTCATCACCACCTCGATATCCGGGTGGATGCTGTGATACACCGGGCAGGAGCGCGCCGCATGCTCCAACACCGGGCGCTCCGGATGGTTCGATGGCAGCGGCATGTTGACGTCGACCTCCAGGCAGGAAATTCTGCGCGGCAGGTCATCGGACATGAATTTGCGCACTTTCACAGTCATGCCGACCAGTGGGATGTCCTTGCGCCGGGCCACGATGCCCAACACCGTGGCCATGCAGGTGCCCACGGCGGTGGCGACCAGGTCGGTGGGCGAAAATGCTTCGCCGCGGCCGTTATTATCGACCGGTGCGTCGGTCACCAGGCGGTTGCCGGAGGGCAGGTGGACGGCGTTGCAATGCAGTTCGCCTTCGTAATCGATGTTGATTTCAACCATGGGGGATGGGGGGGATGAGGGGTTCAGGGAGAGTCGGCATCTAACGGAGCCGGCGGCGGGTCTGCCAGCGGCGCCACCTTGGCCAGCACCACGCGGAAACCGTAAATGTCGGCGACGGTATCGGGAGGTTGGGGATGGCGCGAACCGGAGTAGAGGTTTTCCGCCTGATAGGTATTCCACCCGCCGCCGCGCAGCACCCCGAGGCGGTTGGGATCGACCATCGAATAGGCGTCGGCCACCCACTCGTGAACGTTGCCGCTCAGGTCGAAGATGCCGCGCGAGTTGGCCGGAAACGACCCGACCGGAGCGGTTTGTGCAAAGCCGTCATCGTAGCCCGGAATCGTCCGTTCACCCGACGTGCCGGGTGCCAGCGCGGCGGAGGCATCGGCGAAATCGCCGACCTTGCCGGGCGGCGGCCACTCGGTGCCCCACGGGAAGATGCGCTCCTTGCGGGCATCGCGCCAACTCGGGCTGATGCCTAGGTTTTCCTCCAGGCCCACCATTTGGCTCCACTCCACATCGCTGGGCAGGCGGTACACGTGGGACGCGGCAATGCGCTCGACCCCGGGTTGTTGCTCGCGTTGGGTCAGCCACTCGCAAAATGCCATCGCATCATCCCGGGTCACCATCACCACCGGATGGTCCGGAGTTTGCAAAAACCCCGGCGCGAGCGGCGCTCGATGGTTCGATTCCTTGATGAACAGATCGTAATCACGCACCCGCGTCTCCCAAATCGAGACCATCAAATCCTGGCCGATGGGAACGAATTTCATGCCGATGCCATTTTGCCAGGCGCGCCCGAAAATCACCCCTTGGTTCTCCACCAAATTGACACTGAGCGGCAGCGTCTGGCCGGGTTTGATGGTGAGCTTTTCGGTGTCGGGTTTGTAGCCCTCGCGGACAATGATCAACTCCACCGCGCCGGGCTTGACCTTGGAAATGAGCAAGGGCTCGCTGGCAAACCCGACCGGTGCCCCATTCAGATACACCTCCGCACCCGCCGGATGGGTCGTCAACTCAATGCTCGCGTACGCAATTTGGCGCACCGTCACCCGGAACGGCTTGAGTCCGTCCCGCCGCGCCCTTGCACTCAAGCGGGGGTGCTCGAACAATTGCTCGAAGCGCGGCAGCACCTCGTGATCCTCGGTGAGAAAACCGGCCTTGATACCGCCGCTGCGCAACCAATTGCAGAACGTCATGGCGCGTTCAGCCGTACACAGCACCACCTTGGCCGCTTGCCCGTTTTGGGAATAATCCAAAATCTCGGCCGTGCCCGTCGAACCCGTGGTTTCCTCCACGAATTTTTTCCAAACCTCCTCAACCACAAAGCCGAAGCTCACGTGCTCCTCCCCCACCGGCTGATAAGCATCCCCCAGATGGTCCAGCCACGCATCGCCGAATTGCGGCGGCGAGTACACATCCAACACCTTGAAGATCGACTGTGGCTCGTTCACCGCCGAGCGCCCGATCTTCTCGGTGACGGTGACGGGCCGGTAGCCGTGCTTCTGGATGTTGAAGGTGACTTCCTCACCCACCGCCGCGCTCATGGTGCCGGTGGGGGTGGTGCCAACCCACTTGCCGGATGCATCCAGCACATCCGCAGTGTCCGGCGTGCTCACCACCCGGTACATCCCCAAGGCGGGCGCCGCGGCGTCGGCCGGCGGGTTGCGGCCGAACGTCAGCCACTCGCTATCCTTGCCCAGTTGCCAAGCCGCCCATACGCTGAAGGCGGTCAGCAGCAGGGTGGTCAACCACACCGCCCCGGCCCGGCTGCGGCGGCGTTTGCCGCGCTGCAACAGGCGCAAGGCATCGGCCAGTTGCGCGGCGGTGGTGATCCGGCGCTTGGAGACGCGCGGCTCGCATACATCGCAAATGATGCTGTTGAGCTCCAACCAGCGCTTGCGGTCGGCATCCTCGGGCAGTTCATCCGGCAGCTCGGGGAAATCCAACCGGTCCTTGCCGGTGACGATTTCATAGAGCACCTTGCCCAAGCTATAGACGTCCGCCTGGCTCGAACCGGGACCCTCCGGTGGCACAAACCCTTCCGTCCCGACAAAGGTCCGCTGGCCACGCACCGCCACCAGCCCAATGTCCGCCAACTTCGCCTTGCCATTGACAAAAATCACGTTGGACGGCTTGACGTCCCGATGCGCCAGCCCGCATTCATGCAAATGATTGAGGGCCTCCGCCAGCCGCAGCCCAACGTCAATGCACAGAGGCAGGTCCAGCCGCGTGGCGATCGCCGACTTCACGTCCGGCCGCAACGTGCGCGGTTCGTACTCGATGGGATTGATATCATGGCCGGTGCGGAAATCATCCCCCAGCTCCATCACATAGTAATAAAACGAAACCCCGTCAGGACTGCGACCGACGTGCAGAATGTTGACCAAGCCCGGATGATCGCGCGAGATCGGCTCGAATTTCAAAATCCCCTCAAATTCCCGCTCAAAAGTCCGCGCATCCTCGAAGTCCTCCCGCCACACCACTTTCACCGCCCGCAAGGCTCCCGTCACCCCACGCCCCAACCAAACCTCGCCATAGGCACCTCCGCCGATTTTCCGGAGAATCTCATGATCCGGTATCACCGGGTCCGGGCGCGACTTAGTCGACATCTTCTTCGAGTTTTGCGAGTTCACGCTTGAGGACGGCTCCCACCCGGTGCTTCGCCAAATACACCTGTGCCATACTCACATTCAAATGCTCCTGCACCTTCTTGGCATCCCATTGCTTGATCACATAGCAATCAAAAATCTGATATTGCTTGGGTGACACATGGGCCTTGACCCGGGTCAGCGCGGCGTCGGCCACGTTCTTCTTCCACTCCATGTCCCACAGCCGCGTCAGCACCTCGCCGTTAGGATCCTCGACGCGATCAATCACCGCAGTCTTGCGGTCGTTTTCCCAATCCCCGCCCACCATCGCGGTGTCCTTCTTGCGCTTGCGAAATTGGTCGTTGATCCGCCAGCGTGTCATGTTCATCAGCCAGGTCTTGAACGATCCCTGGGCCGGATCATACAAATTCTTCTTACTCTGCTTCGCGATCGAGAGAATCGTCTCCTGCACGCAGTCAAACGCCTCGTCGGAACGCAGGCCTGCCTTGACCGCCACCGAGTAAATCAACCGCCAGTAAATCTTGTAGAACTCATCCCACGCCTTTTGGTCCTCCCAGTTGTCCAGCTTGGCAATCAAACTCTTGCGCGTCTTCGCGTACGCCTCACCCAGAATCGCATCACCCTGCAGCGCTTCCGGTTCCTTCGCGGTTTGTTCGTTTCCCTCGGCCATCTGAACCAGTGTAGCAGAATCCCCCACGCTTGTCTTTCACTCATTCTTAAACTTCATAAGCCATTCATTCTAAGTATTTTACAAACATTCAGAAGGGCCTGGAGGCGCCCCAAAAACACTCCCGCGCGAATTTCAGGCCCTGCAGTTTTCCCCCGCCGCTTCGATTTCGTCTCGACACTTGCAATAAAACGGACAATCCTTGCGCGACACTATCGTATATTGCCCCATGCGGATCGCTCTTTTCGGTGACATTCACGCCAACCTCGAAGCCCTTGAGGCGGTGCTCGACGACGCTTCCAAGCAGGGCGTCACCGATTACGTGTGCATCGGCGACGTGGTCGGTTACAATGCCGACCCGGTGGCCTGCCTCGAAACCCTCCGCCAAATGGATTGTCCCACCATCAAGGGCAACCACGACGAGGACGCCGCTGGCACCCATTCCCTCGAAAGCATGAACCCGGTGGCCGCCGCCGCCCTGTTGTGGACCCGCGCCCAGCTCAATGACGACCAGCGCTTGTGGCTGCAACGCCTCCGGATGGTGCGCCAGGTGTCGGATTTCACCGTGGTCCACAGCACCCTGGACCAACCGGCGCACTGGAATTACGTCACCAACCGCTTCGACGCGATGGCCAATTTTTCCTATCAATTCACCCAGCTCTGTTTCCACGGCCACACCCATGTGCCGCGGGTGTACACCAAGAACGACAAGGTCCACGAAGTGCCGGCCGATTCGATCATCATCGAAAAAAGCACGAAATATTTCATCAACTGCGGCTCGGTCGGCCAACCGCGCGATGGCGATTGGCGCTCGTGCTACGCCATCTACGACAGCGATCACCACCTCGTGGTGTTTCGCCGCGTCGAATATGACATCGCCAAGACCCAGGCGAAAATCCTCGCCGCCGGCCTGCCCCCGATGCTCGCCGAGCGCATCGCCGAAGGCCGCTGACCCGCGATCGTACCGGCGTGGCTGTGGCGTCCCGCCCAATACTGCTGACTTGGCGGGAGAATCGGCATCCTGCCTGTCATGGACGACGGGCTTCCAGCCTGTCCTTTCAAGCGCGGACAGGCGGGACGCGCTGTCTTCCCTCACAGGCGGGACGCGCTGTCTTCCGATCAGAGCACGCTAAGTCAGCAGTATTGGGCAGTCTGCCCGCGCCACCGTGGTCTGGGCGTCTTGCCCGGAGGCCCATGACTGGAGAATGCACCGCGCATCGCGCTTGCCTCATTCGGGTTCATTCAACTTCACTGCATCCTGATGGCCCCGCGGCCGACACGAATTTGCTTGTCGGCGACCTTGGGGCGGAGCTAGTAAGTCCCGTCCGCATGCTTCACCACTTTCCCAGCCACGCTTCGCCAATCGCCTTTGTCGGGGAAAATCCCCCTCACACAGGTGCTGACGTGCAAAAATCTTGCCCCCTGGTGGTCAAAATGCTTTTGTCACCGATTTTTGTTGTCGTAAGTCGTTGCAAATAAATATGCGCCTGTAGCTCAGTTGGATAGAGCATCCGCCTTCTAAGCGGAATGCCACTGGTTCGAGTCCAGTCAGGCGCGCCCTACGGGCATAAGGGATAGAGCGCTTTTCCTAACTGATTCAAAAAGTGCAGCCCAGGCCCGGCCACCCGGCACGCGCGCCACCGCCCTGCCCTGCCGCCAGCGTGCCCAGCCACCAACCACCACGGGCGGGGAGTGACAGCCCAGGGGTACCCGACCCGGCACCGTGGAAGGCGACTCAACTCCGGGCCAGCCTATCGGGATCAATACCCGGAGCACCCCGTTTGTTGAATCGCCTTCCATGGGCGACAAGCACTCCATCGAATCCGTGCCTATCAGACAAGTCCCTTTTGTCTCTATTCGCATCTATCGTCCGCTGTGTGGCACAGTGCAACGGGTCTCAGTTGACAAGCCCCAACGCTTTGAGGGTGTCGAGGATGGCACTGATTTGTGCGGTACGCTTCTGGGACTTGCGGCCGAAGCCGGCGGCGAGACGGTCGGCGAGCTCAGCGGTGGCAGCACCGGGGGCTGGGCCGATGGTGGGCAGGAGCTTGCGCAGGGCGGCCACTTGCGCGGGCAGCTCGGCCGGCCATTCGAGGATGACGGGCGCGGCGGTGTCCGGGGTGCTGTCGTCGTCGCCGAGGCCGATTTCGGCTTGTTGGGCGGTGGCTGCGCCGGGGGCTTGATAGTCCGGGCGCAACCAGCGGATGAGGCCGCGCTTTTCTTCCGCCGCGCGTTCGTGGTTGAGCGCAACGAGGCGGGTGAGGATTTGCTGTTCGAGGGCTTCGGCATCGGGACCGCCACGAGCGAGGAGGTCGGCTATGGGCAGGGACGCGTTTCCGACGCGTCCGGGAGCGGGGGGTGAGAATGGAGTAGCCTTTGGGTCACTCCATTCGCGTTCCCCGCACGCGGACCTTTCGGAAAAAGGTCCCTGCCTTACGTTCCCCGCACACGGACCTTTCGGAAAAAGGTCCCTGCCCAAATCCATCCACCCATAGGCTTCCAGCACGGCGGCGTCGAGGTCGTCGTGAATCTGCTTGAGCACCGACACCAGGCCCTTGTCGTGAACCGCCTTGTCCTTGGCATCGAGGGCAACACCGGAGAGGAGATTTTCGAGTACGTTGTAGATGCCGGTTAGCGTGAGGTCGGGATATAGCTCTTGCTGGCGCTTGCGGTGCGCGTCGAGTCGTTCGCCAAGGTTACGGATGCGCTCCTTCAACGCGCAATCAGACAAAACGGGAAATGGGAATTTGTTGAAGCAGTATGCATGGTTGTAATTCAGGTCATTCCCGACTCCCATACGCACGCCCGTTCGCTCCGCCCAAAGGCCATGAATCGCACTGGACAAGACCGAAAGGATGAATGGGTCATCCGATGCGATGGCGACGATCTTTGCGTCTGGAACCGTGTTGCCAGTTAGGAATGCAAAAAGCCGATGCCTAGCGGTGCGACAGGTGGCGATGTAGCGGGGAAGCCCAACCAAAGTGCGACGCATCACAGAGCGAGGCTCCGCAAAGATCCACCAGTTGTTTCGGTAGGTGTCCCGCTTTTGAGTCAGGCGTTCTGGACGGACCAGATTAAGAATACGCTGGAACAGTTCAGGGAATTGTTCGGCGGCTTCGGTCTCGGTTAATCCGAAGAAGTCGATGATGAACTTACCTTCCCATCGCTGCACGATGTCTCGACCAATTGCATAGGGTTTCACGACAGGATGGCCTTCGCCGTCTTTGATCCTCAAACCGGGCAATTCTTCGGCGACTAATCGGAATCCCAGCCCGAGGGGGGTCACGCCTTGGTTGGCGAGGCCCATGTTCGCCAGGAGCGGTTTGGAGCTTGATACATCAGCTCCTAATTGAAGATTAGCGGCGATGTTTCCCCCAGCAGTGGATAAGATCACCTCATGCGCCCCTTCACCGGTCTCGCGTTCTTCAATGACGGTAGCTAACATCCCTTCGGATTTACCGGAATCGCCAACCGTGAGAGCGATGCGAACCGCCGCGCCATCAGCCGAATCGACCCACGGATGATCGGCGATTGCATAGGCGAGATGCAGCGGTTTTTGCTCATCAATTAGAAAAGGTTCAATCACGCCGCGATTGAACGGCTGCGTGATAGAGTTTGTGGTGATGAACCCAAAACGCTGACAGTTGCCGTCACGGGTAAGTTCGGCTGCTTTCTGCCACCAGAACATAACAAAGTCCCATGAATTTGGGCTGCTCTTCTTCCATGCTTCGCGGAGTGCTTCGACGTAGCCGTCTCCAAGCCCATCGCGCATCCGCTTGTTTCCAAGGAACGGCGGATTCCCGACGATATAATCCGCTTGCGGCCATTCGGCGCGGCGTGGGTTGGTGTAATCAAACAGGGCACGGCGGGCGGATTCGTCGGGCACTTCCTTACCGGTGACCGGGTGCGGCTTGGTGGTGTAGCCGTTCCAGACGGTGAGGATTTCGCCGGATTGCGGGTCGCGGCGGGGAAGGCGCGCGTCGTAGGCGAGCACGGCATCCTGTTCAAAGATGCTTTTGTCCTTGGGCAACAGCGGGCGGTCGCCAGTGTCGGCTTTGCCGGTGGTCTTGCGCTGCCACTGGAAATAACCGATCCACAACACGAGTTGGGCGATGGCAACCGCTTGTTGGTTGAGTTCGAGGCCGATGAATTGCTCGGGGCGGACGCGGAAGCCGTGCATTTCCATGCCCGCGTCACCACCCAGGGCGGCGACAAGTTCGAGCACCTCGGCTTCGAGCCGCTTCATGTGCTCCATGGTGACATAAAGGAAGTTGGCGGTGCCGCAAGCCGGGTCGAGGATGCGCAGCTTGCACAGATGGCGGTGGAACGCGATGACTTGTTGGAGGGCCTCGGCATCCCGCTTGCCGGCATCCTTGCGCAGGCGGGCGGCCTCGGCACCGAGTTGCTTTGCCTCGGAGGAGGCACCGGCTGCCATTTTCACTTTGGCGTCGGCTTCCAGTTGGTCGGCTTGGGTTTCGGCTTTGTCGGCTTCCTCGTGCAGGGTTGCGGCGGCGACGCGCACGGCGTCCCATTCGTCACGCAGCGGGCCGATGATGGTGGGGCGGATCAGGCGTTCGACGTAGGCACGGGGCGTGTATTCGGCTCCCAGTTTGTGGCGTTCGCGGGAATCGAGGGCGCGGGTAAGCAGCGTGCCGAAGATGGACGGCTCGACTGCGCTCCAATCCTTGCCGGCGGCTTCGATGAGCATGGCCAGTTGCGCGGTGGATACCGGCAAGGCGGTGGTATTTTCGAACAGCCCGCCGTTGAAGCAGGCAATTTCCTTCATCAGCAGGGCGGAAAACTCGGTGCCGGTGGCCATTTCCCGCCACAGGCCGGAGACCATCACCGGGAATCCCCGCGGCGTGTCCTTGATGCGTTCCAACAGGTTTTTGAAGCCATCCTCGGGCAATAGGCCCACGTCCTCGGCGAACATCGTGAACAGGCAGCGCTGGAGGAACCCGGCGATGACTTGCGGGTTGTGGCCGTCGGCTTCGAGCGACTTGGCCAAAAGCGCAAGGCGGCCGGCAATGTCGCGGGTGATGGCGGCGGCGACTTTGGAAGGGTCGAGCGCGTGCGGATCCAGCCAGACTTTGCGGAGGCGTTCGCGGATTTCCGGGCGGTGGAGGTCCGGCAGGGTGATGCGGTGCGAGACCGGATCAGGGAAGCGCTCGTACTGGCCGCCGGTACCGGTGAATTCCGCGTAGAGGTCGATGGTGTGGCCAACGTCGCAGACGATCAGGAACGGAGGGCGGCCCTCCTCGGGCGGCAGGGCGGTGATGTAGCCTCGGGCCTGGTGGTAGGCACGCTCAAGGGCTTTGTCGAAGGCGGCGGTGCCGCGCTTGCCGTGGCCGGTTTTCGTCGGGGCGGCAGCGGCGGCGAAAGGATTCTCCGCCTCACCGGGCGCATTGGTACCCTGCTTGCTTTCCAGCACAAGGGAGCCGCGCCGGTAAAGGTCGATGAATCCGGTGGACGTGGTGCCGTCGGGATTCCTGCGAGCGATGGCCCGCTCGAAGACGTAGGCGTTGTGGGAGTTGTCGGGGGAAGATGGATCGGGGCGCGGCAAGTCGAGCAGGTCGCAGAGTTCACTGAGGAAAAGCACGTAATTGGCACGCTCGGCGGCACCGGAGTTTTGCCAGCGCGCGATGAAGGCGGTGATTTGCGCGGGGGGGGCGTCGGGCATGGGACTGGGAAAGATTGCGCTGCGACGGAAAGCCAGGCGTCGGCCGGAAGCGTGGACGGATTCCAACAGATTCCCCGCGGCGAGGCAAGGGCAGGCATCCGCAGATTAACAGGTTCCGTTGATCTGATGAAGGTGAATCACCTCAGAACCCTTTTCAGCGCATCGACATCGGGAACCTAGGTGCGTTTGTCGCTTGGGTCCGTCAGTTTCAAGCAAGGCCTTGGTCCCATGACAACTCGGAATCCTGCATGTCGAAATAGTCGTTCGGATCGTTAAGCATAACATCGAATGGAATCGGGTTGCCCGACTTGTCGAAAATCACGTTGTCGGTATGAGCGTCATGGATTTCCACGCCGGTTTCGGAATTCCGGTAACGAGTGCCCTCGCCCTTGATGCGCTGGTATCCGAGTTTGCCAAAGGCCGCATCAATTCCCTTCTGGTCTCGTTTCGTTCCTTCAAAATAGCGCTGTGAGGTTAGAATTACTCCGTTGCCCCTGGCGTTCTCGGTGTATCCAATCAACGAAACCTTGGTGTCGGGGAAAGCGGCGTTGGAAAGACGCCAGCGGTCGATGTATTCGCCCGGCGTCCGGTGCGGAAGTCCGAACATGTCCAACTTCGTCAGGCGGACGACGAATGGATTCTCACGCTTGGAGAAAATGAACACATCGTGCTCGGTTCCTTTGGTCACTCGATCCGCCAGCTTGGACAAATCGTCAATTGCCGCATGATTGACGTAATTTCCGGTCGCCTGCGCCCATTGTTTCAGTTGGGCGTCTTCGGCGTCTATTTCGGCCGGGCTTGATTCGTTTTCACGTCGAGTCCAAGCCTTCCGAGAACGTCCTCTCTCGATGCCATATTGTTCCGGTTGTTCAAGAGGCACTGCTTGTCCCTCTCCTCGTAAGACAAGTTGCTCGGCACGTAAGTCCCCTCCGGGATGATCGGTTTGCATTTGGTCGCTTGTGCTTTCATGGCTTGAGCCTATCTCTTATCCGCCCATGGTGCCAGCAAGATGTTCGATATTCTCAGAAGCCTCCGGCGACGAAAGCCGCGTTGCACCGGGCACCTTTCCAATTCAGCGTGCCAGCTTGCGGAATCCTTTGATTTCCTTAACGGCATGAAACGCTAAAAACCCATAAGGCTTTTGGTGGATTTGTTTCCACTTTCGTTCCCAGCTTGCCGCTTTCGGGCTTCTGAGTGGCCACTTTCCCTTGTAGGTAAGGGAAAGTGGAGCGTAGCGGATTCGAACCGCTGACCCCTTGCATGCCATGCAAGTGCTCTACCAGCTGAGCTAACGCCCCGTGTGGGGTTCGCGGCGGAAGATGAGGGGAGAGGGCGGTCGGGTGCAAGACGTTTTTTGCAAAATTCGCACAATTCGGCAAATTCCGGCGAATTCCGGCATTTAGCGCTTGGTGTCGGCGCAAAAACAACTCTCGGAAGGTGCCTGAGATGAATTGAAGCGGCGCGCTGTGAGCGTCGATGCGAATGAGAAGGAGCTTGCTGAAGACGCGGGTTCATTGGCCGCTCAGGAGCTGTGGCGGTCATAGACACGCCGCTACAATCCAGGCAGTTCGGGGTCAGGCAGTGGGCGGCGGCGGGAAGAATTCAGCCAGGACTGTGGCGGCGCAGCGGGTGGCTTCCTGCAGCGGTTGGGGAGGGGCGGCAAGCATGCGGGATTGGCACCAGAGCGGATAGGGAGTGACCCAGCCGGATTCCACGAGCTGGCGGAGTCCGCGCAGCACCCGGGTGTCCTGCTTGCGGCGGGGGACGGGCAGCAAGCCGACCCGAGCGCCGGACGAGAGCGCTTCATAGACCATCGACACGGAATCCTCGGTGACCCACACGTCGGCCGCCCCGGCGAGGCGGGCCGGCAGCCAATCGGGGGTCGTTTCGGTGTGGGGGAAAACCGCCACCGCGGGCAGGCGTAGCCGCAACCGCGCCAGAAACCCGGGCGGCGTGCGGCGGGAATCGGTGAGCAGCCATGGCCCGCCGCCATCGGCACCACAGATTTCCACCAGTGCATCGAGCAACGCTGGCTCGTCCCAAGCATGGGTGTCGGACGGGCCGCCCACCAGCAGCAATCCGCCGCAGCGCGACGCGGTGGTGGAGTTGGCCTGCACCCGGTTGAGCGCGCCCAGGGTGGTCAGAACATTCGGCGCGGTGGGCGCGTGGCGGAAATCGTGAGCGGGCGCGATGCACAGATCGAACCAGCGCAGCGGTAGGCTCGGGCGCATCAACACGATGCTCGGCACGCGGAGTTTTTTTGCCAACCACAGCAAGGCGGGATGCGTGGCGTGACCAGCGGCGATGAGCAAATCCGGCTTGGGCAAGCCCGCAGCGGCCTGCAGCGCCGCGCGCAGCCGCCCCACCAACCCGCGTTTGCCAGCCAGCGAAATTTGCCGGATCGAGCAAGGACGCAAGCGGGCCACAGCCTCGGCCAGGCCGAGCGCTTGGTTTTGGTGACCCGGCTTGCCATCGCCGAGCACCCAGATGGAGAGAATGGGAGCCACTGCGACGCCAGCATTACACCTTTGTCACCCGTGCCGCAAGCCGACAGCGGCGACAGAGCTCAGTCCATCGCATCCAATTCGGAGCGGCTGCTGCGGTTGTGGCCGGGTTGATTGGGCCTCAGCATGTTTTTCTGCTTTTCGCGCTCGCCGGCATTGCGCACCACCGGGATCGGCTTGCCGCTGTTGATATCCAGGCCGGTGACGTACATGGCGGTGGAGGCCGTCATGGGCAGCGGGATGAAATCCTGCACCTGCTGGAGATTCCAGCGCTCCTGCTTGAGGAACTGCTCGACGACGCCCATTTCCTGGTCGGTGCAACCGGGGAAACTGGAGATGAAATAGGGCACCAGATATTGCTGTTTGCCGACCGCCTCGCTGAGTTCAGCGAATTTGGCCATGAAAGCTGGGAAATCCGCCGCCGGCTTGCGCATGCGTCGGAGCACATCGGGATGCAGGTGTTCCGGAGCCACCTTGATGTGGCCGGAAACATGGTGTTGCACCAGTTCACGCAGGTATTCCGGCGTGCGCAGGGCCACATCCATCCGAATCCCGCTTTGCACAAATACATGCTTCACCCCGGGCACCTGCCGCGCCCCGCGCAATATCTCCAGACCCGGCCCTTCGTTGATCTCAAAATGCGGGCAGATCGCCGGCCACAAACAACTCGGCCGGTGGCAGTCCCGACACGCCGCCACGTGACCATTCCTCGCACCATACAAGTTGGCCGTCGGCCCGCCCAGGTCGGACACCGTGCCGCGGAATGACGCCAGCTCACCCAACTGCCGCACCTCCCGCAACACCGACTCCACGCTGCGGCTTGATAGAAATTTCCCCTGATGCAGGCCCAACCCGCAAAACGTACAGCCCCCGGCACACCCGCGCGACACAATCACCGAATCCTTGATCGTCGCAAAACCCGGCACCGGATCCTGATAGGACGGATGCGCCGCCCGCTGAAACCCGTATTCATACAAGGCATCCAACTCCGGGCCATCCACCGGCATGGCCGGCGGCTCCAGCACCACCGCCCGTGCGCCGTGCATCTGCACCAAGCGCTTGCCGCAGTACGGCGTCTGCTGCACCTCGGTCACCTTGGTCAGCGCCAGCAGCAGCCTGACGTCCGCCTGCAGATCCTCCCACGACGGCAGCACGATGCAGCCGGAAAAATCCGCCGCCGCGCTGGCCTTGGCTCCCAGCAGGATCGCCGTGCCCGGAATGCCGCCCAGGTCCCCTTCCCCGTGGCGCAAGCGGCTGGCCACCTCCCGCACCGCGCGCTCACCCATGCCGTAGACCAGCAGGTCCGCCTTCGAGTCTGTTAGGATCGACGGCCGCAGCTTGTCCTCCCAATAGTCATAGTGCGCCACCCGCCGCATGCTCGCCTCGATGCCGCCCAGCACCACCGGCACGCCGGGAAACGCGCGCCGCGCCATCTGCGCATACACCACGGCCGCGTGATTCGGCCGCTGTCCGGCGATCCCGCCGGCGCTGTACACATCGAGTTTGCGCTTGTGGCGGGCGACCGTGTAATTCGACACCATGGAGTCGAGATTGCCGGCGGTCACCCCCACGAACAAGCGCGGTGCCCCCATCACCGTGATGGATTCCAGCGATTTCCAATCCGGTTGGGCGACGATGCCGACGCGCAAGCCGTCCGCCTCCAACACCCGCCCGATCATCGCCGCACCAAACGACGGATGGTCGACGTAGGCGTCGCCGGTGATCAGCAGGACGTCGAGCTCGTGCCAGCCGAGCACATCCATCTCCGACCGCGACATCGGTAAAAACGTCCCGGCAGGCAGCGCGTCGGCGGTGGATTTTCCAGACATCGGGTCAGCTTGAGACAATCGTCCGCCGGCGCCTCAGGCCAGATCCCTCACCTGCACCTGGGCCCACCAGCCCTTGAAGGTTTCAATAAACACGTGGTGTTGCGGGTCGACCTGATAAGCATCCTGGTCCGCCACGCTGGCAAATTGCATCGTCAGCGCGTAGTCCCAAGATTGATCGATGACCGGGCGGGCCATCACCGCAGCCGGCACCGCCCAGCGGCCGCCACTCACCAGCGCGATGTCGAAAAGCGAGGCCAGCCCCTGCTCAAACACCGCACGGTCCGCCGCACTCTTGCACTCGTCCTTCAACCAAAAATAGACATGATGTTCCATGGCCGGAGGCTCACCCAGCCCGGCCCCGTCCGCAAGCCCGTTTTCCCAGGGCCTCCGAAACTTTGCATTTGCAGAAAGCTGTCATAAGACACTTTGCTGTCATGCAAACCACGCTTCGCATTGATGACCGCCTCTACCGGGAGGCGAAGGCCGAGGCCGCCCGGGCAGGGGTGAGCCTGACTCGTTTTCTCGAGGACGGCCTGCGCCTGCGTTTGGAAAAACGGCTGCCCGAATCCGCCCCTCCCCATGCGTTCCGGACCTATGCCGCAGCAACGCCGGATTCCCGTTCTTGGGAGGAACTGGTCAAATATGCGAATGGCAAGAAGGTGAAAATCCGGGATTGGGCCGGGGCGGGTTATGTTTTCACTCTGTTGTTTCTTGGTTGCGCGGATGGCGGATTCCAGATTGATAGACGTCGATTCACGGAACCGTCACGATTTGTCCGACGCGCAGGTTCACCGGGCCGAGCAGGCCGGCGGGAATCAGCGGGACCGGGCTTGGGCCGCTCATGACCCAGGTTTTGCGCTGTGCCTCGGGACGGGCTGAATCATAGGCGAGGCGGTTGCGCCAGGTGTTGGTGACCTCCACCGAGAGTTGGTTGGGGAGCGGTGCCGAGAGGGTGGCACCCTGTTGGACGAGGGCCAGGATGTGTTCGAGGGTTTCCGGCAACATACGCGGGCAGTCGGGCAGCCACAACACGCGGTAGCTGATGCCTTCGGGCGTGACCCAGCGGCCATCGCTCAGCGTGATGCGGTGCAGCAAGGCGTCCGGGTTGCAGTAGTCGAAGCGATACCCGGCGGGGAAGGGCGCGGTCTCCAGAGGCTTGTGGTCAAGCTCGTCGCCGAGGTACCAGAGCACGTCAGACACCGGGTTGCCGTGTTCTAACAAATATCCGCAGCGCGCCAGATAGCCGGTGAATTCCGGCATATGCTTCCACCAAGTCTGGCCGCGGTCGAACGGCGTGCCAACCCCAATGCTACCCAGGGAGGTGCCGGGTGGCAGGGCATCGCTGCGCGGATAGTGGGTGTAGGCATGCAAGAACAGGTGCGTGATGCCTTCCGCGAAGTGCATGTTAGCAATCGCCTTGAGCATGCCCGGATGCTCGGCCCAAGTCAGGTTGAACGAGGTGAAGGCCTCGGCTCCGATGCGGCGTTTGCCATACATGCGCGCGGCGGAGACGCAGGGCTTGATCGGTTTGAAATTGAAACTGCCGACGAAGTTTTCCATGCGTGGCTGCCAGAACTCGCACATTGGCAGGTCGGCGAATTTGTTGCACTCCCAACCGATTCCCGCAGGCGGGGCCGGGCCGTTTTTCGCGCCGGTGTTGACGTGGCCCCAGCGCAGGAGGGTCCAGTGGCCGGCGGGGGCCTTCCAGTGGAGGATTCCGGCTGCGTCCAGCTTACCAGTTAGGTCGACGAGCCGGCTTTGATCGAGCCAGGCCGGTTTCGACTGCAGTGGATAGGGGCTGCGGTCCAGGCTGCGCAAAGTCCAACCCGCCTCGGACTCCCAGTTATGCTTGCGCCCGGCGCTGAAGAGGCGCAGGTAGGGGAAATCCATCGGATGCTTGTTGACGATGGTGATCCGATAGGTGCGGGCGGCAACTTCCTTGCAGGCCAGCGTCATCGGCTGATCGTCGGTCCAACTGCTCTGCGGCATGTCGTAATCCGCCACCGGATTCAAGCCACTGGCGAGCACGGCCTCGATCTTCACCTTCACGCCCGGCTCGTAGCTCCAGCCGTGATTGAATTTCTGGATGGAGGGAAACTCGACGCTGCGCAGCGTGACTTCTGCGGCGAAGGTGGCTTCCACCCAGGTGCCTTCGATGTTAGGATCCAAGTGGATCGCTGCGCCGTCGGGGGAGCCAAGCGATTTATCCCAGGGCAGGTCCTGGCGGCTGCTTCTAACACTTGTTGGAACGAGCGGCTTGGCGGTGTCACCCGCGGGAGTCGGGAAAGCCATGACGGCCACCTCGTGATAGTCGCGCCAGTCTTCATTGCTAGGCTGTGGCTTGGGCAGCGCAATGAGGTCGGAGCCCCCTCAGGTCACATCGGTGCGGGACCAAGCGAGATTGCGCATCGCGGTTTCCGGAGTGATCCAAGGTCCGCCGGACCTCGCCCAGCCCGCGCAGTTCTCCATCTCGAAATTCAGCCCAGCCGGCGGCTCTCCCTGCCCACGTGATTGATCGCGCCGTCCCAGGCCGGACTCAGGCATTCAATCTGCGGCGTCACCCCCGGCCACGGGCCGCCGAACTGGCCATGAAACAATTGGATACCTCCGATCCCCGCCGCTGCGATGGCCTCCAAATCCGCCGTGATTCCATTTGCCGCCACATTTCCCCCGGCAAAGAAGAGCAATGTCTCCGGGTGATAGGCGTGGGCCGGAGTGGCAAACGCGGCGACATCCGCCGCGCCAAAGGCTTGGGGTTCTGCCGCGGCAACGTGCGACGCGGCCAGGACGGCGAATGGGATGAGCGCGCGGAAAACCGGATGTTTAGACATATAAGTACAAGTGCTCATTCAAAAATTGGAATTGCGGATTCCGAGGTTCCGAAGGCAGTGAACGGGTTTGCCATCCGCACCGTGCAATTCCACTTCCAGCACGCCCGGGCCGGACTGTTGCGGCCACGTCAGGCCGATAACGACGTTCGTCGTGGCTAGCGCTTCGATGCGCGCGTCCAGGCTCGCTTCGGTTAGAACGCGATCGGCGGATTTCACGCGCAGCGTCACCGGCCCGCTCCATGCTTGGTAAGGTGCGGCGGCACCAGCGTCTTGGTTCGTTCTTGCGGGGGGATGACCGTGGC
>CAIVSK010000251.1 GCA_903908495.1 Akkermansiaceae bacterium
CGCCCCGCCCCCTGCCACGCGCTGCGCAGCGGGTCGGCCAAATCGAGTGGCAGAAAACCCAGCATTTCCACCACTTCCGCAGGCAAAATCCCCTCACTCGTGCGGAATTCAGTGAGGGCCTCGACCACCACCTTGGTCAGCCCGTCGCGGCCGGCAAGATCCTCCAGGCTGACCACCGGGCGGGTTTCCGAGCCGACCCGCTCGATCCATATCCGGCCCTCGCCGCAATCCTGGGCGCAGGCCTCCACCTCCGCATCGAGCCGGTCCGGGCGGCTGCACAGCAAACCATGCAGTGCGGTCGTGCCCGTGAAGGTGACCCGTGCGGCCAACAAACGACCGGCGGCAGCCTCCAGCGCCTCGCCCAAGGCAGCGCGGGTCAGTCGGCGCAGCTCGTCCATCGCGGCGATTCCGGTGAGGTCCACCGCCAGCGATGCCCAGCGGGCGACGTCGAGCGGGTGCCACGCGCAGGCGCTGACCACCAGCGCGTCGTTGACGGTGACGACGCGGCAGCCGCGTGGGCCGCATTCGCGGGCGTGGCGGCCCTGGATGTTGCCCGGATAGACCAGCCACGGGTTTTCACAAATGACGGCCGGCTGATGGACATGGCCGAGCGCCCAGTAATCGTAGCCTTTGGCAATGAGTTCCTCCACGCTGCAGGGGGCGTAGGTGTCGTGGCCGGCATTCCCCGCCAGGCTGGTGTGGAGGATGCCGATGTTGAACTTGCCCGCCACTGCTGGCGGGTAGCGCGGCACCAGGTTCTCATCGACCGCGCGGTTCGGGAAACTCATGCCATGCAGCGCCACCGGCCAGGCCGCGGGTTCCACCGTCTCCGCGGCGCGGCTGGAGAAATACTTCACGTTATCCGGCAGGCTCAGTTTGCGGGAAATCACGGATGCCGCGTCATGATTGCCAGCGATCATGAACACCGGAATGCCGACCTCCCTGAGTTTGATCATCCGCGAGCGGAAAAACAACCCGGTGTTGTAGTCCTTCCAGTCGCGGTCGTAGACGTCCCCGGCGATCACCACGAAATCGACGCGCTCGGCCAGCGCCAGGTCGATCAGTTGATCCAAGGCCCGGCGGCTCGCGCCGCGAAGTTCTTCGGCGGGTGCGCCTTCGCGTGAGGCGAGGCCGCGCAACGGGCTGTCGAGGTGCAGATCAGCGGTGTGGATGAAGCGGAACATGGGAGTTTTTCTGGGGGGCTCAGGACCTCTGGGAAGCGAGGGTGACACCTCTTCAGGGAAAATCAACCGTCCTCCGGTGGCGGGAATCACCGATTTGGGTTTTCGTTTGGGGGCGCTGGGGCTATCACACGGGCGTGTTGATACGAAACCGGCTGGATGAACTGCCTGCGCTGGGAACTCCCTTGCATTTGGCGCTCGGAATGTTTGATGGGGTCCACATCGGCCATCAGGCAGTGATCACCCGTGCCGTGGCGGCGGCGGCCCGCAGCGGGGGCGTCGCCGGAGTGGTGACCTTTGATCCGCATCCGGAGCGCCTGCTGGCCCCCGACAAGGCCGCCAGCGCGGTGCTCACCACGCTGGCGCACAAAGGGCGCATCGTCGAGCAACTCGGCGCCGGCTTGTTCGTGCCCGTGCATTTTGATGCGGCCTTGGCCCAGCTGGAGGCGGAGGAGTTTTTCCAACAATTGCTGGCGGCCCCGATCCGCACCCTTGCGGTCGGCGAGGACTGGCGTTTTGGGCGCGGCCGCCGCGGCGATGTGGAGTTTTTGCGGGCGCGGGCGGTGGCGGCCGGTTTTGAATTGGCGACGGTGGCGCCGGTGATGGTGGATGGCGAGCGGGTGAGCAGCACGCGTATCCGGCAGGCGGTCCGCGACGGCTCGTTGGAGGCCGCCGCACGCATGTTGGGGCGGCCATACGCGGTTTCCGGCAAGGTGGTGGAAGGTCGCAAACTTGGCCGCCAACTCGGGTTTGCGACCGCCAATGTGGCCATCGGCGAGGAACTCACGCCACCCGACGGGGTGTGGGCGGTGCGCGTGGCGGTGGTGGGCGGCGAGGTGCGACCCGGCGTGGCCAACCTCGGCGTGCGGCCGACGGTGGACGGCTCGAACCGGGTGTTGGAGGTGCATTTGTTTGATTTTTCCGGCGACCTCTACGGCCGCGAGATTGAGGTCACGTTTGTGCGGTTTCTGCGCCCGGAGCAGCGGTTTGCGTCGCTGGATCTATTGCGCGGGCAAATCGCGGTGGATGCCGCCACCGCGTGCCAGTGGCTGGCCTCAGACATCCTGACCGCAGAGGAAACGCCCTGACTTCCTGCCCGCACCACGTGGTCCGGGCATCCTGACCGGATTCAAACGGCTTCACTCATTTTCCCTGAGTGCGACGATTTCCGGGCCGGGTCAGGATGTCCAGTCCTGGCCGGATTTCAGCGCTCGGCACCGTCGACGAGGGTTTTCCAGACCGAGAAATCCGGGTTGAGGATGACGATGTCGGCTTGGAAGCCGGGTTCGAGTTTGCCGACGCCGGGCAGGCCGAGCGAGCGGGCCTGGTTCCAGGAGGTGGTCTTGACGAGTTGGTGCAGCGGCAGCGGAATGAGGCTGGCGATGTTGCGCAAGCCTTCGTTGAAGCGCAGCGCGGAGCCGGCCAGTGCGCCGCCGTCCTTGAGGCGGGCGGCGCCGTCCTTGACCACCACGGCGAGGCCGCCGAGCGAGGTTTCGCCGGCGCCGATCCACGACGCCGCCATCGAATCGGTGATGAGCATCAGCCGGTCAATGGGCACCAGTTCAAACACCAGCTTGAGCATGTCCGGGCACAGGTGGATCGTGTCGCAGATGAGTTCGAGCATCAGCGCGTCGTCAACCAGGCCGGCACCGACCGCGCCGATCTCGCGGTGGTGCAGCGGCGTCATCGCGTTGCCGAAATGTGTGAGGTGGGTGAGACCGGCGGCCTTGGCGGCGCGGATTTGCGCGGCGCTGGCCGAGGTGTGGGCACCGGAGCTGGCGATGCCGAGCAGTTTGGCGGCACGGATCACCTCGAGCGCGCCTTCGACGTCCGGGGCGATCGACACGATGAGCACCTTGGCAATGGCGTGAATGGCCGCGAGTTCCGCCATGTTGGGCGGGCGGACGAACTCGGGGTTTTGCGCGCCGGCGTTATTGCGATTGATGAACGGCCCTTCGACGTGCAGGCCCGGGGTTTTGCAGAACTCCGGGTTGGCAAAATACTTGGCGCACTCGGCGGCCACCCGTTCGAGCTTGTCCTGCGGTTGGGTCAGCGTGGTGGGCAACCAGGTGGTGACGCCCTCCTGCAGTTTGCGCCTGGCAATGTGGCGGATCGCCTCGAGCGAGCCGTCGCAGACGTCGTGATGATCGGCGCCATGGGAGTGGATGTCGATGAAGCCGGGCATCGAGATGCGGCCGGCGGCGTCGATGACGAGCTCCGCGGGCGGGTGCGGGGTGCCGGGCTGGAGCAGCGCGATGATGGCGCCGTTGTCGAGGAGCAGTGCCCCTCCTTCAATTTCCAGATCCGGAGAAACAATTCGGGTGTTTTCAATGAGCGTTTTCATAAGCCAGCAGACAAAAGGTACGCCCGAGAGTGGGGTCCCCGGCGGTGTCTGACAAGGCAGTTCGGCATTATCCGCTCATTCAGCCGTCGCCGATGGCTTGGCTCAGCGTTTTACTGACCGATTGATAGGTGCGGGTGAAGGTGTTGAATTCCCCGCGCCAGGGGACGCTGGAGTTCTTGGGGTCGGCCGAGCGGCCACGGGTGGCACGTGCCAGGCTGCGGACGATGGTGACCATCTCGCGCACCTGGACCAGCAGTTCGCGGTCGCGCATTTCCGCGTAGTGCTCGAGGTGGTCGACCTCGTGGACGCAGGATTCAAATGAGTCATTGAGATTTTTGGTTTGGAGGGATTCCACCGGATGGGTGGAGATCCAAGCGACGGGTTGGATGAGGCGGCGCAATTCGCCGGCCAGAATGTTGCGGGGCAACAGCGAGGGCCGCTTGCCGGCTCCCTGAATCGCCAGCATGCGGGCGGAGGCATGGAAGGTGGCGCTGCGGGCGAGGTCTTCGATGCGCAGGCGCACATAATGGTTGGCCGCGTATTCGGTGACGGGTTGGGTGCCGAGTTTGGAGCGGACCTCAAGAAACTTGGCGGTGAAGCCTGCCAATTCGGGCCCGGGGGATTTGGCGGAGCGTTCGATGAGTTCGTGCAGATTGGCGGCAAGGACGACCTCGTATTTGAAGAAAAACCCGGCTTGTTCGAGCGCCAGGAGCGATGGCAGATATCTTTCCGCCTCCATCGGCAGGACCAGGCGTCCGCCGCCTCCATCCCCCAGGGCGCGGAGTTTTTCCCAAAATTGGGGTGGCAGTTTGAACGAGCCATCGGCCTGGATCTCGCCGATGACGGTGGCGTTGGGTTCGGTGCCGGTAATGGCGGCGTTCATCAGCACCGCCGCAGCCCCCCCAATGGCGTTGTGATTGCGCTCGTTGAGGTAGTCCGCGTTGTCGCCGCAAACCAATCCCACGCTCACCCCGCCGGGCAGTTTGCCGAGTTCCTTGTCGAGGGCCTTGAGCAGGGTTTCGCCGAGCGGTTTGAAAGATTCCGTTGTGGCTGCCTTGGGGCCTCCCGTCCATCCGCCGGGCGCTGCCGGTCCAGCCGCTAAAGCGACCGACATTGGCTCCGCCTTGGCCGGCCCATCTTTCAGTTTGGCAGCCATGTGAATGGGCACCGCCCGCATGACCGTCGATCCGCTCGCCTTGTCAACGGTCCACAGCGGCGTGCTCACCACCGCTGCGGCGCGTAAAATCGGGCTTTTGGCCGGGGATTTGTCATCCGGCACCCGCACCCGGTTTTTTTCTGACGGATCGCTCTTGGTCACGGTTTCGCTCTGCTGGAATGCGGCCAGCGGCTCGATCCAGTGGTCCCAGGCCCCTTGTTCGCCGAGTTTGCGCAGCTCTTCAGCGCGCGGGTTCTGCGGATCCGCGCCCGCCATGACGTCGCCGAGGCACGCGGCCAGCGCGGATTCATCGGCACCCGCCCCGGCCGTCCCCAGCCACCCGAAAATCTGCCAGGCGCGGGCGCGGGCGGCCTCCAACTGCTTGGCTTCCCCGCCCGGTTTCGGCACGCTTTTGGCGAAGGTTTCCAACAACCTGCGGGCGGCCGAATTGCCAGGCTCCAAGGCCAGTGCGAGGGCGAGCATCTGGGCGACGCGGCGGCGATCCTCGGCGTGTTCACCGCCCTGGCCCTGCGCCAAGGTGCACAGTTGTTTAGACAGGTCCAGCTGGGTGTCCACATCCACCGGCAGCCGGTCGCGGCGGAATGCCACCGGCCCCTCGGCGGGGGCGGCGAAGGAACCCGCCAGCAACGACGGTGCCGCCAGCAGCCCGGCGCAAATCCCGAGGAGGGTTGGAAAAATCGGCGGCTTCATCGTCGCGCCAACTATGAAATCGATCGGCGCGGATTCAAGCCGCGATTGCGGATTTCTCGATTGTAGGGCATGCTCGGGCGATGCCAAGCGCCCCACCCGAGTTCGAGACCCGCGAGGAAGTGATGTTTTTCGACACCGATTGCGGCGGTGTCGTGCATAACCTCGCCTACCTCCGCATGATCGAAACATGTCGCACCCGCCTCGCCGCCCTCATGGGCATGAACCTCCGCGCCATGGCCGAAACCCGCCAGTACCCGGTGGTCACCCGCTGCGAGATCGATTACAAACGCCCGGCCATGCTCGGCGATTGGCTCGTCATCCGCGGCCGCCTCGCCGAACTCACCCGCGCCCGCTTCTGGTGCACCTTTGAAATGGTCCGCGAGGCCGATGGCCAGCTGCTCGTCACCGCCCGCCAGGCCCTCGCCCTGGTCAAGATGCCCGAGGGCAAACCGCTGCGCCTGCCCGCCGCCTGGGCGGAGCAGTGGCAGTTGTGACCGTTAGACGGCGGCCGGCGGCGTCCCCACGCTCATGAATTCGATCCGGTCGTTGGCGGCGGGGTTGTGGATCGACGGGCCGGCGACGAGCATCGCGAGGGTGCCGGGCAGCTCGTGGCTGGCCACCCAGGTCTCGGCAAACTGGTGCCAGTCCACCGGGGCCTCGCCGCGCTCCACCGGGCACACGCCGTAGGAAAATGCCAGGCCCTGGCAATTGGCGTGGTCGCGGCTGACCGCGATGATCCAGGCATGGGGTTTAAAGCGCGAGATCATGCGCGCCATGCTGCCGCCACGGGTGGGCACGAACACGGCGACGAATGTCAGGGTTTCCAGCGCATGTTCCACCACCGAGGCCATGGCTTGCGGGCGGGTGTCGGGCGCTTGTTGGCGGCAGATCTTGCGCATCGCCGCCAACCGCAATGCGGGGCGCCGCGGCTCGGTGAAGGCCGCGATCCTGGCCAGCATGGCGACGGCTTCCTCGGGAAACCTGCCCATCGCCGATTCACCGGAAAGCATCAGGCAATCGGTGCCATCGAGGATGGCGTTGGCCACATCGGTGGCCTCGGCGCGGGTGGGTAGGCGGCTCGACACCATCGACTCCAACATTTGGGTGGCGGTGATGACCGGCTTGCCGGCGATGTTGGCCTTGGTGATGAGGTCTTTTTGCAGAATGGCCATCTCCTCGATCGGCACTTCCACGCCGAGGTCGCCACGCGCCACCATGATGCCGTCGGACGCTTTCAGAATCTCGTCAAAATTCCTCAGCGCATCGGCGCGCTCGATTTTGGCAATAATGAAGGGGGCCTTGCCGAGCGCGCTGGCGGCCGCCCGCACCGCCTCGATGTCCGCCGCGCATTCTACGAACGACTGGCTCACCGCGTCCACACCGTGGCTCAAGGCGAAGGTCAGGCAGGCCCGGTCGTGCTCGGTGAACGCGCCCATGCCCAGATCGATGCCGGGCAGGTTGAGGCCCTTTTTGGAGCGCAATTCGCCGCCGACCGCCACCCGGCAATGCACGTCACGACCGACCACCCGCTCGACGACCAATTGCACCAGCCCGTCGTTGAGGAACAGCCGGTCATCCTGTTTGACCACCCGTGGCAGAGGCTCGAAACTCATCGACACCCGCTGTTGGTCGCCGACAATGTCTTCACTGGTTAGAATGAACGGGTCGCCGGGGCGCAGCTGGATCGGCTCGCCCGCAATCAGGCCCACCCGCATTTTCGGTCCCGGTAAATCGGCCATGATCGCGACCCGGCGGCCGCTGGCGCGCTCTGCCGCCCGGATCCGCTCGATGCGCGCCGCGTGGCCGCTGAAGTCGCCGTGGGAGAAATTGAGCCGCGCGATGTTCATGCCGGCGAGCAGGAGCTTTTCCAGCATTTCCGGCGTGTCGGACGCGGGGCCGATGGTGGCGACGATCTTGGTTTTGTGGAGGGGAAGTGGCATCGATGTGCCATCATTAGAGCACGTTTTCAGCCGGGAGGGAAGCGGATTCCCGTGGAGGCGGGGGGGGAACCCCAAGCGCCGGCTCGGCGGCCTACTTCATCTCGAGCATCTTCGTCATGTCGTTGA